>NZ_JBFTOX010000107.1:0-14720 GCF_056398185.1 Cupriavidus sp. 05L310
GGCAAAAAGAGCGGCCGGGGGCCAAACTCACATCGCCTTAAGGCGATGCTCAGACATGGCCCCCTCTTTTCCGCTCTTTTTGCCTGCCGACGAGGCGCCCCATACGGCCTGGTACACCTTGACGGCTCGCTTCGCATCGCTTGGGGGGCTCGCTTCGCATCGCTCTTATTCTTTGCGCCGGTTGGCTCCCTCTCCCGCTTTGTTTCTCACGCTGGCGCGCTTTCCATCTCCCGCAGCCTGAACCGCTGTATCTTCCCCGTGGCTGTCTTCGGCAGCGCGTCCATGAACTCGATGATGCGAGGGTATTTGTATGGCGCCAGCCGTTCCTTGACGAAGGCTTTCAGCTCCGTCTCGCTCACCTGCGCGCCGGGTTTGAGCACCACGAAGGCTTTGGTCTTGGTGAGGCCCGCTTCGTCGGGGACGCCGATCACGGCGGCTTCGAGCACCGAGGGGTGCACCATCAGCGTGGCTTCCACTTCGAAGGGGGATACATAGATGCCGCTGACTTTGAGCATGTCGTCGCTGCGGCCAGCGTAGCTGTAGCTGCCGTCGGCGTTGCGTACGTATTTGTCGCCGCTCTTGGTCCAGCCGCCGCGGAAGGTCTCGCGCGATTTCTCGCGGTTGCCCCAGTACATCAGCGCCGCGCTCGGGCCCTGGATATAGAGGTCGCCGACGTCGCCGTCGGGCACCGGCCGGCCGTCTTCGTCGCGCAGTTCGACCACATAGCCGGGTACCGGCCAGCCGGTGGTGCCGTAGCGTACCTGTCCCGGACGGTTGGACAGGAAGATATGCAGCATTTCCGTCGAGCCGATGCCGTCGATGATCTCGCAGCCGAAGCGCGCGGTGAAACGCTCGCCAATGTCGGCCGGCAAGGCCTCGCCGGCGGATGAGCACAGGCGCAGCGAGACCTGTTCCCGCTGCGGCAGCCCGGGCGCGGCGAGCATGCCCGCGTAGCCGGTGGGCGCGCCGAAGAACACGGTCGGCTGGTTTTCCAGCCAGCGCTTGAAGGTGGCGTCCGGCGTCGGCCGTTCGGCCATCAGCACAACGGTAGCGCCCACGCTGAGCGGGAAGCTGAGGCCGTTGCCGAGCCCGTAGGCGAAGTAGAGCTTGGCCGCCGAGAAGCAGATATCGCTCTCGCACAATGAGAGGATGGGCTTCGCGTAAAGCTCGGCGGTCCAGTACGGATTGCCCTGGCTGTGCAGCACGCCTTTGGGACGCCCGGTGGAGCCCGACGAATAGAGCCAGAAGCCGGGATCGTCGGGGCCGGTACCAGCCGGCGCCGGTAGCGGCGCGTGGCCATCGATCAGCGCATCGAGCGCGATCATGCCGTGCGCAAGCGGCCCGGTGGGCCGGGAGACGATCACGCGCCCGATCTCATGGCCGCCCTGGGCGATGGCTTCCTGCAGCACGGGCAGCAGCGCGCCCGAAACCAGCACCGCCTGCGCGCGGCTGTGCTGCAGCATATAGGCGTAGTCATCGGCGGTGAGCAGGGTGTTGACCGCCACCGGCACGATGCCCGCGTATATCGCGCCGAGGAAGCACACCGGCCAGTCATTGCAATCGTGCATCAGCAACAGCACGCGCTCTTCGCGGTGGATGCCGCAAGCCTGCAGCGCGGCAGCGAGCCGGCGGATGCGGTCGGCCAGTTCGCCATAGCGCATGTGGCCATGGTCGTCGATATAGGCAACCTTGCCAGGCCGCTGCGCATTGCACGCGATCAGGTGCTGGGCGAAGTTGAACGGCGTCCCGGGCGGCTGGACCTGTGGTTCGGCTGTCATGCGTGTCTCCCCGTATCGGTGGTGTATTGATTTCGCCGGCGGCGCGCGCCTACAGGCGTTCCAGCACATGGGTGCCGGCCTGTACGGCGCTGCGCCGGTGATAGAAGTTCAGCGCGCGCAACCCGCCCAGCTCTTCGCCACCGCCGGCGCGGCCGGGGCCGCCATGCAGCGACTGCGGCATGACGTTGCCGTGGCCGGTGTGCAACTGGGCCACCTCGGGGGAGATCACGTGGACGCGTCCGTGGCTGTCGGCAAGTTCGACGGCGATGGCGGCCAGCGCTGCGGGATCGCTGCCATACAGCGACGCCACCAGCGATCCCTGGCCCCGGCGCACCAGGGCCAGCGCATGGGCGCCGTCGCGGTAGGGCAGCAGCGTGGCCACGGGGCCAAACACCTCGGTGTCGTGGACGCGACCGGCGGCGTCCGCATCGCGCGCGCCCAGCAGCGTGGGGCCGATGCAGCAGGCCACGGCCGGGTCGGCATCGACCAGCGCATGCGTGGCGCCGTCGTGCAGCACTTCGGTTTGCGCCTGCAGATAGCCGAGCCCTTCGCGCACGGACGCGAGTTGCGTCCGGCTGACCAGGGCGCCCATGCGCACCGACTCGTTGCGGGGATTCCCGACCGTGGTCTTGCGCAGGCGTGCCCCGATGGCTTCGGCGGCAGCGCCATACAAGGCCTCGGGCACGAAGATGCGGCGGATGGCCGTGCATTTCTGCCCGGACTTGACGGTCATTTCCCGCGCGGCTTCCTTGGCGAGCAGGTCCAGTGCTTCGCTGCCTGCGGCCTCGCCAGGCAGCAGCAGGGCCGAGTTGACGCTGTCGGCCTCGATATTGACGCGTACCGAGCGTTGCGTCACCGCGGCATGCGAGCGGATCAGCGCGGCAGTCTCGGCCGAGCCGGTGAAGGAGACGACGTCGAATGGCTGCAACTGGTCGAGCAGTCCGGCCGCGCTGCCGCACACCACGGAGAGCGCGCCGGGCGGCAACACGCCCGCCTCGACCACATCTTTCACCATGCGCTGGGTCAGCCACGCGGTGGCCGTCGCCGGCTTCACGATCACGGGCACGCCCGACAGCAGCGCCGGCGCGGCCTTCTCCCACAACCCCCAGCCTGGGAAATTGAAGGCATTGATGAAGAGCGCCACGCCGCGCGTGGGTGCCAGCACATGTTGCGACTGGAAGAGCGGATCCTTGCCGAGGCGCGCGGCATCGCCGTCGATCAGGTAGCGGCGGTCGCCCAGCGACTCGCCGAGCTTCGCATAGGTGCCGAGGGTAAAGATGCCGCCATCGATATCCACCGCGGAATCGTTGTGCACGGTGCCGCTGTTGGCGGTGGCGATCTCGTAATACGCATCTCGGTTGGCTTGCAGGATCTTCTGCGCGGCGGCCAGCATGGCGGCGCGCTCGCGATAGGTCATGGCGCGCAATGCGGCACCGCCTTGCTCCCGCGCAAAGGCAAAGCCCGCCGCGAGGTCGAGCCCGGTGGCATCGACGCGCACCAGGGCATCGCCGAGGACGGGGTCGGACAGCGTCGTACCGTTGCCGGAGCCGGCCTGCCAGCGGCCGCCAAGATAGTTGGAAAGCAATTCGGTCATGGGGCGGTTCTCAGCGGGTGAAGTCGATGCGGCCTTCGGGCAGCAGGTAAAGGACGAGCGCGCGCCCACGGGTGACGGTGGGCCGGTGCGCGCTGCCCGGCGGGCAGACCAGCCAGCCGGCGGGGCGGCCGTCGAACTCGGCGCCGGCATCGACCGGCACGATCAGGTCGATCTCGCCATTGGGATGGGTGTGATGCGGGCCGGCGATGTCCTGCATATCGACCACGTCGACCGAAAAGCCATGCAGGTCGGCGGCCGGCTTGAAGATGCGGCCATAGCGGATGCCGCCGCCCTCGCGGTCGCACAGCCAGCCCTCGGCCACGCCGGTCTCGCAGGCGTTCTTCAGTGCGCTATAGGTAGGGCTGCCGACGCCGTGTTCGGCATTGAGCCAGGCATCCAGGGAGGCATCGAGAGGGCGGCCGGCAATGCGGGCCGTGAGCCGCGCGATCTGCTCGCGGAATTCGGTGGGGGACATGAAAGACGCTCCGTTAGACTTAGCCAGGTTGCATACCCGCGTTTCATGCATTATTGTGCATGAGTGAAACATAGAGCCGTCACCAAACCATGTCAAGCACTATATTGCATGAAGCCGGGTTAACGCGGGATGCCCGCGATGCCAAAGACGACAGGGATGCCGATGCCGCGCACGGCAACGGCGCCAGCACCGAAGCCGGCTCCCATGAGAAAAATGCCTTTCTCGTCGTGCTGGGCGAGCGCGTGCGCGAGCTGCGCGCGCGGCGGGGTTTGACGCGCAAGGCCACGGCGCTGGCGGCCGGCGTCTCGGAGCGGCATCTCGCCAACCTGGAGTACGGCAGCGGCAACGCATCCATCCTGGTACTGCTGCAGATCGCCTCGGCGCTGCATTGCTCGCTGGCGGAGTTGCTGGGCGACGTGTCGACCTCTTCGCCGGAATGGCTGCTGATCAGGGAACTGCTCGAACACCGCGACGAAGGCACGCTGCGGCGCGTGCGCATCGCCGTGGGCGAGATGCTGGGCACCGGCGGCGGCAATGCCGCGCGCAGCCCGCGCGTGGCGCTGATCGGGCTGCGCGGCGCCGGCAAATCCACGCTTGGCGGCATGCTGGCCGAGGATCTTGGCTTCCCCTTTGTCGAGCTGAGCCGCGAAATTGAGAAGTTTGCCGGCTGCAGCATCTCGGAAATCCAGGGCCTCTATGGCATGAACGCCTACCGCCGCTACGAGCGGCGCGCCCTGGAGGAAGCCATCCAGATCTATCCGGAGGCAGTGATCGCCACGCCGGGCGGGCTGGTGTCGGACCCGGCGACCTTCAACCTGCTGCTGGCCCACTGCACCACGGTGTGGCTGCAGGCCAGCCCGGAAGATCACATGAACCGCGTGCGCGCCCAGGGGGACTTCCGCCCGATGGCGGCCAGCAAGGAGGCGATGGAAGACCTGCGGCACATCCTGGCTGGCCGCGCTGCCTTCTATTCCAAGGCGGATTTCACGGTCGACACCAGCGCGGAACCGCTCGAATCCACCTTCCTCGCGCTCCGGGAGCGCGTGCGTTACGCCTTGCAACTGCCCGTCTGAGCCTCTCCTCCGAAAGATGCACAATATTGCTTGACTGTTTTTCAGCACATGAACTATAGTTCTTTCACTGAATCACGACCCATGCACTATTGTGCTTCATCGCTGAGGAGACACTCATGACTACCGCCCCCCGCGTCGACTACCAGACCGACCCGTCCCAATACAAGCACCTCAAGCTGACGTTCGACGGTCCCGTTGCGACGCTGGCGGTGGACATTGACGAGAACGCTGGCCTGCGCCCCGGCTACAAGCTCAAGCTCAACAGCTACGATCTCGGCGTCGACATCGAACTCAACGATGCGGTCAACCGCATCCGCTTCGAGCATCCCGAGGTGCGTACCGTGGTGCTCACCAGCGGCAAGGACAAGGTGTTCTGCTCCGGCGCCAACATCTTCATGCTGGGCGTCAGCAGCCATGCCTGGAAGGTGAACTTCTGCAAGTTCACCAACGAAACGCGCAACGGGCTGGAGGATTCGTCGAAGCACAGCGGCCTGAAGTTCCTCGCCGCGGTCAACGGCGCCTGCGCGGGCGGCGGCTATGAACTGGCGCTGGCCTGCGACGAGATCATCCTCGTCGATGACCGCTCCTCCGCCGTGAGCCTGCCCGAAGTGCCGCTGCTGGGCGTGCTGCCCGGCACCGGCGGCCTGACCCGCGTGACTGACAAGCGCCACGTGCGCCACGACCTCGCCGATATCTTCTGCACCACCACCGAAGGCGTGCGCGGCCAACGCGCCAAGGACTGGCGCCTGGTGGACGACATCGCCAAGCCCGCCGTGTTCGCGCAGAAAGTGCAGGAACGCGCGCTGGCCCTGGCCGCGCAGAGCGACCGTCCGGCCGGTGCGAGCGGCGTGGCGCTGACGCCGGTTGCGCGCACGCTGGAAGACGATGCCTTGCGCTACACGCACGTCACCGTGGAGATCGACCGCGCCGGACGCAAGGCCAGCTTCACCGTCAAGGCGCCGTCGGGCCCGCAACCGCAAAGCGTCAGCGCCATCGCCGAAGCCGGCGCCGCCTGGTATCCGCTGCAACTGGCGCGCGAACTGGAAGACGCCATCCTGTCGATGCGCACCAACGAGCTCGACATCGGCACCTGGCTGATCAAGACCGAAGGCGATGCCGCCAACGTGCTGGCCATGGACGCCACGCTGCTTGCCAACAAGGATCACTGGCTGGTGCGCGAAACCATCGGTCTGCTGCGCCGTACCTTCTCGCGGCTGGATGTGTCATCGCGCAGCCTGTTCGCGCTGATCGAGCCGGGCTCCTGCTTTGCCGGCACGTTCCTCGAACTGGCGCTGGCTTGCGACCGCAGCTACCACCTGGCGCTGCCGGACGACGAAGCGCGCGCCCCGAAGATCACCGTGGCCGAGACCAATTTCGGCTTGTACCCGATGGTGACCGGTCAGAGCCGCCTGGGCCGCCGCTTCTACGACGAACAACCGGCGCTGGATGCGGTGCGCGCCAGGGCCGGCCAGCCGCTCGACGCCGACGCTGCGTTCGCGGTCGGCCTCGTCACCGCCAACCCGGACGATATCGACTGGACCGACGAAGTGCGCATTGCGCTGGAAGAGCGCGCGTCCATGTCCCCCGATGCGCTGACTGGCATGGAAGCCAACCTGCGCTTCAACGGCCAGGAGAACATGTTCACCCGCATCTTCGGGCGGCTTACCGCCTGGCAGAACTGGATCTTCCAGCGTCCCAACGCCGTCGGCGAGAAGGGCGCGCTCAAGGTCTACGGCAAGGGCGACAAGGCCGCGTTCGACTGGAATCGCGTCTGACGTTGTTCTTTAGTTAAAGCATCGTCGTGCGGCGCATGTCCGGGTGGGGCGCCGCACCTGAAATCGAACACGCGCCACCACATGCACAGCCAGCTTCGGAGACCATGATGTCCAGCATCAACTACAGCGACAAGATCCCCAACAACGTCAACCTCAGCGAAGACCGCACGCTGCAGCGCGCGCTCGAGCAATGGCAGCCCAATTACCTGAGCTGGTGGAACGACATGGGGCCGGATGGCTCGCAGAACTTCGACATCTACCTGCGCACCGCCATCAGCGTCGATCCGCAGGGCTGGGCGCACTTCGGCCATGTGAAGATGCCGGACTATCGCTGGGGCATTTTCCTGAACCCGGCCGAAGCCGACCGCAAGATCCATTTCGGCGACCACAAGGGCGAGGATGCCTGGCAGGACGTGCCCGGTGAATACCGCGCCAACCTGCGCCGCATCATCGTGACCCAGGGCGATACCGAACCCGCGTCGGTGGAGCAGCAGCGCCACCTCGGCCTGACCGCGCCGAGCATGTACGACCTGCGCAACCTGTTCCAGGTCAACGTGGAGGAAGGCCGCCACCTGTGGGCGATGGTCTACCTGCTGCACAAATACTTCGGCCGCGACGGCCGCGAAGAGGGCGAAGCGCTGCTGGAGCGCCGCAGCGGCCAGCAGGACAATCCGCGCATCCTGCAGGCGTTCAATGAAGAGACCCCGGACTGGCTGTCGTTCTTCATGTTCACCTACTTCACCGACCGCGACGGCAAGTTCCAGTTGTGCGCACTGGCCGAAAGCGCTTTCGATCCGCTCGCCCGCACCACCAAGTTCATGCTGACCGAGGAAGCGCATCACATGTTCGTCGGCGAGAGCGGCATCTCGCGCGTGATCCAGCGCACTTGCCAGGTGATGAACGAACTGAAGACCGACGATCCCGCCAGGCTGCGCGCCGCCGGCGTGATCGACCTGCCCACCATCCAGCGCTACCTGAACTTCCACTACAGCGTGACCATCGACCTGTTCGGCGCGGATGAGTCAAGCAACGCCGCCACCTTCTACAGCACCGGCCTCAAGGGCCGCTACGAGGAAGGCAAGCGCACCGACGATCACGTGCTCAAGGGCCAGACCTACAAGGTCCTGCAGGCGGTGGGCGGCCAGCTTGTCGAGAAGGAAGTGCCGATGCTCAACGCGCTCAACGAGGTATTGCGCGACGACTACATCAAGGATAGCGTTGCCGGTGTGGAGCGCTGGAACCGGGTCATCGACAAGGCCGGCATCCCGTTCCGCCTGAAGGTGCCGCACAAGGCGTTCCACCGCAATATCGGCGCGCTTTCCGGCGTGAAGATCGCGCCGGAAGGCCGGGTGATCTCGGACGCCGAATGGAAGGCGAACGTCGACCAATGGCTGCCGAGCGAGACCGACCGCGCCTTCGTGGCCAGCCTGATGGGCCGCGTGGTCGAGCCGGGCAAGTTCGCCGGCTGGATCGCGCCGCCGGTGATGGGCATCAACCGCCAGCCGGTGGATTTCGAGTACGTGCGCTTCAACTGAGCGGCACAAGAGAAAAGAGACAAGCGACAAGCGACAAGCGACAAGCGACAAGGGCGGGGGACTGCTGGACCCCACGCCCGAAGGCCCCGGCCACAGGGGCCGCTTCACCCCCGGAGATTGCCATGGACATGTCCGACATCCAGGTCATCAGGCAGCACCTGATCGACCCCGAGATCTGCATTCGCTGCAATACCTGCGAGGCTACCTGCCCGGTCTCGGCCATCACCCACGATTCCCGCAACTACGTGGTCGATGCCGACAAGTGCAACTCCTGCATGGCCTGCATCTCGCCGTGCCCGACCGGATCGATCGACAACTGGCGCACCATGCCGCGCGTCAAGGCCTACAGCATCACGGAGCAACTTGGCTGGGAGACGCTGCCTGACGAGATGTCAGCCGAGCAACTGGCTGCCGAAGGCGTGGCGGCGGATGCCGAGCCGGTCCTTGAATCCGCGGCGGTGACGCTGCCTGCCGCCGTCACCGGCGACGACGTATTCAACAGCGCGCAGTCTGGCGCCACCGTGCCGCCGTGGTCGGCCGCGCACGCCTATACCAATCTCTACGGCGCCAAGGCCGCGTCCCGCTCGATCACCGCTACCGTCACCGGCAATGCACGCGTGACCGAAGTCGGCCGCGAGTACGATACGCACCACATTGTGCTGGACTTCGGCACTTCGCCTTTCCCGGTGCTGGAAGGCCAGTCGATCGGCATCGTGCCGCCTGGTGTGGATGCCAGCGGCCGGCCGCACCATGCGCGGCAGTATTCGCTTGCCAGTCCGCGCAATGGCGAGCGCCCGGGATATAACAATATCTCGCTGACCATCAAGCGGGTGCTGGAGGACCACCAGGGCAATCCGGTGCGCGGGGTGGCGTCAAACTATATGTGCGATCTGAAGGTGGGGGACAAGGTGGAGGTGATCGGGCCGTTTGGCGCGAGCTTCCTGATGCCGAATCATCCGCGCTCGAATATCGTGATGATTTGCACGGGTACCGGCAGCGCGCCTATGCGGGCCATGACCGAATGGCGCAGGCGGTTGCGCAAGTCCGGGAAGTTCGAGGGGGGCAAGCTGATGCTGTTTTTCGGTGCGCGCACGCAGGAGGAGTTGCCGTACTTCGGACCGCTGCAGAGCCTGCCCAAGGACTTCATCGACACCAACTTCGCCTTCTCGCGTACACCGGGTCAACCCAAGCGCTATGTGCAGGACGTGATGCGCGAACGCGCCGCCGACCTGGGGCCCTTGCTTGCTGATCCGAACACCTGCTTTTATGTTTGCGGGCTGAAGAGCATGGAGGAGGGGGTTGTGCTGGCGTTGAAGGATGTGGCGGAACAGGCGGGGTTGTCGTGGGACACCGTCGGCGCCGCGTTGAAGAAGGATGGGCGGTTGCATCTGGAGACGTATTGATCTATTAAGGGTGGGCGCCCGCCGGGAACGACGCGCCACACCCGGACCATGCCTGTTGCTCAAAACCCATAACTAAGCGACGCAATCACGCGGTTCTCCTGATGCACCCCGGATCCTGCCCGCGGGTCAGACGGCCTGGCGCTTGCGCCAGGCCTCATACAGGTCCTCGCCTTCATCGCGAACTGGGATGCACTCCAGCGCCATTTCCCGCTCCGCCACCGGCTTTGCCAGTTCAATGTAGCCGCGCTCGGCCGACAGGTCGTACGGCGCGCCGGCTTCATTGGAGTAGGCGTAGTAGACCTTGCCGACGCCCGCCAGGTACATCGCGGTCAGGCACATCGGGCAGGGATAGCCGCTGGCGTACACCGTGCAGCCGGTGAGATCCGGCTTGCCCAGCGCGGCGCCGGCCGCGCGCACGGCCTGCATCTCGGCGTGGGCGGTCGGGTCGCAGGTGGCATCCACTTCGTTGACCGCCTTTGCAATGACCTCGCCGTTCCTGACCACCACCGCGCCGAAGGGCCAGGTGTTGCGCTCCCGGACATTGCCCATGGCCAGGCGGATCGATTCGATGAGGTGTTGTTCTGCTTGTGTCATGCGTGGACTCCGGGGAAAGATTTCAGGTTGTTTCAACTGCCGCGGTAGGTGGAAAAGCACCACGGCGAGCACAGCAGTGGCACGTGGTAGTGCTGCTTGGGGTCGGCTACCGAGAACCGCACCGGGATCACGTCGGCAAAGGCGCTGGCCGCCTTGAAATGCGCGCCGACCTGGAAGCGCAGCTCAAACTCGCCGGCGCGCGCCTGCGGCGCCGGCAGCATGGGCGCGTCCGTGCGCCCGTCGGCGTTGCTGCGCGTGCTGTTGAGCAGCGTGGGCGGCGACGTGCCCAGGTCGAAGAGGTCGATCTGCATGCCCGCGATGGGCCGGCCGCTGGCGAGATCGAGTACGTGTGTGCTGATGCCTGCCATCTGCTTGCTCCGTAGTTGAGAGAGTCAGTGAGAGTGTTCGTGCCGTTGTCCCGGGCCGTTGTCTTCAGCTGCCGCGGTAGTAGGTATAGCTCCACGGCCCGAACTGCACCGGCAGGTGGATGCGCTCGCGCGTATCCGCGACCTGGAAGCGGATCGGTACCTTGGACAGGAAACCCGGCCGCGGCAGCTTCGCCTGGCGCATTGCAAAGTAGTCGTCCACGTGCAGCAGGAGTTCGTAGCTGCCGGCGCGGTAGCTGTCGTCGATCAGCAGGGGCTCGTCCACGCGGCCGTTTGCGTTGATCGTCAGCGAGCGCAGCAGCGTGGGCTTGCCGTCCTTCAGCACGGAGAAGTCCACGCGCAAGCCGGTGGCGGGCACGCCATGGTAAGTGTCGAGCGTATGGATGGTCAGCCGCGGGCTCACGCCATGCAGCACGATCGGGCCTGCGTCCTGCGCCGGGGCCGGCGTGCCCGCGGGTGCCTGCGGCGTTGCCGCCAGGCCGCTTGCAGCCAGCAGCATGCCGCTGCCGAACAAGGCGCTGCCGATGGCGAACTGCCTGCGGGGCTGATCGACGTGTTCGGCAAGCGCGTTGGAATCGATGCGATGGTCTTTCATCTCAGGCCTCCTGGGTCTTCCTGGACTTCATGGTGTTGACGGTGGCTGCGATCCCGATGAGCACAAGGATGGCTGCCAGCAGTTCGATGGCGGCCACCAGGTAAAGCCCCGGTGCAATGCGTCCCGTGGCGTTCTTCACCAGGCCCATCAGGTAGGGCGCGCCGAAGCCCGCGAGATTGGACACCGAGTTGATCAGCGCCACGCCCACCGCCGCCGCGCCACCGGCCAGGAAGCGGTTGGGCAGTTGCCAGAACACGGGGATGGCGCTCATGGTCCCGGCCAGCGCGATGGTCATGGCCAGCAGCGCAAAGACCGGCGAAAGGCTGCCAAAGTCCATCAACAGCGCCAGCGTGCCCATGGCCAGGGCGCCGCAGATGGCGGGTGCGCTGAAGTGCCACCGCACCTCCTTCCTGCGGTCCGAATGCGCGCCGTTGGCGATCATGCCAACGGCGCCGCACAGGTAGGCCAGCGCGGCGATCCAGCCGATGGCGACCGGTGTCGTAAAGCCCACGTCCTTGATGATGGTGGGAATCCAGAACGTCAGGGTCGAGTTCGCGCACAGCAGGCAGAAGAAGATGGCGATCAGCAGCCAGACCTTGGGATTGCGGAACAGCGTGCGCCAGTCGGTGCCGCGCTCGCCCAGCGCCAGGTTGTCGCGCTCCAGCCCTTCGCGGATCACGCGCTTTTCTTCCGTGTTGAGCCAGCCGGCCTGCTCCGGCCTGTCAGTCATGTAGAAAAAGGCCACCACGCCGGCCAGCACCGAGGGAATGCCTTCGAGCACGAACAGCCATTGCCATCCATGCATGCCGTTGACCCCGGCCATCGACGTCATGATCCAGCCCGCGATCGGGCCGCCCAGCACGCCGGCGATCGCCGATGCCGACATGAAGGTGCCGAATGCCCGCGCGCGGCGCTCACTCGGATACCAGTAAGTGAGATAGAGGATCACGCCCGGATAGAAGCCTGCCTCGAAGGCGCCGAGCAGGAAGCGCAGCACATAGAACTGCGTGGGCGTGGTGACCAGCGACTGCAGCATGCAGATCACGCCCCAGCCGATGGTGATGCGCATCACGGTCTTCTTCGCGCCGATCTTTTGCAGCAGCATGTTCGACGGCACTTCGAACAGGAAGTAGCCCAGGAAGAAAATCCCCGCGCCCAAGCCGTAGACCGCCTCGCTGAAGCGCAGGGCATCCAGCATCTGCAGCTTGGCGAAGCCGATGTTGACGCGATCGAGCCAGGCGAGAATCCACAGCACGCCGAGAAACGGCAGCAGCCGCCATGAAACCTTGCGATAGACGCTGTCCTCCGTGCCGGCCGCGCTGGCGGTGTAAAGAGGGGCGATCTGCTCTGTTGCAGACATGGTGTCTCCTTGGTTGAGTCCCGTACATGCGGGCTGCATTTGCTTTGATGCAGAGTACATGAGCGCGCCGCGCAAAGTTAACCGGGGGCCTGCTATAGAGCGCATATCAGAGTTGATATCCGTGGCGGACCGGTGTCGCATCCGTGTCGGTAACCGGGGCGTATGAGACGCCTGAGGCGCAGGCAAGTGTCCGGGTTCGACCGAATCGCGCCTGGCGGCGCATCGATGGTAGAAGGAGGGAGCGGCGAAGCGCGCCGCGTCAGCCCGGTTTTGTCGGCGGACAATCGTGTGCGGCGCCAGTTGTCGGGCGATCCGGGCCGCCGGGCATGTCCCGAACAAGGAGTGTTGGAGTGATCCGAGCAGACGACCCGTTCGACACCTATCTGCTGCGTGTGTTGTGCACGCTGATCGCGGAACAAAGCGTATCGCGCACGGCGATCCGCCTCAACCAGTCCCAGCCCGCCATCAGCGCGGCGCTCAAACGGCTGCGCGAAATCTTCGGCGACCCGCTGCTGAACCGGGAAAAGAACGTGATGGTGCCGACCGAGCGCGCGGTGCAACTGGCCCGCAGCGCCCAGGCCGCGCTGGTCGCGCTGGACAAGCTGCTGGTCGACGAGGAAGCCTTCGATCCCGCCACCACGGAACAGAACTTCACGGTGGCGATGCCGGACTACCTGGCTCCGACCTTCTTCGCGCACGTGGTGAAGGCGTTCAGGGCATCGGCGCCGCGGGCCAGGCTGGTGACGCAGGCGCTCGGGCCGCAATATGACTATGAACAGGCCCTGGCGGAAGGTACCGTGGATATCGTGATCGGCAACTGGCCCAGCCCGCCCGAGCACCTGCATCTGTCGGTGCTGCTCGAAGACGAAGTCGTCTGCGTGCTCGCCGACGACAATCCGCTGGCGAAAGCGGGCAAGATGACGGCCGAAGCCTATCTGCAGGCGCCGCACATCGTGCCGATGCCATATTCGCGCGGCCAGCGCGGCGTGGTGGAGACCGGCCTGGGCACGCTGCGGCTGCACCGCGACCGCAAGGTCAGTTGCCCGTATTTCAGCCTGGCGCCCAACCTGATCCCGGGCACGGACCTGATCCTGACCACCGCGCGGCATTTCGCCAACTACTACGCGGCGAGCCTGCCGCTCGCCATCGTCGGCTCCCCGATCTCGTTCCCGTTCATGCGGTTCTACCAGTTGTGGCACCCGTCGCGCCATCGCTCTGCCTCGCACGTGTGGCTGCGTGGCTTGCTGACCGATGCCTCCGAGGAACTCCGGCGCCTGCGCGACATGCCCAGGCAGGCCTAGCGGCGCGGCCCCATCCGGAATTGCTATACGTGTTATAGGAGCCAGCCCCTCCTGCCCGGACCGCCTTCGTCCCTATACTCGGCGCATCGATTCATCTCACCCCCGAACCGGACGACGACATCCCATGCAAGCGAACCACGACCTCCACGCCATCAATGCCATGGACAAAGCCACGTTCACGCGTGCCCTGGGCGACGTGTTCGAACATTCTCCCGAAGTGGCCGAAGCGGCCTGGGAGGCGCGCCCCTTCCCCACGGTTGCCGCGCTGCACGACGCGATGATGGCCGCGATCCGCCGCCGCGACGAGGCGGCCCAGACCGCTTTCCTGTGCCGCCATCCGCCGCTCTCGGCGCGTGCCATCCGCGCCGGCGCGCTGACCGAGGCGTCGAGCGCCGAGCAAAAGAGCGCGGGGCTGGATGGGCTGGCGGAAAGCGAGGAAGCGCAACTGCAGTCGATGAACCAGGCTTATCAGGTGCGGCATGGCTTTCCCTTCATCATCTGCGTGCGGCATTACACGCGGGACGGAATCTTCTTCGAACTGGAGAAGCGCACCGGCCGCAGCACCGCGCGCGAGCTGGAGGAAGCCCTGGACCATGTGCAGGCCATTACCCGCGGGAGGCTGCAGCGCTGCATCGGGTTTGCGGCGGGTCACCCTGTGCAGGGAAAATGAGAAAAGGCGGCCCCGCCGGGCCGCCTTTCTTATTTGCCTGCTACCGGGCGATCTCAGAACTGCGCTTCGCTCAACGCATTGACCGGCACCGCGCCTGCCACGACGGCATCGCGCAAGGCCGACGCCTGCGACAGGATGTGCTCCGCGAAGAAATGCGCGGTCGCGATCTTGGCATCGCTGA
>NZ_JBFTOX010000108.1:0-13541 GCF_056398185.1 Cupriavidus sp. 05L310
AATCGCCGGAGCCTCCAGCTCGACCGCGCCGGCTGCCAGCACGCCTGCTGCCTGCTGCGCCTGCTGCAGGGTGACCTGCATCGGCCCGACCCACAAGGTCAGCGCAAGCAGGCCCGCGACCGCGCGTGCCGGCACACTGCGGCGCCCCCGATCCGCCATGGAGGCATCGGGCATGCCGGCGTCTGCCGCTTGCGGATATTGCGGGTTGCACTCGGGCTGCGTGTCCGGTCGGTCGCGATACATGGTGAGTCCTGACGATGCTTTGCTTATGGCTTATTGCTTGATGCTTGATGCTTGATGCGTCTGGGTGGCGGCAGGACCGCCGACGATCGTGGGCGGCGATTGGCCCTACTGGGTGATCCTGGCCTTCGATAGCAACCGGGTGACCAGCGCGGCAGTGGCGCGCTCCAGTTCCTGGGCCTGCAGCGCTTGCTGGATGCCCGGCCTGACCGCTTCGTAGGCCGGTACCTGGGTCGCCCGCACCTCGTCGACCTTGACGAGGAAGCGGCGGTTGTTCCAGGTAATGGGCGCGGCGCTCACCGCACCGGCAGGCAATGTGGAAAGTGCCTGGGCCAGCGGCAACGGCAGGTTCTGGGTCTGTCCCTCCTGCGCCGGCGTCTTGAAGCTGGTCCAGTCCATGGCGCCACCGCTGCCCTTGGATGGCGCGAGGCTCACTGCCTGGGCCACCTTGGCGAAGTCTTCGCCGCTCTTGATACGCGCCAGGGCCGCGGTGGCGGCTTCGTCGTCGGTCACCTCGATCAGGCGGCCCTTGTATTCCTTGTCGCCAAGGCTTGCCACGATGGCGTTGTAGCGCGCCTTCACCTGCTCGTCGGTGACGGGCGCGGGCTTGATATGGTCCTTGAGCCAGGCCTGGGTCAGGATATTGTTCCTGGCCTCGCGCAGGGCCTGCTGCACGTCGGGGCGCGCTTCCAGCCCCTTGTCCCTGGCGGCTTCCTGGCGGAACAGTTCACGGGCGATCAATTGCTGCTTGACCACGTCGCGTGCCTGCGGCGCATCGGGGAGACCCATCAGCTGCAACGCCCGCGTGATCTGCTCTTCGGTAACGGCGACCCCGTTGACCGAAGCCGCGTGAGCGGCATGCAGGCCCAGCGCCAGCGCGGTGGTGACAAGGAGACGGCTGAGTTGTATTTGCATGACAAGGTCCTTGAAGATCAATAGGTCCAGTTAAAGGTGGCGAGCAGGAGCGTTGCCTTTGCCCCCAGGTAGGCGGGTTGTGCGAGCGGCACGCCCAGCAGCAGTTCACTGGTAAAGGTTTGCCTGGCCCACTGGGCCGACACGCGCAGTCCGGCGCCGGCCCCGGCGACGGACTGCCAGCGGCGCGTCGCTACGTACTGGGCCTGGCCGCCGTCGAGAAACACATATGGCTCCATGCGCATGCCGGCCAGCGCGGGCGCATTGGCCCATGCCAGCTCGTTGCGCAGGTAGGCGCCCCGATCGCCCGCGATCACACCTTCCCGGAAGCCGCGCACGGTGCTCATGCCGCCCGCATAGATCTGCTCCGAGCCGAACAGCGCGACATTGGCCCACTGGCCAACGAGCTGCGCCCGCCAGGCCAGCTGAGCGCGATCGAAAACAAGCGGCAATGGCAGTTGCAGCGTGGCGTTGGCATCCAGCTTCGTGAATTGCGCATGTGCCTCTTCCGGGCGGATGTCGGCCGGATCCCGGGTTGCATTGATGGAAGGCAAACCCCGTGACACGCCTGCTTCGGCCGTGACGTAGCCCGGCTGCCCATTGGCGGCGAAACGGCGCAGGCCGCTCCAGGCCGCCCGCAGTACGGTGAGGCGTTGCGGATCCAGTTGAAGGTTGTTGATCTCCCGCTCGCTCTTGCGGTAGGCAAGCGTCAGGTCGACGGCTTGCCGGCCGGTCTTGTCGCGGGTGAGCACGCGGTTCCAGCCCAGGGTGTGGCCAAAGCTGCGGCCGTACAGCAGCGCCGTGTCGCCAATGACGCTCTGGTACTCCGAGATCGAGCCGGTATAGCTGAAGGTGTTGTAGCCAAACGGCACCGCGGCGGACAGCACCGCGGCGTTGGTATCCGCCGTGCCGATGTAGCTGGCCGAAAACGCCTCCTGGAAGCCCAGGGCATTGTCGGCGTCCAGCCCGAGCCGCGTGCGCGAGATCCCTGTTGTACGGCTGCCGTAGTTGTCTACCCCGGCATTGAAACGGAACCGGTCGCCGGGCTGGTTGGCCAGTGCCACGACGGAACTGCCCGGTGTCCGGCCGGGCAGGATCTGCAGTTCGGCACGATTGCGGCGCAGCCGGTTGATCTGGTCGACGCCCTGCTCCAGATCCTGCAGCCGCACGGTGTCACCCGGCGCCGGGAACTGCCAGGCAGTGCCGGCATCTGTGACCAGTCCCCCACCCATCGTGTCGAACAAGCTGGAACTGGCGGGCCGGATGGCGCGCCCGTTAAGCTGGATCGATTCGAGCTTGCCCGGCACCACCGTCACGACCAGTACGCCAGTGGCAAGGTTCTGCTCCCCCAGGTAGGCGCGGGTGGTGATGTAGCCCTTGGCAACGAAGGCCTCGGTAAAACGCCGCAATAGCAGGTTGATCCGATTGGTACCGAGCGGCTTTCCCAGGAACGGCGCCGTGATGGCGCCGACATCGCTATCAGGGAGGACCGTGTTGCCCTGCACCTGGATGCGCTGGATCACAAAGGTGGTGGAGGATTCCGGTACCGCTTCGACCGGGGCGTCCGACGGCAGCAAAGGCTGAACCTCGATCTGTGCCGGCGGCTGGGTCGCCTCGCGCTCCAGATCCCGCTGGCGTTGCTCGCGCAGCAGGCGCTGGGCGGGATCCTCCGGAACGGGTACCGGTACCGGGCCCGGTGACAGCTGGCTTAGTGCCGGCATGGAGGCGAGCAGCATCGCGGCTGCCGCGATGGCATGGGGGAACGATTTGAACCCGTGCACGATCACCGCCAGAACCAGGAAGTGAGGCCGAGATGATTCTCGATGGCGACGGGATCGCGCTGGCGGGGGCGGATCACGGTAGCGGTGCCGGCGAGCGACACGTCGCCTTCGAAGCTACCGCCGTCGGTCACGGTGTCGCCCACGATACGCGTCCTGGCCGCGGCCATCCAGCTGCCGCCGACGTCCATCGCGTAGAGCCGTGCCCACGTATCGCCGAAGAAGGCCTTGAAGCCGCGGTCGCGCGCGATCGCGGTGTAACCCGTGATGCCGGTGGCATAGGTTACTGGCGCGGTGACCGTCAGGTCTCCCATCGCCCATACGCGGCCGCCCAGGTTCGCGGCCACCTTTCCTGCGTGGATATCGATATTGCCGCTGGCGGACAGCAGTCCGCCAAGCACCGTGGTCGTGGACGATGCCGAGGTGCGGCAGACGATCAGGCAGGAACGGGAATAGTGCGCGCTGCCGGTAGGCACGCCCTCCGTGCGGAACGTATCGGCGGCGCGGATGGCGAGGTTGCCGCTGTCGACCTGGAACTCCCCGCCCCGGTTGATCACGTTCCTGCCGGACAGCGTCATGCCTTTGTCCGCCTTCAGATAGGCAAGCTGTCCCGGCTGGTCCGCGTGGCCATAGTCGATATCGAAACCCGCTGTCTGCGTGGACAGCACCAGCCAACGCTTGCCGGAGGCGGCGTAGAAGGCGCGCTGTTCGTCATTGGCGCCGGCCTGCTTGGTGATGTCGTTGACAAGATCACCTGCGGCTCGCACGTTCAGGTAGCCGTTTGAAATCATGCGGGCGTGGCGGTTGATCACATCGGCGCCGGCCTGCACCACGACATCGTCATCGACGCCGAAGACGATGCCGAGCATTTGCGGAGTCGACGTGTTGAACATGCTGCCCCCCGCTCGTATGGTGACGGCACCGGCCGAAGCTGTATCGTCCGCCATGCGCGTCCGGCCCTCGATCCGGGCGCATGTATTGCGCAGATCGCCGTCGGATTGCATGACCACCCCGCCCCCGGTAGCGATCACCGAGGATTGCGTGGCAACGGAATCCAGCAAGACCGTCCCGCCATGGACGCGGATATCGGTCGCCGCCAACAGGCTGCTGTCATGCTGGGCGTAGTCCGCCGCGGCGGTGATCCTGATTCCGCCTCCGGTGGAACGCACAACAGCATCCTGCAAGACCAGGCTCTGCGCCAGCATGCCAGTGCCTGCCATGCCGTCGACATTGGTGCCGGAAAGCGCGGCGGCATCGGCCTGGATCGTGACCACGCCGCCTCGGGAAACCAGCGCGCTGCGCGAGCCGGCCCGGGTAGTCTGAAGTAGCCTCGCAGCGACCAGCAGGTTGCCCGCCGCGGTCGCCTGCGTGCCGTTCAACGAAAGGCCAGCGCCGGCATCGAACAAGCCGATGCCGCCTGTTGCCTTCAGTGTCGAGTCCGTCAGCTGGATCGGCTGGCTGTGTACCTGGCCCGTTGCGCCAATAACAAGATCGCCCGTCGAACGGGTGCCTGCGCTCAGGGCTGAGCCAGTCAGGCTGACGCGGTCCGAGATGACCTGCAGGTTGCGGCCCGCATCGATGCTGCCGGTACCCGTCAGGCCGCCGCTGCCGACCAGCACGTCCTGCCTGGCCCCGATCCTGCCCGACGCCAGTTGCAAGTCGCCCGTGCCGGACACGATGAAGTCACCCGCCGTAGCGTAGGCAGCGCCGGCGTGACGAACGCCGGCACCCTGATCGGTCACCAGGAGTTCGATACGGCCGGCACTAAGGCTGCCCGCCGCAGTAATGTCCAGCGCGATCCCTTGTCCGGCATTCAGGGCGGGGGCGGAATAGCTGATCCACTTGCTCAGATTGTCCGTGGGAGAAACGCTGGTATCGATCTCTGCCCGGCTGGTTCCGGCCACGGCCCGGATGCGGGCATTGGCGTCGTCGAAGAGATTCTCGAGCTTGCCCTCAATGCGGATCTGCTTGGCCACCAGTTCAAGGTTGAGCAAGGTGCCGGACAGCCCTTCCGGGCCGATCTCGATCGCACCCGCGCTGGTGTCGAGAACCACATTGCGCTGGAGCTGGCCGTTGGCCGCCGTGAAATCGTTGAACGATACCTGCCCGGTGGTCAGCGCGAGATTGCCAATGTTGTGCACCGACGCGCCATTTACGCTGATCCCGTTGGGATTGGCCAGAATGACATTGGCGCGCGGCCCCAGCACGCTCAATGGCCCTTCCAGAATGGAAGGATTGGTGCTGGTTACCTGATTAAGGATCGTCCGGGCGTGCGCCGCGTTGTTGTCGAGATCCACGCCGGCCCGGGGCACGTTGAAGTCGCGATAGGTATTGGTGGAGACGCCACCCACCGCCTGTGCGACGCCCACGGTGATACGGCCATTGGCACCGGTCGCCGCAGTTGTGACAGTGCCGCCGTCTGGCGTGACCCCGCCAGCCAGGCTCCAGGTGGTGGCAAACATTGTGCTAGCCGCGATAGCGGCCAAGCGCAAGCGAGGCCCACGTGCGGATGTGTTCCCAAGATCGACGAATGGTCTTGCCCAATTTCCTGCCTGCTGCACTTCATGCGCCCCGTTGAATGGCTGCGCGGACAGGGCCGTGGTCAGGCTGGAGGCGCTAATACCAAATGGATGGTGCCAACAGCGATTCGCGTCCGCCGCACTGGATCAGGGCGAAACACTAGCAGGATCGCGAAACGCTGAATATCGGATTTGTCTTATTTTGATAAATTTAACAATTCGATCTTAGGACTTGTCTGATTGACTGGTTGTGGAATTTGGTGCAAAGAAGTGGCCATGCACATGCACACAACAACCAATCCATAGGGCGAGAGCATCTTGAAGACACGTGCAAGCCGCAACGCCTGTTCCCGTGCGGGCACATCCTGCATACATCCCCGGACCTCTACATCCTCATTAATTATCAGCCGAAGGACAATGAGCCTGACTATGTCCGCGCATCCTGCTAGGCTGTCGAGGAAGGAAATCCGCAGTTACACTCACGATGACCACTACTTTCCATGGAATGAAATTGCGCTTACTCGGAAGAAGTCGTCGTTATGCATTAGGAATTCTGATAATGTGGCAGGATACATTGTCGTTCACGGCAAAATTCCTGACAATTTCAGCACTTTTATTCGGGGTTAATAATTCGATCGCTTGCAACCCGGGAGAGCACCATTACGTTCACTTTACCGATGCATCAGATGAATCGAGTGGCGCAGAGGCAGGAAAACTCGGAACGTGGATAGTTAGTTTAAAAAAATATCAAAATCATCAGATTTTTTTGGATACGCAAAACGCAAAATCGAAGAATATTCAACATAGACAACAGATTGCATCATCGGGATTATTGGACTTGCACTTCTGCATTCTTTTAATCCAAGTCGGATAACGGCCATGAATGCGCGCACGACACCCCACCAAAGTCTGGCTTGACGTATTGCGCATCACAGCCGCCAACCCAGCCGCGATGCACCGCGGCTCATCCGGCAAGACGCCCCCTGCCAGCCTGCCAGGGGGCGCGCGCCAATATGCCAGTGTTTATCGCACTACCGGGGCTGCCGAAACACCGGCAGCCGCTGCTTTCGTCACCTGCTCCATAAAGAACGCCGCGCGCAGCCTGGAAACAGCGGCTTGCGTGCTCTCGTCCACCGACTTCATCAGGTTGGCATATTCCGGCGCCTCGTCCCATTCGCCGGTCACGGGCGTGTGGACCCGTACCGGCTCATACCATTGCAGCCGGTTGGTGCGCAGATCGATCAGCTGGCCCACGAGCGAAACATAGCCCTCCGGTGCGCCAAGCGGCATGAAGCCGTAGTACTGGCGCGCCGTGCCAAGCCAGCGCGGCGCCACCAGCAGCAGCCGGTCCGCACCATATTGTTTTGCCAGCGGCCGGTAGTCCATCTCGGCGACGCCGTCTCCGGAGCCTTCTGTGAATTTCTTCAATTGCTCCATATCCAGCGGCTCAGGCACCAGCACGACCTTGATCTGACGCGACTCCAGGCCCTTCGCGAATTCCTGCGGCAGCGCCTTCACCACGGAGAAATCCTGACGCTGCAAACGCTCCACGATCGCCTGCGCGTTGGCCTTGTTGATCGCGTAGTCAAGAATCCCCTGCGCGCCGACCATGCTGTGGTTGGGCTCCGGCAGCTTTTGCACTGCCACGGCCACAGTGCTCGTCCGGTCATCGAAGAGCTTCGTGGAGGCGGGGATCGGCTTTTGCACGACAGCACAACCAGCCAGCAAACTGAGCGCCAGGAACAGCCCGGCAAGACGGATACGACCCATGATTTTCCTTGTTGATTTACGTCGTCGAACGCAGCGCTGGCGGCAACCCTCGGCCAGATTCCTCATAGCGAGGCTTGCCTAACCACGTGGTGCGTTCTCTTTTTTGCCGGTGGCGCATCCGTGCCCACGGATGGAAGGGGAAGTGAATCAAGCTACGTGAGATGGCGACGCCATTATCGACATGACTTTTCACGCCCCTCGCGTCCGCAGCCCCGGATTGGGGCGGGGATAGGCGCATCACCAGCGTCTCGTTGGTATCGGCGTCGAAGTTGGCGTCCAGTACCCCACTGAAGTCTGGCTTGACGCCTTGATCCACAATCCGCCTGCACTCGCCGCCAAGTTGGGGCGCTGCGATTCGGACAGGTTTTGTGAAATGGCGCCGGCTGTAATACGAATATTCTTAATTGGATTTGCGGAAATTTCCGATCTTCAACAATCCACGTTCGAAAGACGCCAGTCGCGCCTCGGAAACCGGCGCGCTTCGTCGCTTGCGAAAATCGGCTACGCCAACGGCTGTCTCACCTTTACCGCCACGCGTATCCGCCCTCACCCGATCACTTCACCCGCCAACTCCATCTCAAGCCAGGCCCGAAACCGCTCCACCCCAGGTCGCACCACGCTCGACGCAACAATCTGGTAGGTCGGGCCCTCTGCCACATGCTCGGGCAGGACCACCTGCAACTGCCCGCTCTTGAGCATCGGCAGCACCATCGGCGTACGCCCTATCGCAATGCCCGCCTGCTGGGCGGCGGCATTCAGCACATGCGCGTACTGCGAAAAATACAGGCACGCCTGCTTGGACGAGCGCATCAGGCCCAGGCGCTGGTACCACTGTGTCCACGACATCCAGTCAAAGCGGGCGCCGGGGTCATGGAACACCAGCAAAGGCGTATCGAGGATCTGCCGCGCCTCCGTAATGCGTGCCGCCACGGCCGGCGCGGCCACCAGCAGCAGGCGCTCTTGCAGCAGTGGGCGGGGATCGTCCCGGCCAAGCGGATGCGCGTTGAGCCGGATGGCGAGGTCGATGCCTTCGCGTTCGAGGTTGAGCATCGCTTCCGAGGCATCGATGCGAACGTCGATGCCGGGCTCGGCCGCCTGGAATCGCGCCAGCTTGGGCACCAGCCAGAGCGAGGCGAACGACGGCGTGGTGGTGACGGCGATGGAGATGCGGTCGACGGCAAGCAGGCGGTCGATAGCGGCGCCCAGCTGGCCAATTGACAAACGCGCCGCCTCAAACAGCTGGCGGCCTTCCGGTGTCAGGCTCAGGCCCTTGCCGCCGCGCAGGAACAGCGCCGCGCCAAGCACGTCCTCCAGGCTCTTGACCTGTTTGCTGACCGCCGATTGGGTGATGCAAAGCTCTTCGGCGGCGGCGGTGAAACTCAGGTGGCGCGCCGCGGATTCGAAGCCACGCAGGGCTTCCAGCGACATGGCGCGCAACGCATTGGTCGAGGCTCGGCTCAGGATTGACATGACGGCCAGGCATACCCTTGATGAAAAAGCTTCCGGGCGGCCCTGGCGGTTCCCGGCAAGAATGCAAGCACCGCTCCAGAGATTGGCGCGCTCGCCAGGAGGCTATCGTGAGCACTACGCAAGGCAACTGGATCCTCGGCCCGGACCCGCTGCGGATCCCGCTCGGAATGGGATCTTACCTGATCTGCACGGAGGGCATGGTGTGGCTCACGCAGCAGTCTGCCGCACTGGAAGCGGCTGGGCGCGACACGATACTGGCATGCGGCGATCGCTTTTGCGCCGGGCGGGAGGCGGTGGTCTTTGTTTCCAGCTTTCGCGGCCGCCCGGCACGCATCGCCGTTCGCGGAACCGCCTGACCATTTCACCTCGCCTGCACCAGCACGGAAGTCAAGACAATGAGGACAACCACGGGATGCAAACATGACCGATATTACCGACATGGCCAACGCGAAAGAGCTGGTGCAATATGAACAACTCGGCCAGCATGCATTGTTGACACTGAACCGCCCCGGCAAGCTTAACGCCCTGAGCTATCCGCTCATCGACGCGCTGATGGACAGGCTCGATGCTCTTGAGGCCGACCCTGCCGTGCGTTGTGTCATCCTTACCGGCAGCGGTACGCGCGCCTTCAGCGCGGGCGCCGACATTGCAGGCTTCGCGCCGGACATCGCGGCTTCGCCGGAACAGGCGCTGCGCAGCTTCCTGCAGCGGGGACAGGCCATGACGCGGCGCATCGAAGCCTTCCCCAAGCCGGTCATCGCGGCGGTCAACGGCCTGGCTTTCGGCGGCGGTTGCGAGACCGTGGAAGCCTGCAGCCTGGCCATCGCGGCCGGGCACGCTACCTTTGCCAAACCCGAGATCAAGCTGGGCTTCCCGCCCACCTTCGGCGGCACCCAGCGCCTGCCGCGCCATGTGGGCCGCAAGCGCGCCAATGAAATGATCCTGACAGGCGAGCCCATCGACGCGGACGCCGCGCTGCGGTTCGGCCTGGTCAATCAGGTAGTGGATGCCGCTGACCTGCTGCCCGCCTGCCTGCGGCTGGCCGACCGGATTGCGCGGCATTCATCGATTGCCGTCACCGCCTCGCTGCGCGCGGTCACGCGGGGCATCAACCTGCCGATCGACGAAGGCCTGGCGGTGGAAGCCATGCAGTTCATGATCGCCGCGGGTTCGCTCGATGCGCGCGAAGGCAGCCGCGCCTTCGTCGAAAAGCGTCCGGCGGTGTTTCGCGGGGCGTGAGCGGGCGTACCGGCCGTGGCGAAGCACTGGCGCTGGCACGCGCCGGGCTGGCAATGGCCGCTTGCAGCGCATATATTGACCAGCACAAGCGCGGCCAACTGGCCGGCCATCCGCCTCTGGCGGCGGATGGCCGGGACAGCGTGCCAAAGGAGACTGGCGATGCAAGCGGAGATGGCCGGCACGGCCGCACCCGACTCCTCCAGACTGGGCGCGGTGCTGCGCGTCACCAGCGGCAACTTCCTCGAACAGTTCGACTTCTTCCTGTTCGGCTTCTACGCCACCTATATCTCCCACGCTTTCTTTCCGGCCAATAGCGAGTTCGCCTCGCTGATGCTGACCTTCGCCGTGTTTGGCGCGGGGTTCCTGATGCGCCCGCTGGGCGCCATCATGCTGGGTGCCTATATCGACAAGGTGGGACGCCGCAAGGGACTGATCGTGACGCTGTCGCTCATGGCAAGCGGCACCATCCTGATCGCCCTCGTGCCAGGCTATGCCACCATCGGCCTGCTGGCGCCGCTGCTGGTGCTCACCGGCCGCCTGTTGCAGGGCTTCTCCGCGGGCGCCGAACTGGGCGGCGTTTCGGTCTACCTGGCTGAAATGGCAACGCCGGGCCACAAGGGCTTCTATACCGCTTGGCAGTCGGCCAGCCAGCAGATTGCCATCATCGTGGCGGCCGGGCTCGGCTTTGGCCTGAACCGCTGGCTGACCGCCGAGGAACTGGGTGCCTGGGGCTGGCGCATTCCGTTCTTTGTCGGCTGCCTGATCGTGCCTTTCCTTTTCGTGCTGCGCCGTTCGTTGCAGGAAACCGTGGAGTTCCGCGCCCGGCGGCACCATCCCAGCACGCGCGAGGTATTCGATTCCATGCTGCGCAACTGGCGCACGGTGCTGGCCGGCATGCTGCTGGTGGCAATGACCACCACCACGTTTTACCTGATCACCGTCTATACCCCGACCTTTGGCAAGACGGTGCTCAAGCTCAGCACCGCCGACAGCCTGGCAGTGACGCTGTGCGTGGGCATCTCCAACTTTCTCTGGCTGCCTGTTGGCGGCGCGCTCTCCGACCGCATCGGCCGCCGTCCTATCCTGCTGGCGATTTCGGCGATCGCCCTGGCCACAGCCTATCCCGCGCTATCGTGGCTGGCCGGCGCGCCCAGCTTCGAACGCATGCTGCTGGTGCTGCTGTGGCTCTCCTTCCTCTTTGGCATGTACAACGGCGCCATGGTGGTGGCGCTGACCGAGGTGATGCCGGTCGAGGTGCGGGTGGCGGGTTTCTCGCTGGCCTACAGCCTGGCCACGGCCGTGTTCGGCGGGTTTACGCCGGCAGTGTCGACCTACCTGATCGAGGCCACCGGCGACAAGGCCGCGCCGGGTTACTGGATGTCCTTTGCCGCTGCGTGCGGGTTGCTGGCCACCATCATCCTGTATCGCAAGGCGCGCCCCGTGGCCAAGGCATTTTGACGACAATCAGGCGCCGCAAACAGCATGATTTGGCAGCGCCGCCCCCTTGCGCACCGTTTCCGCACCGTTTCCGCACCATTTTCGCGCCGTTTGTGCACCGCACCAACCATTCCCGGCAAGCCCCTCTTCCAAAAAGCCAAATTGTCGAAGCCGGCGCAAGGCGCGACACTCCGTACCTGCAGCGGGCGCCACGGGCGCGGCGGGCAAGCCATCGCCCGCCCGGCATTGCGCCCGCCAGCCTGGCACGAGAACAAGGCAGCATGCCAGCCACGCGATAAGCAGGAACACCCCGAGAGCCGCAACGGCAGCCCTATGTCACCGACAAGCACTGACTTCACCCCCCTCGCCGCCTTGGTCGACGCTCAAGCCGCGCTACGGCCGCGGCACCCGGCCGTGGTGCTGGACCAGCGCAGCATTGACTTCGCCGGCCTGAACCGGCTCGCCGACCGCGTCGCCGCCGCGCTGCAGCGCGATGGTGTGCCGGCGCGGGGGGCCGTGGCCATCTGCGCGGCAACCTCGATCGAATACGTCGCCGCCTTCCTCGGCATCCTGCGCGCCGGCGTGGCGGTGGCGCCGCTGTCCCCGGCCCTGAACCCGGAGACGCTGCGCGGCATGGTGCAGGATTCGGGGGCGCGCCGGCTGTTTATCGACGCCGGCACGCGCAGCGCCTTGCAAGGGCTGGAAGCCGAACTCGGGATTCCTTGCATCGCGCTGGACGACAGCGGCGCGGGCCTGGCCTTCACGGAGTGGCTGGCACCCCCGGACGCGCGCCCGGCGAGCGTCGACGTGCAGCCCGACTGGCCCTTCAACCTGATCTACTCGTCCGGCACCACCGGCGTGCCCAAGGGCATCATCCAGCCCTTCGGCATGCGCTCGTCGCACGTGCAGCGCGCCACCCAGGGCGGTTACGGCCCCGACAGCGTGGCGCTGCTATCGACCCCGCTGTACTCCAACACCACGCTGGTCAGCCTGTTTCCCACCTTGTCGCTGGGCGGCACCGTGGTGCTGATGCGCAAGTTCGACGCCGGCCAGTATCTCGAACTGGCGGCCAGGCACCGTGTCACCCACACCATGCTGGTGCCGGTGCAGTACCAGCGCATCCTGGCGCACCCGGATTTCGCCCGCACCGACTTGTCGTCGTTCCGCTACAAGTTTTGCACCAGCGCGCCCTTCGCCGCCGCACTGAAGGCTGAAGTGCTGGCACGCTGGCCCGGCGCGCTGATCGAGTACTACGGCATGACCGAGGGCGGCGGGCGGTGCGAGCTGCGCGCGCATGAACATCCGGACAAATTGCACACGGTCGGGCGCCCTTCCGCGGATACGGATATGCGGCTGCTGGACGACGATGGCCGGGAGTTGCCGGCCGATGCGCCGGCCGGCACGCCGGGCGAGATCGTCGGGCACTCGCCCGCGATGATGTCCGGCTACCACAATCATCCGGAGAAGACCGCGGAGGCCGAGTGGTTCGATGCCGCCGGCAAGCGCTTCATCCGCACGGGCGATGTCGGTTACTTCGATGCCGACGGCTTTCTCGTCCTGATGGACCGCAAGAAGGACATGGTCATCTCGGGTGGCTTCAATATCTATCCGAGCGATATCGAGGCGGTATTGCTGGAACATGCGGACATCGCCGACGCGGCCGTGGTCGGCGTGCCCTCGGAGCGCTGGGGCGAAACGCCGGTGGCCTTCGTGGTGCTGCAGCCGGGCGCCACGTCCGATACAGCCGGACTGCTGGACTGGGTCAACGGGCGGCTCGAAAAAATGCAGCGGCTTGCCGCACTGGTGTTGACGGACGAACTGCCGCGCAACGCTATCGGTAAAGTGCTCAAGCGCGACTTGCGCGAACAGTACGGGCGCGCGCCCTGAACGCGAAGCACGCCGCGACAAGCAAGAACGCGAGGCATCTGTTTTAATCATTTCGCCGGTTCGATGATTCGATGATTCGATGTTTCATTGATTCGACGATTGCAGGACAACAAAGTACCCCGAACAACCAGGGAGACCCATGAGCATCAAAGGCAAGGCATATATCGTCGGGGCCTACGAGCACCCGACCCGCAAGGCACCGGACAAGACCGTCGCGCAACTGCACGCCGAGTGCGCCAAGGGCGCGCTGGAGGACGCAGGACTCAGCCTGCAGGACGTGGATGGCTAT
>NZ_JBFTOX010000109.1:0-13221 GCF_056398185.1 Cupriavidus sp. 05L310
GATCGACGCCGCCGGACGCGCATCGGCAAAGCTCGTCAGGAACGCGAAGCTGATCGTCTACCCCGGTGCGCCGCATGGGCTCACCGACACGCACAAGGACAGGTTCAACGCCGACCTGTTGGCATTCATCCGTAGTTGAAACGACGCCGCATCTGCCGGGCCCCACGAAGGCGCCGGCAGACTGACTCACCATAAGAGGTCCTGGACGTCTCCTGAGGGTTGGCCGCTATTCGTAAAAAATCCGACGCATCTCCACTAAGTGGCTGATTTGACAAGAAAATCTATCGTTGGGTCGAGTGGCGGAGCCCGTCTCTGGAGGTCCAGCAGATAGTCCCCGAGCCGATTGATATGCTCGCGCCGGTAAGGGGAAAGCACCTTCAGCACCTCGGCATCAACGGGATGTCCCTTCTCCTGCAGTTCCTTGAACTTGCGCGACATCCACTGGACGTTGTAGAGGAGCGAGGTCGGCACCTATCGTTCGCACACAAACATGCGGCGCGCCTTTCTGCATTGTTCGAGGGCTCTAGGGCTGCGTTTGCTGGCAAGGCTGGCGCCAGATTTTGCATCGAAAGGATGCAATCTGGTGAACTTGATGCTTTATTAATACTTTGATTTATAAGGGTAATTCTTGCCTCACCGCCAGATGTTGCACGGAAAGTACGATTACCCCGTCAACGCCATCTTTCGAAGCCTTCACCCCTATCTTCGAGCGAAAGACCGAGCGATACCCCAGGCTGGCGACGACGGACACAGGCGCCCGGCCTGCCGGAGAACACGCCTACGACCAGCAGTGCATCCTTGCGGAAAAGTTCAGCAAGCTGTGCCGCGATGGCGCAGAGTGCCTGACGATGGGGGCTTGCAATGACATTGAAGACAAGCTGGGCGCCAGCATGCGATCATTGATGCCCCGGATTTCACGCAAAGCCACGTGCCATGCCGGCGGCAGACAGGAGTGTTCGTCCTGCTGCCAATCCCCAACGCCAGCGAAGGAAGACTCGCGCTCATGACGCAACAAACCACTTTCAGCCTCGAACCCAACCCGAACGCGCTCGACGCGGCCACCCGGGATGCACTGATGCGCGACCCCGCGTTCGGCCGCGTCTTTACCGACCATATGGTGACGATCACCTGGCGTGAAGGACAGGGTTGGCAGGACGCCAAGGTCACCGCACGCAAGCCGTTCTCGATCGATCCGGCGTGCTCGGTGCTCCACTATGGCCAGGAGATCTTCGAGGGCATGAAGGCCTTTCGCGGCGCGGATGGCGCAGTAACGCTGTTCCGCCCGCTCGAGAATGCGCGCCGCTTCCAGGCGTCGGCCAAGCGCATGGCCATGCCGGCGTTGCCCGAATCCCTCTTCCTGGAAGCGATCGAGCAGTTGGTGCGGGTCGACCAGGACTGGGTGCCGCACGGCTCGGGCAGCCTCTACCTGCGTCCCTTCATGTTTGCGAACGAGGTGTTCCTCGGCATCAAGCCCGCCTCCGAATTCATTTTCTGCGTGATCGCCTGCCCTGTGGGCCCGTACTTCAAGGGCGGCGACAAGGCCGTCTCCGTCTGGGTCTCCGAGAACTACACGCGCGCCGCGCCCGGCGGTACCGGCGAGGCAAAGTGCGGCGGCAACTATGCCGGCAGCCTGGTCGCGCAGAGCGAGGCCACTGCGAACGGATGCGACCAGGTGGTCTTCCTGGATGCCGCCGAGCACCGCTGGGTGGAGGAACTCGGTGGCATGAACATCTTCTTCGTGATGGACGACGGCACCCTGGTCACGCCGCCCCTTAGCGGCTCGATTCTTCCAGGCATCACCCGGGCTTCGGTGATCGAACTGGCCAGGGAGATGGGCATGACGGTGGAAGAGCGCCGGTATTCATACCCCGAGTGGGAGGCGGATGCCCAAAGCGGACGCCTGGCCGAGGCCTTTGTTTGCGGAACGGCGGCGACGCTGGTGGCCATCGGCGAAGTGCGGTCTTCGCGGACACGCTTTGCGATCGGGAACGGCACGGCCGGCAACACCGTCAAGGTGCTAAGGGAGCGGCTGGTGGAGATTCAGCGCAACCAGGCCGCTGGCCCTGCCGGGTGGGTCCATCACGTCGGTTTGTAAGGGTGCCTTGCGGGACGCTTGTGTTCGGGCTCGCCCGATCTGCCGCTTGGCAAACTGCAGGCCAAACCGGAAACCATCGCGCAGTTCGGATTCGCACCTCGCTGCGCCATGCCGGCCCCGCGCTAGCCGCCGGCCGTCATGCGGACTCCATGCCGTCCTCCACCCCGCATGACACGCTGATCTTCTCGATCAGACCGAGCAGCAGCGGCGCATAGCGCGCCACATCGCGCGGCTTGTCGCTGGGCTTGTGCGGGAAGCTGATATTGAGTCCGTACCATTGGTGGTCCGGCCCGCGGAACGCCGCGCCCACGGCGGTCAGGTGACCCGGCTGGTAGTTGGCGGTGCAATAGCCTTGCGCCTGGGCCTGGGCAATGCCGCGCGACAGTTCCTTGTGCAAGGCCGGCCATTCGTCGCCGGCCTTTTCCGCGATCCGCGCGAGGCAATGGTCACGCACGCCGGCCGGCGCCGCAGCCAGCCATGCCATGCCGATCGAGGTCAGTTCCATTGGAATCCGCGTGCCGGGCGCCACGCGCCGGGTGCGCGATACGCTGTCGCGGCTGTGGCGCACTGCGGCCAGGTAGACCATGGTGGTCTGGTCGGGCACGGCCAGGCCGACATTGACTTTTTCCGCCTCGGCAATCTTGCGCATCAGCGGCAGCGCGATATCGGGCACCGCGGTGGCGTGGTGGAAGGCGTCTGCCAGGCTTACCACCACCGCCGCCAGCCGGTAGGCGCGCTCGGTGGAGTCGTAGCGCAGGAAGCCGCTGTCCACCAGCGAGTGTGTGAGGCGGCTGACGGTGGGGCGCGGCAGTCCGGTGCGCGCAGCCAGCTCCGCATTGGTCAGGCTGGAAGAGCCGACGCGGAACGCGCGCAGCAACATCAGGCCACGTTCGAGCGACTGGCTGCCTTCGGTCTGGCGCGTGAAGCGGCCAGTACTGTGGGTGAGCGCACGGGTCGAAGGCGATTTGGGTCGGGAATCCGGCTGGGAGAGAGTATCGGGCATGTGGTTGTCGGCAGCCCCGCCAGTCCAGCTTCGGTGTGCCGCAATTTAATTTCGAATTCCGAAATTGTAGTGTGGCGCGGCAACGCGCATCGGCGAATACTGGGTGCCTTCTCACCTTCCGGAGCCCTTCGCCATGACCTCGGCATCCACCCCCGAAATTGTCCTGAGACGCGACCAGCATGTTGCGCAAATCGAGATCTCCCGCCCGCCCCATAACTTTGTCGACGCCGATGTCATGCGCCAGCTGGCCGAAGCGCTGCTCCAACTCGACGGGGACGACAGCTGCCGCGCCGTGGTGCTGTCATCCGGCGTGGGCGCCTTCTGTGCCGGGGCCGATTTCAGCGGTGCGGACCAGGGCAGCGTCTCGCGCGATCCATCGGCCTTCTACGCACAGGCCATGAAGCTGTACCGTAACCGCAAGCCCATTGTGGCGGCGGTGGAGGGTGCGGCGATCGGAGCGGGGCTGGGCCTGGCGCTGGTGGCGGATTTCCGCGTCACATGCCGCGAAGCACGCTTCAGCGCCAGCTTCAACCGGCTCGGCTTCCATCCCGGCTTTGGCATGAGCGTGACGCTACCGCGCTTGATCGGCGAGCAGCAGGCCGCACTGCTGTTGTACACGGGCAGGCGTGTCGACGGCGAAGAAGCGATGCGCATCGGTCTGGCCGACGAACTCGTGGCGCAGGCCGAGGTGCTTACCCGCGCACTGGCGCTCGCGCACGACATAGCGGCCTCGGCGCCGCTGGCCGTCGAAAGCACGCGCGAAACGCTGCGCCTGGGCCTGGCCGACCGCATTGTGGAGGCTAACCAGCGTGAGCTTGCCATCCAGCGTGTGCAGTTCGCCACCGCGGATTTTCGCGAAGGCGTGGCGGCAATGGCCGAGCGCCGCGCGCCAGTCTTCCAGCGCCGCTGAGGGGTCCGTATGCAACAGCAGAATTCCGTCTGCGCCGGTCCGCTCGAGGGCATTCGCATACTCGACCTGACGTCGGTGGTGCTGGGCCCGCTGGCCACGCAATCTCTGGCCGACCTGGGCGCGGACGTCATCAAGATCGAAGGACCGGAAGGTGACCTCATGCGCGCCAATGGCGTATCGCGCAACGCCGGCATGAGTTCAATCTACTTGGCGCTCAACCGCAACAAGCGCTCGGTGGTGCTGGACCTAAAGACGCCCGCGGGCGCGGCGGCGCTGCGCCGCCTGATCGCCGGCGCCGACGTGCTGATCCACAATATGCGAGTGGCCGCCATCGAGCGGCTGGGCTTCGGCTATGTTGCAGTGGCGGCGTTGAACCCGCGCATCGTCTACTGCGTGGCCACCGGCTTCGGCCAGGACGGCCCGCACCGCAACAAACCGGCCTTCGACGACATCATCCAGGCCGCTTGCGGGCTGGTGTCGCTGGGCTCCGCCGCTGGCAACCGGCCCGAGTACGTGCCCAGCCTGATTGCCGACAAGACCACCGGGATGGCGCTGGCCAACGCGGTGATGGCCGCGCTGCTGCACCGCGAGCGCCACGGTAGCGGGCAAGCGGTGGAGGTACCGATGCTGGAAACCATGGCCAGCTTCGTGATGGCCGAGCACCTGGCGGGGTTGACTTTCGAGCCCGCCACCGGCGAAGCCGGCTATGCGCGCCTGCTGGGAGGCGGAAGGCGGCCGGCGCAGACTGCGGACGGATGGATTTGCGTGCTGCCGTACACGGACCGCCACTGGAAAGCCTTTTTCCACGCAGTGGGCCGCGACGACTTGGCCGATAAATACAACATAGCCAGCCGCGCGCAGCGCAACGCCCATATCCGCGCGCTGTACCAGCAGCTCACGGAAATCACGCCGGCCCGCACGACGGCAGAGTGGATGACGCTTTTCGAAACGCTGGATATCCCAGCCACCCCGATCTACACGCCGGACGAATTGCTGGCGCATCCGCACCTGGAAGCGGTCGGGCTGTTCCAGCAGACGGAGCATCCCACCGAGGGCCCGTTACGCGAGATGCGGCCCACGGCGCGCTTCTCCGCCACGCCGCTGTCGCTGCGCCGCCACGCGCCCACGCTAGGCGAGCACACCGATGAGGTATTGCGCGAAGCCGGGCTAGCCCCTGAAGACATAGCCCAGGTAACGGGCGACCTGAATGCCGGCTGACGCGGCACGCGAACCATAAAGGAGGCATTGCATGAACTTCGCACTGGAAGAAGAGCACCAGATGCTCAAGGATCTGGTGGCGCGCTTTGTGCGCGAGCAGTTGATCCCGCTCGAAGCGGGTGTACTGGCCCGCGAGGCAGAGGGCGGCCAGCTCACGCTGCTGCCGCAGGAGCAGGACAAGCTGGACGGACTGTCGCACGAACTGGGCTTGTGGGGCCTGGACGCGCCGGCTGAGATGGGCGGCGCCGACCTGCCGGTGGTGGCCATGGTCGGCGTCAACGAGGAGCTGGGAAAGACCATCACGCCTTACGACCTGCCGCCCGATTCGCCGAATCTGCGCATGCTGCTCAAGACTGCCGACGCCGCTCAGCGTGCGCGCTACCTGGAACCGTACGCGCGCGGCGAAACCGTCTCGGCGATTGCCATTTCCGAGCCAGGTGCCGGCGGCGACCCGGCCATGATGACCACCCGCGCCGAACGCGACGGCGACGACTGGGTGCTCAACGGCCGCAAGATCTGGATCAGCCGGGCCGCTCGCGCCGACTGGACCATCGTGATGGCGGTGACCGACAAGGCGCGCGGCGCGCGCGAGGGCATCTCCGCGTTCCTGGTCGACCGCGGCACGCCCGGCTTCAAGGTGGAACGGCGCATCCCCATGATCGGCGGCGCCTCCACCTACGAGGTGGTGCTGGAGGACTGCCGTGTTGCGCACACGCAGCTTCTCGGTGCAGAAGGACAGGGCTTTGCGCCGATGCAGGCGCGGCTGTCCAGCCGGCGCGTGCAGATGGCGGCCTGGTGCATCGGCCGCGCCCAGCGTGCGCTCGACATGCTGTGCGAGTACGCGCCGCAGCGCCGCACCTTCGGCGCCGCGCTCGCGGACAGGCAGGCCATCCAGTGGTGGGTGGCCGATGCCGCTACCCGCATCCACGCCTGCCGCCTGATGACCTATGAGGCCGCGGCGCGCATCGACGCCGGCGAGGAAGCGCGCACCCAGGTCTCCATGATCAAGGTGTTCGCCACGGAGATGGCCTGGGACGTGATCGACCACGCCATGCAGGCCTTCGGGGCGATGGGCATGACCAAGGAAATGCCGCTGCAGCAGATGGCCAATGAGACGCGGCTGATGCGCATCTACGAAGGGCCGTCCGAAGTACACCGATGGGTCATCGCGCGAGATCTGCTCGGCCTCAAACGTTAGTCCGTCGCAAAGACCACTCACCTCACGGAATCACCGAACCACTGACGCACCCGCACTGGCGGAACCCACTGCCGGGCGGAAGACCAAGGAGACAATATGACCCGAACCGTGAACTGTTCCCGGCGTAGCTTCGCTATCCTGACCGGCACCGCTGTCGCAGCGAGCCTGGCGGGCGTACCGTTCGCCGCGTTGGCGCAGCCGCAGGCATTTCCCAACCGGCCGATCCGCTTTATCGTGCCGTTTCCGTCCGGCAGCGGTACCGACATGACCGCCCGCATGTTCGCCAAGAAGATCGGCGAGCTGACGGGGCAGGGCGTCGTGGTGGAGAACAAGCCGGGCGGCAACGGCTTTATTGGTGTGCAGACGGTGCTCAGCGCGCCGGCGGACGGATACACGGTGTTTATCGGCAGCAACTCCACGCTATCCACCAACGCCGCTACCTTCCGCAAGCTGCCTTACGATCCGCTGACCGATTTCCAGCCCATCACGCTGCTGTCGCGGGGGCCATGCCTGATCATCGTGCCCGCCAGTTCTCCTTACCACACGCTCAACGCGCTGGTGGAAGATGCGCGCAAGCGCCCCGGTGCACTTAACTACGGTACTGGCTCGGTGTCATACACGCTGTACAGCGAATGGTTGAATGAGCAAAGCCGCATGAAGACCACGGGCGTCCCCTACAAGGGCGCGGGCGACGCGATCAACGGCGTGATGGCCGCCAACGTGGACTTCGCCGTGGTGGACGCCAGCGGCGCGATCGAACTGGTCAAGGGCGGCAAGGTGCGCGCACTGGCCTACACCGCGCCCCAACGCTCACCACTGCTGCCTGGGGTGCCGAGCGCGCCCGAAGCCGGCGTGCCGGATTTCCTGGCCTATAACTGGGTGGCGGCGGCGGTGTCCGCCAAGACCCCTGCACCCATCGCACAACGCCTTGGCGAACTGTTCGCCAAGGCCGGTGCTGCCGACGATGTCAAAGAGTATTACCAGCGCCAGTCCACCTCGCTGATACTGTCCACGCCGGCAGAACTGCGCGACTACCAGAAGGACGAGATAGCGCGCTGGAAGCGGCTGGCGGCAATCGCGAAGATCGAGCTGCTGTAAAACTGGAACACGCGCGCGAGCAACTCGCGCCGATGCCCTATGCGCGGGGCCAGGGCCGAGGCAGGAGAAATCCCGGCCGAGTGCGCTCAACGAAAGGCTGGCCGGCGTGGCCGCGCGGGGCGACTCCATCCATGACGCCGGCGTGCAGTTAGGCAAGCTGCTGCCGGATCGGGCCGAAGCTCGAAGCAACGCCTGGGTGCGCTTGCGATCGCGAGACCCTCGCATCCGACGCTCGAGTTCACGTGTGGGCTGGTGGCTGTTCTCGGCCCGATTGTTCAAGCGAGCAGCGGTTTTGACGAACACGTGTTTGACATTGGCTAGTTCCGGGATGTCGGCCTTCGTGGCCGGGTAACTGCGCAATTGGTCAGTGACGATTTTCGCGGCACGCGGCAGGAGCGAAGCACTCGGATGAAGAAGCGTTTGGCTTCGGTCTTGTCGCGCCGGTTCTTTATTCAGACTGCGTTCATGACGGGCTTGCACTCCAATGGCAAGACCGGTGTCAAAACGAAGCCTGACGCCGTGCACTAGCATCATGCAGACAAGCTTGCGCGCAGAGTACGTCGGACACCGCGTGTCGGGGAGGGAAGGTGGCTCCCTTCCATTTTGCTCGCGTACGTCGTCTTCCAGGTTGACGGACGTATGTGTCTTGACGGTGGCTCAACGGACAGGGGCGCGTTGTTGTCATGAAAAGCTTAGTTCGAGGCATCCAAAGTAAAGCGGGAAGTGGCGCGAGGCCGGATGATTCACTCGTAGTCGCTGACACTTGGACATCAACCGCTTTAAGGAGACTTGCATGCACTCCATCGACGACTCTTTGCGACCTGAAGATCACAGCCACTGATCATTCAGACCGCGACCTACGGACCGCAATGGCTGCCCGGAGATCCGGACGATGTGCCGGTGACGATGGCCGCTCAGGTGCAAAGGGCAGCGGACTGCTACAACGCGGGCGCCATCGTTTTGCACATGCAGGTGCGCGAAGCCGACGGCAAGGGCTCCAGGCGCGTGTTCATGTTCAACGAATGCTGGATCGCCTGCGCACCGCCGTGCCGAAGACGGCGCTGCAAATGGGGTTCTAAAGCTCTCTCATCTAGTTCGACATTCTCAATATTCACATTTCAACCTGGATATCCATCATCATGAACTTCCTTGACGGCCACCTGTATCCCGAGAACCAGCAGCCTCTGATCATCACAGCCGCTCCCTATGCGCCGGGCTGGATTCCCTCAGACTTCCCGGAAGATATCCCTGTCACCATGGAGGAGCAGATCCAGAAGGCGGTGGATTGCTATGAAGCCGGTGCCACCGTGCTGCATCTGCATGTGCGCGAACCCGATGGCAAGGGCAGCAAGCGCCTGTCCATGTTCAATGAGCTGATCGCCGGGGTGCGCAAGGCCGTACCCGAGATGGTCATCCAGGTGGGTGGCTCGATCAGCTTTGCACCCGAGGACGATGGCTCTGCGGCCAAATGGCTCTCCGACGACACGCGGCATATGCTGGCCGAACTCGATCCGAAGCCCGACCAGGTGACGGTGACCGTCAACACTACGCAGATGAATGTGACTGAGCATGCTGGTCTGGATGACTTCAAGGGGGTTTCGCGGGGATTCCCGCACCTCTATGCAACCTACAAGGACATGATCGTGCCCTCGAACCCCAGTTGGGTCGAGGAGCACATCCGACGCCTGACAGCCGCCGGAATCCAAAGTGAGTTTCAGTGCTACAACATCAACAGCTTTGAAACGATTGAGCGGATGATTCGCCGCGGCGTCTACAAGGGGCCACTGGTGATGAACTGGGTGGCTATCAGCGGCGGCATGGATCAAGCGAACATTTACAACCTGGCCAACTTTCTGCGTGCTGCGCCCGACGGAGCAGTGATCACGGTGGAAAGTTCGGTGCTAAATGTGCTGCCCGTGAATATGATCGGCATGGCTTTGGGCCTGCATGTGCGGTGCGGCATCGAGGATGTACTCTGGAACCAGACCCGCACGGGAAAGAGCACCTCCGTCGAGCAAATCAAGCAATTGGTGCGTATCGCCGGCGAATTTGGTCGCCCCATAGCGACAGCGAAACAGGCACGAGAGATCATGCAGATTGGGGTCTTCTACGACACGGCGGAAGAGACGCTTCAGGCCAATGGCTTCGCGCCCAATCGTAACGGTGGCAACCAGGGATTCCTGCGCAAGCCGACCTAAAGCCTTTGGGGGGAATTGACATCATATGCTCTCTGTGCTGCCTCGGCGGCATGTTTTTGAGGCTGGCGCAATCGATGTCAGGGGGGGCGTGACAGCGTCACGCACCGAACACAATAGTGAATTGCGGCTAATGATGTACTTACGGTCACGCACAACCAGACTGAATCAGGGCTCATGACCGGGGTCGACTGGGACCTGAAGAGGCCAATTCCGGCAATCTTCATGCGTCGATTGCGGCCGTCGGGAAACGACGGTCAGTCTGTTCTCGCGACCGAGCTGCGTGCCTACTGCAAGGATTGCTCGAGGGTTTAAATGCCTGCGCAAGATGGTGAGAGCTACTACCGGCCAAGGCGTAGCCCGCCCAAATTGACGGTCTGGTCTTGAAGCCCTCCCATTGCCGGCTGCACGTTACTCAAAGGTTTTGGTAAGCGGGCCTTGTGTGCCTAGAATCCCTTTGAGCATTGGCTTGCGGGCGATTTTCATTTTCCCAGGTTTTTTTCAGGAGAATGCAATGCGAAACCACAAATGCTGGAGGAGAGGGAAATGATCATGCGTAAATTACCTGCAGTTGGTTTAACAGTTGTGATGGCGCTCGTCTTTACGGGTGCGAGCGCCCAGCAGACACAAGAATCGAAAGCCCAACAAGGAGCAGAATCAACCCAGATTCCAAATGCGCCGCCGACCACAGCGGAAGCCAAGGCCATTATTGCCGAGCGTTTCAAGGCGGCCGACGTCAACCATGACGGCAAGCTAAGCCGGGAAGAAGCCAAGGCGGGTATGCCGGAGGTTTACAAGCGCTTTGACCAGATCGATGCCAGGAAGCGGGGTTACATAACAGAGCGTCAGATCGGTGCTTATTGGGAGGCAAAGACCAAGGAACAGATGCAGAAGGAAAATCCCATTTGGAACTGAGCCCCCTCTGCCTTAACGCCCGAAGTCGCCCAGGATTCGGAATGGCGCGTCCTACACTTCAATCTTCGAGCGGGTTCGGGCGTTCAGTGCGTTGAATCGTAGTGACGCATGTTGGCCGTCCCGGCGGGGCGAATTACCAGACCGATGCTCGGGTTTGAAGCCTTTCGCGGCGCGAGCATCCTCCCGGGCAGCATTGAAATCACGCATATGGTTGCCAAGGGGCAAACGCAGTGCATCGATGGGATGCTGCGCCCGCAGCGCAGCAATTTTATTCCCTGGCAGCATCAACTGCGCGATTCGGTTCCTGGCTGCCTCGCGCTCTGATCGCGACAGAACCCCGCACCGCTCATTTGTCGATGACCCGGCGCGCAAACCGCTCCAGATAATCCAGCAGCGCATGGGCCCCCGCCAGGGCGTGGGCCAAGAGCAGAGCTTCGCACGGCATTGCCAGGTGCTGTCTTTATGCTTTAGTCGTAGCCTGCCTAGCGTTTTGTGCGCTTTTTGAAACAAATGGAAGGTAAATGGCATTGCCGGGTGGCCGAAGCAACGGTTGCGACCAGTGGCAGGCGGCATGGTTGAAGAGCCGCCACCTTGTACAAAACAAGGCGCTGCGCGAGCGGCTGGCATCGGCGCTGATCTGGACTACATTGATTCCATCGTGATTTGACGAGGTCACTGCCATGTCCAGACAACTTGCCGTGATGATGGCGCTGCTGGCCGCCAGCGGCCTGGCGCAGGGCGTCACCAAATGCCGGAGTGGAGGCGAAGTCCTCTACACGTCGGCGTCCTGCCCGGCCGGCTACATGAATGTCACCGGCACCATGCAGGGCCACCTGCTCACGGTGCCCAACGTTACGAAAACCCTTCGGGAAAATCAGGCCTACTTGAGTATCCGCGCGCAGACAGCGGAGCAGGTCAGGGCGCAACGGGCGCGGGACGAGGAATGGAACTTGCGGACCCAGAACCTCTTTCTGAACCAGTGCCTGATTCTCGACTACCGGGTGCGCGCGACTGAACGCGCAATGAACGAGACTGAGTACTGGAGCCGCGCCGATCGCTACCGCAAGGGTGTCGACGCGCTGCGTGCCCAGCAGTACTACCTGGGCTGCTTTGGCTGACTGCCGAAGTCAGCAACGAGTTTACGGCATCCGCAATGTCCTTGAAATGTCGCGGGAATCTGCTAGTAGTGGACTTTAGAGGCCGCACTGGAAGGGAAAGGAGGGCGTCATGGTGAGTCGCGTCGAAGCGGTTCTGGACAAGTATGGCCTCCAGGCTGGCGCCATGGAGCAAGCGATTTACCTCAAGGTTTCCGTAACTGACGTGCGGGGACTGGGTGTGTCGGGCCTTGGGATCAAAAGCTTTCGGGCGGTCGACCTCGGAGCGTTCCGGAACGTTGAGCACACCGAAATCACCGGTACGGGCCAATTCGATATTGTCCAGGTCGATCAAGTCTCTGCACCGCCGGGAGCCGATGCCTTTTCGGTCGAGGCCTGTAAAGGCTATTACATCCTTCGTGTTGCGAAACCCGCGAACGGTTGGCGTCCACACATGACGCTCGGGCTTACGGTCCAGGTACTCAGGGACCTACGGCTAACGCCTGGCTTCGGAGGGCCGACAGATGGCACGCATGGTGCGGCCACCTACGACTACTGCCACACGCTGGTGCAAATCGATTTCCTGTAGTGCTATGGCGGCGACGGCGCGGGGCTAGCACAAGAATTCGGGTCATCGATTGTGGATACAGACCCCGATCTGTTTTGTCGTTGCCGCTTGACTGAAGGTGAGGGTGAGCGGCGGCGGCAGAATCCTGACGTTTACTCCTTCGCTAAGCTCCGATGCGGCACCATCAAAGCATCGATGAAGGGGGCCTTCTGCGCAAGATACTCACCGATGCCTCCACGGTTATTTGATTCGAGCTGAAATTTCAAATCCTGATACTGCTGTCGTATACCGGGATCGCTCCTAAGAAGATCGCCAAAACGGAGCATTCGCTCAATCTGCCAGTGGCCACTGACACATACATGCACCTTGTGGGTTCGCACCCCATCAACATCGCGACGATAGAAGTGGTGCCCTGATGAAAGATCACTTCCCCGAACGTAACCCAGTACATACATGAAACTGTCTCGCGCTGCCTCGTCCCGATGCTCTGACACCTCAACCAAGAGGTCGATTTCTGGCTTGGCTGCAAGTCCGGGAACAGCCGTGCTCCCGACGTGATAGATATCGACAAATTCAACACCAAAGACTTTCGCTACGCGCTCTTTCTCGCTGGCGAAAAGGGCAGGCCATCTGCTGTCATAGTGGGAAATTTTACTGGTAAGCGCCATTTTGCCTCATTCTTCCAGAAAAACTGGAATTGTCCGTTCCGTTGAGTGGCCGTGGCTGCTTCTGCAACCGCTGCTGGAAGCGGACATTCTGATTTGGCCTCTACAACTCGTTGTCTAGGCTGTTTTTAGATGTCAGTCGGCTGGCTAATTTGAAATGTCAGTGCGGTCGTGCTTTTTGTGGTTTAGCCGTAACGCGGTCAAGCTGGCCGGAAGGGGAGAAGCCAGCACAGGGTGGGGCGGTGGTGCCGGCGATGGCGCG
>NZ_JBFTOX010000110.1:0-12540 GCF_056398185.1 Cupriavidus sp. 05L310
GACTGAAGCATCTGTTTGCAGATGGCGCATACGATCGTCGCACGTTGATGGATAAAGCCGCGACGCTCGACTTCGTCGTGCAGGTTGTGCGCCGCCACGAGGATCAAGTTGGCTTCGCGGTGCTACCCCGGCGTTGGGTGGTGGAACGTACCTTCGGTTGGATGGTTCGCTGGCGTCGCCTTGTCAGGGACTACGAGCGACGTCCTGATGTGTCCGAGGCCATGGTCTATATCGCAATGGGCGGGCTGCTGCTACGCAGAATCGCCCATCCCTGAATTATCAAACGGGTTCTTAGACCACGCTGGGTCGACCGGCCACTCGCTCTATCGCAGCCAGTCGTATTGCCTTCCATGATTACTAGCATGTCGACACCCAGGACTATCTAAATATCGTGGCTCAATGGCTGGCCTGCACGTCCCCTTGCCGACGCTTCGCAGACGTCCTCGCGGGCGTCTACGCACGACACGGGGCCGACGTGAGTTGCTAGCTCTTCATCGTAACGGACTTGCACCGTTTATCCTTTGCCGGTCTCCCGGCGCACAGTAATGTTAGTACGTAAAATCGCTAACTTATTGATTTTACTGGCTTTGCGCTCGGACTTTGCGTAGCATCTTTACTACACTTCACGCCATGCGGCCTGTCTCAGCATTGGATGGCTTGGTATGGCGCCGCCGACAGATTGATATCGCAGGACATTGAATCGTCGCCAAGATGCTGGACAACACAAATGGCCCAAGTTGCTGGGCGTTCGGCCGTTGTGATGGCGCCGTGATGGCGTTTTGCAACGCGTAACACGATTGGGGGATAGTCGGAAGGGAGACTCATAACCATACTCGCCAGCGGCGGTCCGACTGCCGAACCGTGGTTGACTCCAAAGGCCACCCGGCCCTGTGGGAATCTTTACACGACATAACAAATAAAACGGTGGTAGCACACCATGATGAAGTCGCGAAAAAAACCGGCTAAACGCCGAAGCGAGAGGGGTCAAAATGAGAGGCATTTCCATTCGCGCTGCCGTCACCGGCCAAGCGCCACAGATTATTAGCATCCTCGAACAATGCGGGCTTGATGCTTCGGCCCTCAATCTATTTGCAACTACATTCCATATCGCCGTCACCGAATCCTTGATCGTCGGTTGTGCTGGCGTGGAACGGCATGGTGACACCGCAATCATCGGGCCCGTTGCCGTGCTTGCCGATTACCGCGACCGTGGTATCGCTTCGTCTCTGGTGCAAGCTGCACTCATGCGCGCCCGAGCTGGAGGGTGTCGACAAGCAGTGATGTTAGCGATGCGCTTTGCGACTTACTTTAGTCGTCACGGGTTTACGCTGATGCCGCGCCGCGCGCTACCGGCAGAGGTACAAGCGTCACAGGCATATCAATGGCAGGCCAATTCGTCCGATGTCTGCATGAAATGCGACCTGATCTCCGGCTGACTTCCCGTCTTACGGTCACTTCCGACCCGCGTCGGGTCGGGGAGCGCCGTGATCAACGCATGGGGGCTCTATACGATCATCCCTGAAGAAGATGTCGGCGTTTTCCTCATGAGCCTGCTTGGCAAATGGCAGGATACGTGTCCCGTTGCCAGCGCTCGATCGCCCCTAGGTCGCGCTGATATGCGCGCTGCAACGACTTCTGCGGCATCAGGTTCAGACGCGATGAACTGGGTCGGCTCGGTCAGAAGGCAGGAATACGCGTGGAATATCGCAGACAAGAGAACATCGCAGTCAAATCGCCGACGGCATTGGTCGCCGGCCTGATGCGGCCAAAGGCGACCTTCCGGCAGCGAAATCTCTATTGTCAGTTTGAGTTGAGCGAACTGCCGGCAACTGAGCTGAAGAGCCTGGAGACAAAGGCATCCAGCATAGTGGTTTGCATGCCAAGTGGCAGTTTGATGCCGATAGAGCGAAGCGAAGCCAGTTGCCACCTCGGGTTCGGTCGCCCGATTGGCGAGAATATAGTCGCCCAGCCCTGACGAAGCAGATCACCCACACTGTCCGTTTCGCCAATCGCCACGCCTGGGGTGTCATCGTCGCGACTCTGCTACTCACGCTCGCCAGAGGCATCTATGCCGCAAGGCATTTTTCCATCAACACTGATATCGGTCGCCTGATTGACACGAACGAGCCCTGGGCTCGACGCGATGCCGCGCTTAGTGCAGCGTTTCCACAGCGGGATAACCTGATTCTGGCCGTCGTGCAAGCGCCGGCTAGCGAACTCGCAGGCGCCGCAGCCGACGCGCTGGCCGAAGCGCTGCGTCGGCAGCCGACACGCTTTCGCATGGTAAGCCAGCCAGGCGGAGGCGATTTCTTTTCGCGCAACGGTTTGCTCTTCCTGTCCAACGACGAATTGCGCGACATGACTGGCCAGCTCGTGCAGGCGCGCCCACTGCTCAACGCCCTGGCGCGCGACCCGTCGCTGCGCGGTCTTGCCGACACACTTTCGACAACGCTGGCGCTACCGCTGCAGATCGGGCAAGTCAAGCTGGGCGATATGGCGCGCCTGTTGGGCAACAGCGCTGCGACTGTCGAGCAGGTGCTGGCGGGTAAGCCGGCCGCTCTTTCATGGTCCGCGCTGGCAGGCATGCCACAGCTGGGTCCGGAAGGCCAAGCCAGCAGCTTTGTGTCTGTCAGCCCGATACTGGACTTTAGCGACCTGGAGGCCGGCGCCAAGGCTTCCGACGCCATCCAATGCTGCCGCAGCGCAGTTGCGATTGCGGGAGCGCTACGGCGCCGCGGTAAGGTTGACCGGACCGCAGCCGCTGGCTGACGACGAGTTCTCCTCTGTCAAAGACGGCGCTCTGGTCAACGGGGCACTCACTACGCTGGTGGTAATCCTGATTCTCTGGTTGGCATTGCACTCGCCCCGGCTGATCCTGGCAGTCTTGGTGAATGTGTTTGCGGGCTTGGTCCTGACCGCGGCGTTCGGCCTCTTCCTAGTGGGTTCGCTCAACATGATATCCATTGCCTTCGCCGTGCTGTTCATCGGGCTTGGCGTGGATTTCGGGATTCAGTTCGGCGTGCGCTATCGCGCCAGACGGTATCGATACAGTAACTTGGCGCTGGCGCTCTCTCGGGCTGCGCAAAGCGTGGGGATGCCATTGGCACTAGCAGCTGCAGCCACTGCAGCCGCCTTCTTCTCCTTCGTACCGACCAGCTACCGCGGCCTTGCGGAACTGGGCAAGATCGCCGGTTCCGGCATGATCATCGCCTTTGCCAACACGATCACGCTACTGCCGGCACTGATCACCGTGTTACACCCTCCCGGCGAGACCAGCATTCCCGGCTTTGCATGGTTGGCCCCCGTCGACAGTTTCTTCGAGCGCCATCGCAAGCCGGTTTTGTTGATCACATGCGTGGCAATCCTGATTGGACCCCCCCTGCTGCCGCACCTGCGGTTCGACTTCAATCCACTGCACCTGAAAGACCCGCACTCGGAGTCAATGTCCACCCTGCTGTCGCTTAAGGATGTGCCCCAGGTCAGCATGGACGATGTCAGCTTGATCGCACCCTCGCTGGCGGCCGCAGAGGCCTCTGCGGCGCAGTTGGGGGCCTTGCCTGAGGTGGCTCGCGTGGTCACACTGCAGAGTTTCATACCAACCGATCAGCCGGCCAAGCTGAAGCTCATAGCCGATGCCCCTTCGAGCCTGACGCCGGTGCTGACCCAAAGCGCAGCCAGTCCGGCCAGCGACGTGTTGCGCGTCAATGCGCTTAAGAGCCTGGCTAGGCTGCTGCCGCTTGCATCCGAAGACCATCCCGGCCCAGGCGCGGCAGAAAGTGTCCGATTGGCCAAGGCGCTGCGCCAGCTCGCGGCTGCCGATGCTACTACCCGCGATCGCGCGGAACAAGCACTGGCCCTGCCACTGCGCTTGGCGCTGGCCGACCTGCAGCGCGCCTTGCAGGCGCAGCCGATCGATCGGCAGATCGCTGCCACACGACCTGGTGCGCGACTGGATCACGCCGGATGGCCGTGCCCTTGTCACTTTGAGTCCGCGTCTGCCATGCGCGGACAGTCCCGCACGCGCGGCTGCGCTAGACCATTTCATCGACACCATTCTGCGCGTCGAGCCTACGGCAGCAGGAGGGCCGATTTCGGTGCGGGGCTCGGCCGATACTATCCTCGGCGCCTTCGCCCAGGCCGGGGCCTGGGCTTTGCTCTCGATCACGGTGCTGCTTTGGATCACACTGCGTCGCCTTACTGACGTGCTGCTGACGCTGGTGCCGCTGCTGGTTTCCGCCACGGTAGCCTTGGAGTTGTGCGTGGTGTTCGGCATCGCACTGAATTTCGCCAATATCATCGCATTGCCTTTGTTGCTTGGTATCGGTGTGGCCTTCAAAATCTACTATGTGATTGCGTGGCGCGCCGGCAAAACACGCCTGCTGCAATCGAACCTGACACTTGCGGTTCTGCTCAGCGCGGCCACTACTGCTACCGCCTTCGGCAGCCTGTGGCTGTCGCACCATAGCGGCACCGCCAGTATGGGAAAGCTGCTGACGCTGTCGTTGATGTGCACATTGGTCGGCGCGGTGTTCTTCCAGCCGATCCTGATGGGCAAAGCCACGCCGCACCAGCATCAGTCGGCAGACTGCCCACGCAATAATGCCGAAATAGGTGTGCCGATCTCTACGCGCGGGTAGCGGATATGTCCCTACCCGAAGTAGTCTGCGATACCACGAGGTGAATGTGCTCCACGTTGGGCGGCAGGCCATGCAAGGTGCTGACCACGGAAGCGATTTCTTCAGGTCCTTGCTCGTGGCCATCCTCAGAACGCACCCGACCGCCTGCAGGCCGAACGGCATGCCGACGTGGTCGACGCCGCAGGGCGCGAGGCTACGGGCATACTGCTTCTGGCATCCAGCGTCACCTCGCCGCCCATTCACGCCGGCATCGCGGAGACGTCGGCCGCATGGCGCCTGGCCGGTGACGCCCGCCCGGCGCGGCGAAATCCATGTACCCTGCGACGGTGGCGCGCGTCAGCCTCCGCGTGACGGCTGGTTGGCCGTTCCCGGCCGGCTCGCATGCCGGTCCTTGCACATACCCCTTCCCGGAGATTGCGACATGGCCATCCAGCTCAACCACACCATCGTCTTTTCTCGTGACAAGAAGGTGTCCGCCGACTTCCTCTGCGAGATCCTCGGACGTCCCGCAGCCGTGCCCTTCGGGCCGTTTCTCGCCGTACGGCTGGACAATGATGTCACCCTGGACTTCATGGACGCGGAAGGCGATGTTGCCCTGCAGCACTAGGCCTTTCTGATCAGCGACGGTGAATTCGAGCAAAGCCTCGCCCGAATCCGCGCGCGCAACCTGATGTGCTGGTCAGACCCATACCGCCGCCGCCCCGGCGAGGTCAGCACGGACGGTGGCTGCCGCAGAATCTATTTCGAGGATCCGAGCAAGCACTTTCTGGAAATCTTCACGAAGGGATAAGACGCATGCGCATCCAGAAGAAGAGGCGAGACGACTGCCACAAGCGAGCGGCCATTACAGGGTTCTCCTGCACAACCCAGATGACGGGTGCCGGCCCTGAGCGGCGGGCATCCGCAGAATTTGCTCCGCTCGACTCTGTCCGCCAGCGAACAGGGCCCGTGCACTTTGCACCCCACGCAACAGCTAGCTATGGCGCCATGCTCAGGCCGCGATCCCGCGGACGCTTTACTGATCCATTAACAATCAGCCCCGCCGCATCGGCACGCCTCCGCTAGCGCACTCGCCCGCCAAACGCAAACGCAAAACCGAGTAAGTATTTACGCAAAAATTCGTGGGAAGGCTGCGGGGCTGCATGCTGCAATACGTGCATGGTTCACTTAACACATTCCCCTTCGCGGAATGACGGCCATGCTGACTCGCCACCCACTGCTGCCGCCCACGCCGACACCCATGGCAACGCAGGAGCCTCGCCGTCGCCGCTGGAGATTCGCGGTCTCAACGTGCAGTTCCCGAGCAGGACAGTGTTCTATACGTGGGTCAACATTCGATGCAAATTACCGCGTTCCCTGGGTAAGAATTCGGTGCAAATCAACAGCGGAGAGGCATAAAAAGCCGGCGCGTGGCCGGCCTTTTCTCAAATGCGAGATTATTTGCCGGCTTCGGCCTCGCACTTCTTCATGAATGACGTCTTTGCAGCACCGGCGAGTGGCTTACCGTCCTTCCCAACGGCCTTGGCTTCACAGGAGGCTGACGCGTCGCCTTTGTTGCCACTTTCGCACTTCTTGATAGAGGAAGCTTTCGCGGCCCCAGCTAGCGGCTTGCCATTTTTGTCAACCGCCTTCGCTTCGCAGTTCGAAGAAGCCGCTGGAGCGGCGGCGGACGTTGCAGGCTTGGTGGCTGCCCCAGGCGCGGCAGTTTGAGCGTAAGCAAAACCTACCGAAAAGAGCGCTGCAATGGCTACCGCACAGAATCTTTTCATCACGATACCCCTCCTCAGAATTTATAAGGCAATTTGCCTAGCTCTCATAAACGTTTGGGCCGCGTCATCGTTGACGTCGCTCTCCCTCATATGAATGCATTACCCACCGAAAGACAGTATCGCTTGGTCCCAGGATTTTGTATCTATTTCTGTCCGCAGGGAGTCGGCCCGCCTCGAAATCTCGCCGCTGTCTGCCAGCCACCGCTCGACCCATGTGCCGCATGAGAAACTTCAGAAGACGACAAGCCACGACTATAAGGTCATGTGTAGTCGACTGGAGGGGCATCGCCGGCTCACCGCTGCCCTCGCGTTTGTCGAGCAATAGTGCACGGGGTCGATGAAGACTTCGTGAGGAAGGGTGAAATTACGTCACTCTTTCCGCATCGCACGTGTAGTCGTGCCAACGAAGCACCTCGTAGCGAAGCTCTCATCGCAACAATATGTGAGGCATACTAGCCAGTTCAAGCTGGAGATTTTCCATGAACGCACTCGTCCAAGCGTTGGAGGGCCGCAGCGACAAGCTGCTGGCGGAACTTGAAACAATCTACAAGGACCTTCATCAGCACCCTGAGTTGTCAATGCAGGAGGTCCGAACCGCAAAGGTCGCGGCAGACTTTATTGAGGCGTTGGGCTACGAAGTGACGCGGGCAGTAGGAATCACAGGTGTCGTTGGGGTATTGCGCAATGGTGAGGGCCCCACGGTGATGCTCCGCGCAGATATGGACGCGCTGCCCATGGCCGAAAACACCGGCTTGCCTTACGCCAGTACGGTCAAGAGCAAAGATGAAGACGGCGTCGAAGTCGACGTGGCCCATTCTTGCGGGCATGATATGCACGTGACTTGGCTGATGGGAGTTTCGCGCGTCCTTGCCGAGCACCGCAATGCCTGGAAGGGCACAGTCATGGTGGTATTTCAACCTGGAGAAGAGGTAGGACGCGGTGCCCGCAGCATGGTTGACGACTGGGGCGCTGAACGCTTCCCCAAGCCAGACATTATTTTGGGCCAGCACGTCATGGTGGGGCCTAGCAGCACGGTCAGCTACCGCCAGGGGGTCATTCTGTCGGCGGGAGATAGCCTGAAAATCAAGCTGTACGGACGCGGCTCGCATGGCTCGCAGCCGCAGACTTCCATTGACCCGGTCATTATGGCTGCTTCCACGACGCTGCGCCTGCAGACCATCGTCTCGCGTGAAATTTCGCCGATGGATAACGCAGTGCTGACCATTGGTTCGCTGCAGGCAGGTACCAAAGAAAACATCATCCCCGACGAGGCCACCATCAAGCTGAATATGCGCACCTTCGACGAAGACGTGCGCGAGTACATGCTGGCGTCCATCAAGCGAATCTGCTGCGCGGAGTGCGATGCGTCCAACGCCGAGCGACCGCCGGAGTTCACCACGCTCAGCCAATACCCCCTAACCGAGAACGATGCCACTGCCACGCGTCAGGTGGCCGATGCTTTCCAGGCCCAGTTTGGCGACAAGGCCTACGAAGCAGCACCCGCCTCGGCCAGTGAAGATTTCAGCGTCTTCGGTCGAACCTGGAATGTGCCCTACGTCTTCTGGTTCATCGGAGGGACCGACCCTGACGTCTATGCACAAGCCAAAGCAGCGAAGCAGATGAATAAGATACCGAGCAATCATTCCCCAAAGTTTGCACCGGTCATTAATCCGACGCTGGAAACTGGCCTGCACGCAATGCTCACCGCCACCTCGGCCTGGCTCTGCACTCCTTCACAGGCATGATGGAACATAACCTGTTCGTATTGGTTGACCTGCTGGGTACCTTCGCATTCGCGGTCAGCGGCGCTCTCGCCGCCGAGCAGAGACGGCTTGACCTGTTTGGCGTGCTGGCCATCAGCCATCTGACCGCTTGTGGCGGTGGAGTGATTCGCGACCTGTGCCTTGGTGCTCTACCGCCGGTCGGCATTTCGGATTGGCGATACCTCGCCACATCGGCGCTCGCGTCAGCGATTGCAATTTGGGCACGCCCAATTATTGACCATCTCAAGCATCCTATCGTTTTTTTTGATTCGCTTGGGCTAGGCTTCTTCGCCGTCATTGGCGCGCACAAGGCGCTCCAGTTCGGCCATGGTGTCGAGGTTGCCATCATTCTCGGTATGCTGACCGCTGTTGGTGGCGGCGTGGCGAGAGATGTGGTGCTCAACCGCGTGCCCATTATCCTCGATAAGGAAATCTACGCCGTTGCAGCGCTGGTCGGGGCAGCCATCCAGGTGCTTGGACAACTCATGGAGTGGAGGCTCGCGGTCACTCCCTGGTTCGGAGCCTTTATTTGTTTCGCCATCCGCGCCCTCGCGCTGCGCTACTCCTGGAGTCTTCCAATGGTCAGGAGAAGTGATGCCGCGCAATGAATGTGCAGCCCATTATTCAGCTTGCGTGTAGCGAGAAGCTGCCCTTCGATTCGCCATTTTCCGTTGCGACTGCTCAAAAGACTGGCCTGTCAGATGCAAGCAAAGCCACGACCATCTGGAACAAGCCGGAGCTGCGTGAACAGCTTCTGACCGGAGTGCGGTGCACCGCTAACGCAGTAGCCGACATGTCTGGCACTCCCAAGCCCGAGGGTACTTGGAAATCTAGTGAAAATGAGGGATGAAGTACAGCGAGTGTTGCGGTCCGCGTCCGTTAGCCGGTGAAGGCCCGACCTATGTCGAGGACTGGTTCGGCAGCTGAGACACTATTGCTTAACCGAAGTGTCGTGCGCCAGGCCAGCGATTAGGTTCTCGATAACAGGTGCCAGTTGGGACGCGGAGAACCCGGCCTTGGCAACCGCGCGTAGCCCTGCAATTGTGGCCACAACCGCGAGCGCACTCTCAGCCGGCTCAATATCCGATTTAAACGTACCGGAAAGTTGCCCCGAAATCACGAGCAATTCAAACGGATTCAGGATTGATTGAAGGCCAGAGCGAACCAACTGTTGTACTCGGGCGTTATGCAAGCCTAGCTCCGAGGACGCATTCATTAGGAGACATCCACCGGCTCCATCATCGTCTTGCGCAATACTGAGCAGCAGCTCGCGAAGCTGCGTAAGCGGCCGGTCGGAATCAGCTGCCTTCCGGATAACTGAGACGCTTGTGTCGGTGGATGTAATGATGGAGTCGACGGCACGCATCAGTGCTTGGTCTCTGTCGGACTCTATTGGTTGTGCTGGCATTTTCCGCTCACCTTATATTCTGGACCAACCATATAAAATTTGATTTTTTTCGCGATGATGCTTGACTGGGCAATGCGACAGCGCGGAAAAAGGCCGAGGGCGGCGCCGCATTCAGTCGGCTGACAAGGCAACGGAAGTTCTCCTCGCCCTTGTCAACGCAGGAAAGGCGACGCCCTTGCGTGACCTGGCGCGCGCCATCGGCATGCCAAATAGTCTCGCGCACCGCTATCTGGCGAGTCTGATGGCGAGCGGCCTGGCGGTTCAGAATGAAATCACCGGTCTTTATGACCTGGGACCTACCGCGGTTCGCATAGGCGCTTCGGCGCTGGCGCGTGTCGATCATCTGCGCCTTGCAAGCGAAGCCATGCCGCAACTGGTAGCCAGTACGGGACTTCCTGCACTGCTCAGCGTCCTGGGGGATCGCGGCCCGACCATCGTTCGTTGGGAGCGCAGTTTTGTTCCGTTTATCACCACGCTGTCGGTTGGCTCGACATTCCAGTTGACCAATTCTGCGACCGGACGAGTATTGCTGGCATTCACACCTGAGCAGGTCAGGAATGATCTGATCGAGCTGGCTGTCTCCCGTAATCTCGAGCAGCCGCCAGCGAAATTGCTCGAGCATCTTGAGAAGATCCGCAAGCGAGGATACGACGAAGCCGAATCGGTCCTGATTCCAGGCCTGTCAGCAATCAGTGCCCCGATACTGGATGTTCAGAACGAGGCGGCTGCCTGTCTGACGTTGATCGGCGCAAGCCCTGATGTGCAGCGTATCAAAGCCAAGGCTATCTCGTGTCTGGTAGAGACAAGTACACGTATCTCGCAAGTTTGTGGGAGCAACTTGTCGTTCGCTTGATAGTTTCAGCCATGGCAGCCTAACCACGAATATCGCATGGACACCTCGGTATCGCGCAATAGGCGATGCCGCTTCCGGCTTGCCTTAACAGGCTGCTGAAATACGTCCCGCGCAACGCGCGGGTTTCCCCGCTCGCGCGGCGACGACTCTGTTTTTTCCACATTCTGAAACTCAGGCGTAACTTCGTCGGCTTTTCGACCGCCTGACGCCTGTTTCCCGCCCGCTTTTGTCCCTTTATCGCTGCTGCAGGCGGATTTGTCCCAGCGATCGCATGCGCACGAGGTTGTAAGCGGCCATCGTCAACACAAACATCTGGTCAACTCTCCTCAATCCGCGCACCATCACCTGACGCATGCCACCCACCGTCTTGGCCCAGCCGAAGCCTTGCTCGATCAGCTTTCGCTTTTGCTGAGAGATCGCATAGCCTGCGCTGGCGGCAATCGGATTGGGCACTGCAGAGCGTCGCCCGTTGGTATTTTGCGCCACATGCGGCATGACCCTCGTCCTCAGGCACGCTTCGACGAACTCCGCTGCGTCATAGCCCTTGTCTGCACCGAGCGTGAGCACCGTGCCTGGATCCTCAACGGCCTGCCGAGCATCGTTGATCATGACCTTGGCGGCCTCACGGTCACTATTTCCGCTGACGATGCCCACCAATTACTAATGTGGGTACGAGAAACCTATTTCACTCGGAAATGTTCGACGCTCTGCCCTGCATTCACCGCCCTCTGCAGCCAATCTGGCAGTTCGCCATTACCGTCCCAAACGCGACCATCCGCACTCCGGTAGCGCACCTCCCGCAGTTTGGTAGCATCCTCAAAACACCCAGCACGAATAAGGTCGTCGAAGGAAATGCTGTTTCGGACCATCTGCATTCGGACCCACAAGATCGCGGCTTGCTTGTCCGCTGACTCTCTGCTGCCAGACACAAATAGACGGCCCGCCCCCAGCGGCTCCGAGTTTGTGCCCCGACTTGAACGCCGGACTGTCTCGTTAGGTACTGATTGTATTGCTCTCATGAAATCAAATGACAGCGGATTCTGTCCGCAAGAGAATACTGGTAAGAGTTGTCGCCTGCGGTCCAGAGGAAATTCAAGACAATAGGCCGTACGCAATATGAGGAAAACTTCCAACCGCGAAGCTGTCTTTAAAACTAAAGCTCGCGCTAATGACCACCACGCCCGTCCCGCTGCATAGCCTTGAGAAGAACATGGCCATTAATTGTGATCAGAGCACGATGGCGTCCCGGTGAGACACGCTCCCGGGTTGCAAGTTCCCGTTCGAGCAAGGCATTAAAATCGGCGGGATCAAGTTCGACTGTGTCAATAGCGTTCTTCACCAGCATCAGCGTCGCGAGTTCGTGAGGACTCAGCATCAGTGTCTCCTAGATAAGGGCACTACGTTTGCTGTAACTTGCTTTCTTCAGTGATGACACACACGATGCTGTTACCGGCATGCGGCACTGCAGCGAAGGACTCATTTGGCGGCTATCGCGCCAGACCAGCAGGTTATCACGCCAGCCCTCTTCCGGCGGAAATTAAAGGCATCCGGTATTTCCCTGACTGCACCCTCTGTGACTCGCCACAGTTGAGAACTGCCGGCGTGAGCGGGTCTGGCCACGAAGACTCGATAATAGTTGTTCGCATTTTGAACAAAAGTTCAGGGGGACCATGGCCGGCGGATGCCAGGCGGGGACGCATTGAGTCTTGGGTACCATATGACCACGGCTTGTTATCTCACTCGCGTGGCCCCGAGTGGGGAAGCGGGGCCAGGTACTCGCCAGCACTTCGGCGCACCGGTTGCGCCATACGGCGGGGTCGCGTATGACCGACCAGCAGGTTGACCTGCGCTTTGTGCGCGACAACTTCGGGCATGCCTCCGTCTTCACCACCAACCTCTGCCTACACCGAAGACGATGCGCGGTACGAGGCCATACAGGAACGGCATCGGATCGGGTGGACCTATTGATCCTTGTATAAATGACGACATCACCACAGCTCGGCCTGCTTCCAGCACGCGGCAATGATGTTGGCGCGTTGTTGTGCGCTGCGCAGCCGATTGCGGGCGGTCGTTTTGAGTTCGGTGAGCGAGTGTGGGCAGAAGTTGGCCA
>NZ_JBFTOX010000111.1:0-11772 GCF_056398185.1 Cupriavidus sp. 05L310
TGGCCAACTTCTGCCCACACTCGCTCACCGAACTCAAAACGACCGCCTGCAATCGGCTGCGCAGCGCACAACAACGCGCCAACATCATTGCCGCGTGCTGGAAGCAGGCCGAGTTGTGGTGATGTCGTCATTTATACAAGGATCAATAGTATCCGATGCTCATACAGCCAGCGCTTCAGCTCATGAAACAACTCGGTGCGGCTCGGCTGTCCCGTCAATCGCTCCTTGAGCCAGCGCGTGACGTAGCGGCGCTGGTGCTCAGCCATCGGACTGAAGCCGAGGGCTTGGTAGGCCAGCATCTGATGATTTGACAGTGTATCGGTGCGCCCATCGTAGAGTGCGTTGAGCGTGCCCATGTCCGGCGGTGTCACACCAACCTGGGCACCGACATGCGCCCAGAGAAATCTTGGCACCTGCTTGCAGGCGTCAAGCGTACGTCCTGTCATGCGGATAAAGCCGATGTGTACGGCAACGGCCAAGCGATACAAGGGGCTGCGCCGAGCATCAATCAGTGCGCGTTCCTTGGGGGAGTAGGTGAAGAACGTGGCAAGCTCGAACTCACTGAGTTCCCGTGGGATCTGCCGCATCCCGAGGTAGGCCAACCGCCAGTGATCCATCGCGCTTCTCCGACGCATGAGACGGACTGCGGAGGGTAGCGGCAATGAGAGGTGGTCGCAACGATCAACACGCTAATATGTCGCTTGAAGCACTTCAAAAAGCAAGAATGGGACAGACAGCAACCTATTGATTTATTGGCATTTTTCTTGGTTGGCGGCCCGGAAAGCCGCATGGCTACAAGAAGCGGCTACCCCGGTAAACTGCAGCGAAAACAAAGGGAGACCGATTACTGAGGCGGTTGCGTGCGAAATACGCAGAGTCACCCTCAACCCGCGCTGCGCATCCTCGTCCCTGTAGCCAATGCTGACCTGTGCGCCGATGCGGTCTGCGATCGTCCGGACTATGGACAGGCCAAGCCCTGAACCCATCGTCCCAAGTTACTGCACGACACTGTTGGGGCCTTCATCGCCAAGCACGAACGATGATCAGCTCGGCACTCTAACGGAAGGCGGGCGCCTCCCGTTAGAGTGCCGGTGCGAGCTGGGCGTTATCCGGCCGCAACTTGCGACCGGCCGGCTCGGCCGAACAGTAGTCACTCACCCCTTCGAGTCGCTCGCCAGATCACCATTTAGCGGGACGTACCTTTCACCAATCGAGTACTGGCGCGCTTCCTTGTTGCAGCCTCTTTCTGGGTTGCAGGCGAGTTCGCCACCCTTGCTTTACCGGCAACAACGTTGCCAGATGTTGATTTACGTGGCCCAGCAGATAGCTTGACTGGTAACGTCTTTGTTACCGATTTATTGTCCTCCGCAGTCTTCGCGTTCGCAGGTGGCTTGCGGGCTGTCGAGACAGCCGACCTGGTCGCCTTCTTCGCTGTCACCTTACCTGCCGGTGGCTTGTTACGTCCAGCAGCAGGCTTCGGCGGTGGGTAAGCGTCGGCCATCTCGATGCCAAACACATCGGCCACCAGCGCGTCGTCGAGCACCTTGCTGGTAGCGGGTCGCTTTGTGGCTTTGGGCAGGCCAGCGCCAGCCTGCCTGACAAGATCATTGACATCGACGCGGCGCAAGGCGAAGAGCAATTCCGGCTGTTGGTCGAGCCGCGCGCCGATGCCGTAGAGTACGGCAGCAACGTGCTTGCACATTGACGCCCAGTCCGGGCAACTGCAATTAAACTTGATTTCTTTCGGCACCGGGAAAAGACCGGTGCCAGGTTTGCAGATGCGCTCCATCACGGATGTCGAGAGCTTGCCCTGCAATAGCTCCACGATCGAATCGATCGACCCCGCGCAATCGGCGCCGATCGCCCGCCATTGCTTTTCAGGACACGCAGTCACGGTCACAGCGACCGTGTAGAGGCTCGAACCCATTACCTGCGCGCGGACTTCGCCTGCCGTGATCTGCAGGTCGATCACGGAACCGTTGCGCACATAGGTACGGCCCCGCGGCAGCCGGTTGGCATAGTCACTGTAGCCTTCCAGATTGTCGCACCAGGCCTTGCCCCAGAAGGTCTTGGCGATGGCGCCGCGATACGACGCGATTGGCGACAGGACCGCACCAGCCTTCTTCGCCTTCGCGGCGGCCAGTTCAGCCTTTTTTCTTCGCTCGGCGACCGAGACATAGGGCTTCCATCCCCCGTAACCGTAACCCATTGCGATTCCTGTTGACGATCAGTTTTCCTGCGCGGCATAAACGTCGAGCTTCACGAGATCGAGCAATTCACGATCGCTCATCTCGGTGAGCAGGAGTTCCGCGCCGCCCTCCAGCACATCCTTCACCAATTGCTGCTTGGCCTCGATCAATTGGTCGATACGGTCTTCGATCGTGCCACGGCAGATAAACTTATGCACCAGGACGTTCCTCTGCTGGCCGATACGGAATGCACGATCAGTCGCCTGGTTTTCCACGGCCGGGTTCCACCAGCGGTCGTAGTGGATCACATGTGAAGCGGCGGTGAGATTCAGACCCGCCCCACCGGCCTTGAGCGAGAGCACGAAGAAGGGTGTCAGCTCATCCTCCTGGAATCGCTTGACCAATTCGCGGCGCTTGGCTACCGGGGTGCCGCCATGGAGTACCAGACCTTCGCGGCCGAAGATCGAACCCAGGAATGCCGCCAGCGGTTCAGTGGTCTCGCGGAATTGGGTGAATACCAGTACCTTTTCCTGCTTGGCGGCAATGACTTCGGCCAGTTGGCGCAGGCGGGCGAACTTGCCGCTGTCTTCCGCCTTCCAGGCCGCGTCGCCCAACCACTGCGATGGATGGTTGCATATCTGTTTGAAGCGCATCAGGAAGCTCAGCACGACACCCTTGCGACCGATGCCTTCGGCGTCTTCAAGCGCGGCGGCCAGATCCTTCACCGCACGCTGATAAAGTGCCGCCTGGCTCGGGCTCAGGTGGCACCAGGCCTTGAGTTCGGTCTTGTCCGGAAGGTCGTCGATTACCCGCTTGTCGGTCTTCAGGCGGCGCAGGATGTAGGGGCGTACGAGCGTTCGCAGCGGACCGAAGTGCTCGGCCTTCGCCAGCCGCCTAGTAAAGTTGGCAAAGACTTTGTCTGAGCCCAGTAATCCGGGATGGGTGAAATCGAAAATGGACCACAGATCGGACAGGCGGTTTTCCACGGGGGTTCCGGTCAGCGCGATGCGCGATTGTGCCTGGAGCTGCTTGACCTGTCGCGTTTGCTTGGCGCCCGGATTCTTGATCGCCTGCGCTTCGTCGATAACGGCAACGCGCCATTGGATGGCCCCCAGTACCGGCTGGCGAAGAAGCGAGCCATAGCTGGTGATGACGAGATCGATGTCCGCAAGCCGCGCGGGGTCCAGCGCGCGCAATTCGGCCGCCGGCATGACCGACGGATGGGCGATCAGTAGGCGCAAGCCGGGGGCAAAGCGCTCGGCCTCTGCCGCCCAGTTGGCCAGCAGCGATGCGGGGGCGACCAGCAGACTGGGCCGGACCTCGGCGCTTTCGCGCTTCAGCACGAGCAGCAGCGAGAGTACCTGCATGGTCTTGCCCAGACCCATATCATCCGCCAGGCAAGCGCCCAGTCCGAGCCGGGTGAGCAGGTACAACCACCGCACGCCGACCTGTTGGTAGGGCCGCAGGTTAGCCTTGAGTTCCGGTCCCGGGCTGATCTGCGCCAACCCCTCCGGCTGACGCAACTCCTGCAGGATGTCGGCCAGCCAGGGCCCTGCAACAAGCTGCGACCAGTCGCGGTCAGCGGGGTCGGCGCTCTCGTCGAGCGAAACACCCGCCAGAAGGCGTAGGGCCTCATTAAAGGGCAGACCAGTTTGCGCCGCCTTTTCCATGGCCTCGAATCGCTTCATGAGGCGACTAAGCTTCTTCTTGTCCACCTCGATCCAGCGACCACGGATGAGTTGCAAGCCATCGGCGCCTTTGAGCAGATCCCTGACCTCGGAGGCGCTGAGACGCTCGCCGTCGAGGGAGACCTCCATGCTGAAATCGAGCAACGCGTCCTTGCCCAGGAGCGAAGGCGGTCGTGCTCCGACGCTGGCTTTCACAACGGGACGAGCAGGGCGGCCCGCCTGCCAGACGCCTGGCGTGCGTACGACAATCCCGGCGGATTCGAGTTTGGATAGGTCCGAAAGCAGGCGATGGGCGTCGAGCGGCGTCCAGCGCAGCGGATGGTATATCTCGCCGGTATCCACCATGTCGCGAAGCCAATCGCAGTGTTCCGCAGCGCGCTGCACCGGCAGCAGTAACGACAGGAGCTGCGCCTTGCTCCTGGTTCCCGAAAATTCCGCCAGGGCTTGCGACAGTGGCTGGTGTTGCGCTTTGCCATGGGCCGACAGGCGCGAGGTGTAAGTCGCAAGGAAGGCAAACGGTGACTCCGGGTCCTTGCGGTTCTCAGCGAGGTTGAAATGCACACGGCCGACGAGATTCCAGGCCGGGTGGCGCAACTTGAGGAAGTCCTGAAGCGAGACGCTTGCGGTCGCCAGTTCCTGGTGCAAGGCAGTATCGATCTCGCCCCACAACGTGGCCAGCACATCTGGCGTTAGATACTCGCCGCCCGTCATCGGCGGCGCATCGGCAATCATGGCATCAAAATCATTGGCAGCAGGCGTTGCGACCATGATCTCGCCGCCTTCGGGCGTAGCGCACAAGGCGGTGACATAGCGCGCGGCAAAATCACGCCACCAGGCCCACGCGGGGGGCAAAATTCGGCCGATTTCAGCCGTTCCCAAATGCAGCAGGCCATGCCCCTCGCCAAATGCAAACGAACTCCCAAGCCGCAGTCGCGTATCGTCTGCCAATATTGGCGCGGCGTCCTCCGGCACCGCAAGCAGGTGTCCGCCGGGCGTCAGGTGTGGCGCGAGAATGTCGGGAGCAGTCAAAGGGACCGGTCCCAATCGCACCGTTGCAGCGAGCGCTGAAGCCGCATGTCTTCAAGGGAGGCGGCTGCGGAATCAACCAGCGGGCCCTCCCGCCTAGTTTGGACTGGGCGAATCTCCGATTGCGGCTGGTCCGAACGAATTAACGGGTCGACCAACCGTCCGGGGTATGCCTTTCCGCTGCGCTGCACATGTCTCGTGAACTGTCTATTCATCTGCTGTAGGACAAACTGATTGCTACGCATTAACCGACGGAAGCCCACTCCCGGCTCTGCTGCCGGGCGACCACTTTCAACCTTCGAGGCGGCCCCGCGCGAATTTCCGAATCTTGCCAAGAGAAACACGACTTTCCATGAAAGAGTGCCAAAACCTCAGTCACGCGAGATTGGATGCCGATGGCGGCTCCCGCCCGCGCGGTGGAAATCAACTGGCGCGCTTGTTACAAACGAGTAGATGGCGGAATGTCCCGAATGGCCGGTATGGGACATACTTAGAGGACACTGAGCAACTGCTTAAAACAAAGGGAGCCGCGCTAGGGCTCCCTTCACCTTGCAAGTCGACAATGGCTTAGGCAGCGGCGTCCTTGAGCTTCTTCATCGGACGGACCTTCACCTTGACGGTCGCCGGCTTTGCAGCAAACCACTGATCCTCTCCGGTGAACGGGTTCTTGCCGAAGCGCTTCTTGGTCGCCGGCACTTGGGTGGCGACCACCTTGAACAGGCCGGGCAGGGTGAATTCGCCCGCGCCTTTCTTGTGCACTGCGCTCAACACCGTGTTTTCCAGATGGGCCAACACGGTCTTGACGGTCTTGGCATCCAGTTCGGTTTGCGCGACAAGGTGAGCGAGCAGGCTGGACTTGTTGAACTTGTCACTCAGCGGCTTGGCGACCGGTGCAGCTACGGCAGCCTTTTTCGCTGGCGCCGCCTTCTTGGCCGCAGCCTTCACCGGGGCTTTGGTTGCCGGTGCCTTCTTGGCTGCAGGCTTGGCAGGGGTCTTCGCGACAGCTTTAGCTTTAGTTACCATGGGATTGAAGCCTCAATTTCTAGTGGTTTGGGCGCTGACCTGCCAGAGGCATGAGCGCTCGCTGGAGCATAGCAAAAACCGCGCTGCATGTGGGCTTGCCGTCGACCTGAGAGGACGCGCCGGGGCTCGCTCAAGTGCTTTCATTTTGACGGCGGCGGCAATCCGGCTGCAGGTTCGGAAACGGGCAAAGCCAAGCAGTTCGCTGATCGCATCGCTGGGCTGGACCGCGAGCGGTTGGCGGCGGCAGAAGGTATTGCGGAGAATTCGCGGACTCATGTCATCAACCTCAAAAGGCGATCGCCCCCAGTGCAGCGCGTACGATCCTCACGAGGCTGATCTCGGTGATCGCGGTGCCGGAAGCCTTGCGGGAGAACGCCAGGTCACCGGCTATCGGCATGGTGGCTCGGCGGGCCTACCAGGTCGAGAGAATCGGGACGGAGAAGGATGCGACGTGGCCAGTGCGGGTATCACCGCCCCATGCGCCGGAACCCGGAGTAGCCGCGGGCTGCTGGTCAACTACCTGTGCGGCGCGCTCTCTGCCACTGTGACGCCGGTGCCGAGGAAGAATGCGCCGATTGCTCGGCTGCGCAGTTTAACAAGATCGTCGCCGGCATGCGGCTGCACGTACGTCGGCACGCGGGTGTCGGCATCCTCGGGCAGATAGATGCAAAGAGGGTCGTCCCGCGGCTACCGGCCGTCGCGTACCAATTTCTCGGCGGTGTTGGCTTGCCGGACCTCGACGGCGAGAGCAATTGATGACGCTGGATGTGAAGTCGGAGCCAGGTCCCACTGCCTCGCGCCGGAAAACCAATCCATAACACCTTAGCCATACGTTGCAGTGGGGGAAAAGGCTCTGGTTAAGTCCTCGTAAAACACCAGGAGGATCGCACGGACCACCCGTACTTCGCGTCGGACGGATCACGAACGAGTCCTACGGTACAACCCTTGCTCGCGCCATACACCGTTCGAACCAGGGCCTTATCACCCGCGATCTTGGGCTTTTCGCTGACCCCAACCGGATTCTCGGTGAACGTTCGACGAACAAAGGCTGCCGCCGCCAGCTCCGCCGCCTTGGCGGTGCCGGGAGCTGTTGGCTTGTCAGACTGGGCGAATCCGACGGCCAGTGCCACGATCACAGCACCGGCTAACGCGGCCTGCCGAGGTCCTTTACCGGTTGGGCGTCGCCTATTTCCGACCATTCACTGAGCGGCCATGTTTACAACCATGCCGGCGGCGGCAAGCTTGTCCCGCAGTGCCTGCGCCTTGAGCGGATCACCCCCGATAATGACCACCTTGCCGACGTCCAGGCGGCGGATCTGAGTCGCCAATGCCTCGACGGACGTCGTCGGACATTTTGTCAGCGGAAACATCAAGCTCTTGGGCGGCATATTCAGTTCTCATCATTGCAGTGCATGTCCGGTCGCGCCATTGCGCCTCGGCGTACACGCATCGATGATAGCGTCGCACGGCCGTAATTTCACCCCCACTGCCGGGGGCCGGGAGTTTCCATGCCGGTCTCCTGGGAGAAGACTCGAGCAATTGTCGTCCGAAGGCATCATGGCGGCTCCCGACGGCGCTGCGGAGATAGCCGCGATTCCCGGGGAGGTCTCCCGCGGCAGGGAAGTCTCAATGACGGAGTCAGCCGATTTGTTGTCTAGATAAACCTACGTACCAAAGTCTCGACCAAGCCTGAAGCCCGGCATAAGCAGGTGATGTTGGCGAAGTGATTGGCCCGTACCGCAAGCACGAGCTTGCGCTGGGCCTGCGGAAATCCGCCTTTAGCTTCCGCGCACACGTCAACTCAAATAGGCGGCGTCTGGCGCTTGTCCGCAGCCTGAGTTCGCCGCGCAGGCACGGCGGGATCACGACACTACTGTGGCAAGGACTACATTTATGGGCGACCCTGCCTTTCCTGCACCCCGGAATGCCCGTGTCATGCGGGGACAATCAGCGGGAATCTGCGGATGTAGAACGTCAGGACGCGAGCAAGAGCAAAGCCAAGGCTAAATGATCCCCACAGCGACACATGTCAGTACCTTTTCCCCTTGAGTGCGCCCACCAGAAAACCCTGGATCGAGCCAGCGGCAACTCGAGGAGCTGCGTACCCAATTCTCGACGGAGCTGGAGCCCAGCCGCGAACAGGTGACCGTCGCGCAGGAGCGCGCCAGCGCTACCGAGCGTGCGCACCGAGCTAGCGGCGGTGCAGGCGAGGGCGCAAGACGCGGCCGTGGCTGGGGCTCCGGAGCGGGCACGGCTGCAGGCCGAGCGCGACACGATCAGCCTGCTGTTGGGGGGGAGGCAGAACAGGCGCTTGGGGCGGTGCGCTAATCGCCGGTACAATGTGCACAGATCGTTGTACTCGAGCTAGGGCTAACTGGAGCGTTTGTGGAGAAACCGAGTCGTGCAATGAACGTCCATCTAGGCGCGGACCTAAAGGCTCGCTGGACGGGATACTGCGTGGTCCCGGATAAGTTGCCCGACGCGCTCCTCGAGGACCCGAAAGGCCTTGAGGTTGAGGTGATGCGCCTGGCAGGCAAAATCGAGGGGCTTCTGAACGAGGTCGAGGCATGACCGACCTCGTATCCTCCAGTCCCGCCTACAGCGGCATCCACGGCGACATCGTCGTCTTGCTCGAGAGCGCCCGTCTCGTCGCCGCGCGCAGTATCAATGCACTGATGACGGCAACCTACTGGGAAATCGGTCGGCGTATCGTCGAGTTCGAGCAAGGCGGGCAAGATCGAGCAGCCTATGGACAAGCCCTGCTCAAGCGGCTGTCTGCCGACTTGTCCACCCGATTTGGGCGAGGATTTTCCGAGCGTAACTTGGAGCAGATGCGTTCGTTTTACCAAGAGTGGCCCCTTGAGCGGATTTCGCAGACAGCGTCTGCGAAATTGCCCCGCGCTCGAAAGTCGCAGACGCTGTCTGCGATTTCAGTGGGTACCGTGCTTTCGGAGTCACTGCGGTGCAATGCGGTTGACCTGCCTGCCCTTGCCAAAGCCTTTCCCTTGCCTTGGTCGGCCTATGTGCGTCTGTTATCGGTTAAAAATGAGCAAGCGCGCCATTTCTATGAAACCGAAACCTTGCGTGGAGGCTGGTCGGTACGGCAACTTGATCGGCAAATCAGCAGCCAGTTCTACGAACGTACCGCCCTGTCGCGCAACAAGGCTAGCATGCTGGAAAAAGGTGAGCTGGCCGAAGCTGGTGATGCGATCACGCCCGAGGAAGCCATCAAAGACCCATTCGTCCTGGAGTTTCTCGATCTAAAAGACGAATATTCCGAATCCGACCTCGAAGAGGCATTGATCCGACATCTGGCTGACTTCCTGCTTGAACTGGGCGATGACTTTGCCTTCATCGGACGCCAGCGTCGGCTGCGAATTGACGACAGTTGGTTTCGCGTCGATCTCCTTTTCTTTCACCGTCAACTCAAGTGCCTATTGGTGATCGACCTCAAGGTAGGCAAGTTCAGCTACGCCGACGCAGGGCAGATGCACCTGTATCTTAATTATGCGCGCGAACACTGGATGAAGCCTGGAGAGAACCCACCGGTGGGATTGATCCTTTGCGCCGAAAAAGGTGCATCAGAGGCCCACTATGCATTGGAAGGTCTGCCGAATAAGGTGCTAGCTGCCGAGTACCAGACTGTGCTGCCCGATGAAAAACTGCTAGCTAAGGAACTAGCCAAAACGCGGCGAGAGCTGGAGTCGCGGCGCACCGGGAAGGATGGGGATACAGAGGGCGCGGAATGAAACGTGGCCGAAAAGTTCGCTATCGCTCTGATGAGCTCGCCGTCATCAAACTTCTGCTCTTTGCCGGCGGCCTAGGACCTGACCTGCCGTCCCGTAAGCGTTAGCATGACTGCCTCCGTTGAATAACGGCTGGAGGGATGGTACAGCTAGATGTACGTTCGCCAAGCCTGAAGTTGTGCAGCAAGCTGTTGCACAATTGTGGTCAGTGCACTGACGTAGAAAGCGAGAGCGCCAAAACCACCAGATTTCGCGCAAAAAGTACGGCTACCCCTTACGGGCGATATCGTTCCCGCGCCCTCTGCGGAGCATCATCCGTTTCCTGCAGCGAATCGAGAAAATCCCGCGCCAGCGCGACACACTCATCAAAGCTTCGGTCGAAGCTGATCCGCCGGATCCTGGCGAACTGCTCGCGCATGATCGGCGGGCCCGCCTCGATTTGGCGCAGGAAGGCATGCTGCATGCCTCAGCAGAAACGGCGCGGCATGCGCGAGGGCTGTTGGTTCTTGCTCGACCACGACGGCAAGGTCGAAGAGATCCCGTGCGGTGGCGCGGTTGCCCCGATGGTAGAGCTTCTTGGCAACGATTTCGGCTGCAGTCTCCACTTTGACTGGCTGCCCCATGATCTCCCAGATCTCGAATGGCTCGTCGGTCAGGTTGGGCGAGGCCACGACGTCGACTTCGCCGGCGTCGAGGACCAGCTTCACGAAGTTCCCCCTGCTCCACATAGTCGCTCGTGATGCCCTCTGCGGTCTCACTCAGGCGGGGCGTCACGAACCCTAAATATTGCGGGTCCGGCACAAAGAGGTCGATATCGCGTGAAAAGCGATGGCGGTACCGGAGCATCAGGACCGTCCCGCCCCCGAAGGTCCAGAACGGCTCGATACCCCCATGCTTCCTGACCTCCTCCATCAGCGTGAAGGCGTGAGGGAACAGGCTTTCCCAGATGTCACCCTGCAGCTCAATCTTCATGCCCACAGCCCTCCGCGTGTCGCCGTCAATGACTGCGCGAGCCGTCTGAGGTTCTTCCAGATGTCGGCCGGTTTCCGATGCTGCTTCGCCGCCACCTCGGCCACTACCTTGGTGACGAGCTGCAGTGGCGCCTCATCCAGGATCTGGGCTACTTGCGGCCGAAACTCCGCCGGCACCTCGCCAGTGGCCAGCGCCCATTCAAGCTGATCAGGCGTGAGCTCGCCGGTGTAACTGACGTTTGCGCCCTTTGCGGCCATCCATAGCGCGCGGGTCGGCGTGCCCCTGGCCTGGCGGCCGGCTTCGGGATCGTACACATCAAGCGCCAGGCCGAGGACGTCCATCAGCCGGCCCAGCGTTTCGAGCGTGGCGTTCACGGTTCCATGCTCGATGCCGTTTAGGGACTGGCGCGACAGTTTGGCCATATCCGCCAGTTGCTGCTGGGTCAGGCCGAGGGCGATCCGCTTGTGTTGAATCGTATTACCCAAGAGTGCAGGGTTCATGGCGAAAATCTCCGATCGATGTGTCAAGTATAGACGACATAGACGGGGAAATGTTCCTTCGGCAATTGGCGTGCTAGAGGGATGGCCCCGCACGGCCCGACCCTGGCCCACCTGCAGGCCGCGGACTGCTTTACTGTGACGCCCGCGGACCCTAACCCCTGGGGCGGTGTGCTACCGCAACGCGCAGGGGCAGGAGACCGCGCCAAAGCGGGGGCAGACGACCGGGCCACTGCTGAGAGACCAATGAGGCAACTAAAATGCGCGCATGGCTTCCGTTCCTGGGCCGGCGATCTCCGTCCTTCAACTTCGAATTGCTCTGAGCGGCCTGAGCCCGCCGGTTTGGCGACGCGTCCTCGTTCCTGAGCACTTGACGCTTGGACAATTGCACAATGTCATCCAGGTAGTCATGGGCTGGGCCGACGAGCATCTGCACACGTTCAGCATTCGTGGCAGGCGTTACGGCGAAGCTCATGAGGGCATCTTGCAGTTCTCCACCGCGGCAAACGAACTGCCACTGACTGCGTTTCGTCTCCGCGAACACGAAGGCTTCGTCTATGTGTATGACTTCAACGCGTGGTGGCGCCACGAGATACGGGTGGAGCGGCGTAGGCTGCGGCAACATCCTGGC
>NZ_JBFTOX010000112.1:0-10952 GCF_056398185.1 Cupriavidus sp. 05L310
AGCTCAACCCAACATAGGAGCGTGTCGATGGGAACCCGAATGCAGTCTGTTCTCTGCCGCCTTGCTGTGTCCCTGGCAATGCTGGGCACAGCCTGCGCTGTCAGCAGCCCTGCTACCGCGATGGACCTGGTGGGCTACAACTACACGGACCACTATGTAGCTGCATATAGTGTCAATGGCTATCCCGGCCCGAATATCTATCCGCACAGCGGCGGCGGCAAGTTTGTCTGTTGCATTTCGGTACCAGGGAAATGGCAGCCTGGCATGACGGTCACGGTGAGGTGGGCGGAAGACCGGAATGCGAGCCCGATTCCTTGGAAGAATCGAATCGTGGAGGTGCCTCCTTATATGCCTGAAGATATGGGCCGCTTTGCCGTGCATTTCTTCCCAGGCGATGAGGTCAAAGTGCTGGTGACCACGAAGAGGCCAGGTCATTCGGACTATCCCTATCCCTTGCCTCGTGGCAAAGGGGGCCAGCGATGACAACGAGCTCACCAGATCTCTTTCCAACAGGTGGCCTTCGATCATTGTCACCGCGTGAGGGCATGCAGCGCGCTGCGGCGCTTGCTTGTACTTTACCCAAGGACAGTGCCCCCTCGTGTACGGGGCAGGTCAATATGAGTATTTTTTTCGATGGCACTGGGAATAATCGCCTGGAGGACTACGATGGAATTTCGGCTGAGGTGCAGGTGAAGGCCATGGAGGCCAGTGCGGCACCCAAGGCACCAGTGTCGTTCTCCCCTAGCGAGCGCAAGCACAGCAACGTGGTGCGCCTTTTTCATACGCACAAAGATAAGCCCCGGGAGGGCTTCTACCGCTATTACATCCCAGGTGTTGGTACGCCTTTTGCCGAGATTGATGATGCCGGCGGAATGCTCGGCAGCGCTGCCGCGGCTGGCGGTGAAGCCCGCATCCTTTGGGGATTCACGCGACTGTTGAACGCGATACATGACTACGTCCAACGCGACGTTCTGATTCGAGACGAGCAAGCGAAGGCAATCGTTGACAAGCTATCAAGCATCTTCAGCCCCGGATGGCACCGGCGTAATGAACTCCGCTATTGGCAGGAGAAGCTCCAGCTAGCTCTTCGGGGCAAGAAGCCAAGGATTGAGCAGATCAACCTATCGGTGTTTGGCTTCTCGCGTGGCGCGGCCCAGGCGCGCACGTTTGCAAATTGGCTGTTTGAAGTCTGTGAACAGCAGCAAGGTGGCTGGCTATTTGCTGGCATTCCGATCCGCCTGCATTTTCTCGGCATCTTTGACACGGTAGCCTCGGTAGGGCTGGCGGACTTGTCTGCCAATGGCATTGTGGAGGGCCATCAGGGGTGGGCCGACGACACGATGGAGATCCATCCTGCGATCGAGCAATGCGTGCACTACGTTGCCGGGCACGAGGTGCGCGCCTGCTTTCCGTTGGATTCAGTACGTGTGCGTGAAACATACCCGCCCAACGCTAAGGAGGTCATGTATCCGGGCGCCCATTCCGATGTTGGGGGCGGGTATGCCCCTGGCGCACTCGGTATCTCGCGCGCTACGGACAGTTTCATGAGCACGATTCCTGGTGCAAATATGTACCAGGAGGCCTTAAAGGCGGGCGTGCCGCTCATGCACTGGGAGGAACTTCAGGCCAACGATCGTGCTGACTTGACTCCGGCAGCCCACGTTATCTCGGACTTCAACAACTACCTGCAAGCCAGCGCGATGGGGAGCGGGCCGGTGGAGGAAGTGCATGCGAGGCACATGGGACTGTATTTCAGCTACCGCTTCAAGTACCGCGCCACCTACCAGGACCGGCCCTGGTACCAGTCGGCGTCGCCTGAGCACAAGAGCCATCTCGATAAGACATCAATGACTGTGTTGATTCGGCTAGCCGAGTTGATGCACCGCGTTCCGCCGAATGATCCTCTGTACGACCCTAAGACGGCCAAAACATATCACTCCGCCATGTTCGGCACGCCGAGCGATATCAAGATGCAGCATCTCTACAAGATCGTCGACCACATCGACATCAACCGGCTGTCGCCCCCGGTGGAGCGCTTGTTCGACCTCTATGTCCACGATTCGATGGCGGGCTTCATTGATATGGGCGTCAACGAACACGCGGTCAATGGCATGGGCCTAATGAAATTCCGAAAGATCTTCGACAAAAACGGGTAACTGTGCTTCGGAGTTTGCCTGGGATCGTAGAAGTCGCTCAGTGCGAAGGGGAGAACGACATCTTTGTTCTATGGCGGGCGCGCAGTGCGTATCTGCCGCCCGGTTCCCCGGATGCGACTTGATGCACATCCTGCAGATCCACAGTCGGGCGTTCATTCAAGGACTCTGCGTGTTTGTGGATGCCTTTCGGCGACTTGGAATTCTCTTACTTTGGAAAGCATGATGGGAAAAAAACTCATTACCGTCGGAGACACGACGACACACGGTGGCAAGGTGATCTCCGGTTCGGAGAAACATCTCTTGCGGGGACGGCCGGTCGCCCGCAAGGGGGATCTGGTGGATTGCCCGCAGCGGTATCCGGACGGTCGGCCTCACGGCATCAACAAGATTGTGGAAGGTGACGAAAAATTCCTGATCGGCGGATGGCCCGCGGCGCTGGACGGTCATCGCACGGAATGCGGTTGCCAACTGATCGGCAGCCTGCCGGGCGTGGTCGGAGGGTAAGGCATGGCGCAAATCATGGAGCGGCCGTTGGTTAGCGGATACCGGCGCGCGCTATTGGCGTCAGGTGGGCTTGCACTCGCGCTGCTTTCGGGGTGCGCGAGCGCTCCGGCCCAAAACGAGCAGATGAAGCTCGATCTTGCCATCGAGGCGAAGTCGACGGTCAATCCCGACGACAAGGGGCGGGCGTCTCCTGTGCTGGTGCGCGTTTATGAACTCAAGACCGAGATCGCCTTCGAGAGCGCCGATTATTTCTCCCTGGATAAGTCAGACAAGACGCTGCTGACGCAGGATCTGCTGGTGCGGGATGAATTCATTCTCCGCCCGGGAGAATCGCGCGATATCGAGCGCAAGCTGAATCCGGACACCAAGGCAATCGGCTTTCTGGTTGGCTACCGGGACCTTGGCCAGGCCACCTGGCGCTCCATCTTCAAGTTGCCGCCGGCACCGGAGATTGCCTGGTACCGAGCCGTCGTTCCGGCGCGCAAGATCAAGCTGCAAGTCGCATTGGACCAGCAGACCATCACAATTACTAAACCTGACTGATTTCATGAGCTGGTACAACAAAGTCGTCTGGAGCGAAGGGCTCTTCCTGCGCCCGCAGTTATTTCAACAGCAGGAGCGCTATCTTGAGCACTACGCTCACAAGCGCGCTGCTGCCCTGAGCCCGTTTTTCTGGGGCTTCCATGAATATGGGATCGATGCGGAAGCGCTCGCGCTAGGCAAACTGGTGGTGTCCGGAGCGGCGGGTGTGTTTCAGGATGGCACGCCCTTTGATGCACCCGCGCACACCATGCTCCCCGCGCCGCTGGCGCTGCTCCATGAGCACCTGAACCAGGTCATCTACCTGGCCGTGCCGATTCGCACACCGAATGCGGAGGAGACGAGCTTCGGCGAGGCTGCGGACTCGCTAGCGCGATACCGGGCATTCGAGGAGGATCTGCTGGACGCGAACTCGATTGCACAGGGTCCCAAGCTGGTCCAGCTTTCGGACCTCAGGCTTCGGTTGCTTCCAGGGAAGGAACTGACGAAGTCGTGGATCGGGTTGCCATTGGCGAGGGTCACGGAGATTCGAGCCGATGGCAGTGCCAAGCTGGACCCTGGCTTGATACCGCCCGTCAACGTGTACCCGGCCAGCGGCCAGTTGATGACGTGGCTGACGGAAATCCACGGCTTGCTGCACCTGCGTGCCAATTCGATGGCCGAGAATCTCACCGCGGGGAGCACCCGAGGCGGGGATGCCGCGGAGATATCGGAATACCTCATCTTGCAGCTGCTCAATCGCTATGAGCCGGTACTGACGCATTTGCTGGACGCCAAGGCGGCGTCGCCGGAAACGCTCTATCTGCACCTTTGCGCGTTGGCAGGTGAGCTCTCGACCTTTGTGCGAACCGACACGCGGCGTCCGCGAAAGTACGAGCCGTATCAGCACGGCGAGCCGCATACCTGCATCAAGCCGTTGGTCGATGACCTGCGCTACTTGCTCAACGTTGTGCTGGAGCGTGGGGCGCGGCGTATCGAGTTGCTCGACCAGCCGCACGGCTTCCGGCTTGCCGTGCTGGAGCCTGCGGAGATTCAGCGCTTCTCGACGTTTGTCCTTGCCGTCTTCGCTCAGATGCCCGCCGATGCGCTGCAGCAACAGTTTCCGGCACAGGTCAAGGTGGGCCCAGCCGAGCGGGTGCCGGAGCTGATCCGTTCGCACCTGCCAGGGATTCCCCTGCAGGGCTTGCCTGTGCCACCGCGTCAGATCCCGTTCAATGCCGGCCACATCTATTTCGAGTTGACGCAGAGCCATCCGCTGTGGGAGCAGGTGGCCAATTTCGGCGGTCTTGCCATGCACGTCGCGGGCCACTTTCCCGGGCTGCGGCTTGAACTTTGGGGGGTACGATGAACAAGCCAATCGATCCGGCATCCCTGGCGCCGGATAGCAAGATCCAGCCTGCTGTACAGGACGGCCAGCAACCGCCGGCCGAGGAAAAGCGCCCGGCCGGCCCCGGGCCGGCCGCGGCCGAGCCGGCCTCCCCGCCGCGCAGGCCGTGGGAATGGCGAGCGCCAGAGACCCTTGAGCAAAAACTCGCGCGCGTCGGGAAGGCGCCGAATCCCCTGCTGGAAGCTGCGCAGCCGCTCATGCTGGCGCTGGCCGGAATGCCGGACAAGCTGCCGGTGACGCAAGCGCAGAAGCCTGACAAACCGACCCCTGACGAAGCGACGCCTGACAAAGCGACGCCTGAAACGAGTGCCGCGCTGGCGCTGCGCTTCCTCCTGGTGGAAGAGCTGCAGGGATTTCAGCAACTTTGCGAGCGCGCCAACATCCGGCGTGAGCACGTCGTGGGTGCGCACTACCTGCTGTGTACAGCCCTGGACGAGGCCGCGCACAAGAAGGCATGGGGGGGAGACGGCTGGCCGCAACACAGCTTGCTCGTCAGCTTGCATCAGGATACCGAAGGTGGAAACAAGAGCTTCCTGCTGCTTGGCCGGTTGCTGGCCAGCCCGGATGAGCATCTGGACCTGATCGAGATGTTCTACCAAGTCCTGTCGCTGGGGTTTATCGGCCGATATGTCAGCCAGACCGATGGGCACCAGCAACTGGATGCCATTCGGAAGCGGTTGTTCAGTCTCATCTCCAGCAAGCGGGGGGAGGTACCGCGGGAGCTTTCCCCGCACTGGCGTGGCGAGCCCGCGGGCCGGCTGAGGCCGTTGCGATCGTTGCCCGTGTGGGTGACGGTTTCCGTGTCGGCGCTGGTGTTGTTTGGGCTATTCGCCTGGTTCAAGTACCAACTGCTGGTCCGTACGCACGAAGTCGAACAGCAGATCCTCGCCATCGGCAAGATCGCGCCGCCGGAGCCGCCGAGGGCGCTGCGCCTGGCTGAACTGCTCAAGGAGGAAATTGCGCGCGGGGTTGTCAGCGTGAAGGAGGATGCAACGCGCAGTGCCGTCACCTTCCGCGGCGACGACATGTTCGGCGGCGGACGGGCCGAGGTCAGTAGCAAGGTCCTGCCGCTGCTGGACAAGGTAGCCGCGGAGATCAACAAGGTGACCGGAAAGGTGACCGTGATCGGCCACAGCGACAACGTACCCATCAGGACACCAAAGTATCCATCGAACCAGGCACTGTCGGAGGAGCGCGCCGCCACGGTGACGGAGTATCTGGCGAGCAAGGGGGTAGCCAAAGGGCGCCTCGAAGCGATCGGCAAGGGCGATACCGAGCCGCTCACCGGCAACAAGACGCCAGCCGACCGGGCGAAGAATCGCCGGGTTGAAATCGTCGTTACGCAGTAACCGAGGTCAAGGGATGGAATTTCTGAAACGTATTGGCGCGGTGTTGTTTTCCCGACAGGCATTCGCGCTCCTGGCGGTCCTGGTCGTAGCGGCGGCCATCTGGTTCATCGGTCCGCTCCTCGGCTTCAACGGCATGCAGCCGTTGGCCGGTGTTGGCATGCGCGTCGTGATCATTGTGCTGCTGATGACGCTGCTACTGTTCTGGCTGGTTGGCCTGCCGATTTCCGCCGTCGGCGCCGCCGCGCTATGCCTGTTGATCTGGCATGCGGGGCCGCTGCTGGCCGTTGGCGCCGGGAAGCCGCTGGCGCCGGCATCGGTGCGCATCGTGCTGATATCGGTCATCGTTTTCCTGTTCGCCGCCTACGCGCTGTATTTGCTGATCAGGCGTGCCCGCACTGACAACCTGTTTCTCCAGCGGGTGCTGAGGATTGGCGGAGAGCCCAAGGAGGTGGTAGCAAAGAAGGATATTGCTATCGTCGATCGGGCCATGCAGAGCGCGGTGCAGAAACTGAAGGGGATGCGCGGCTTGGGGGGGCTTCGCGGCTTGCTCGAGGGCAAGCGCTTCCTGTACGAACTGCCGTGGTACATGGTGCTCGGTTCGCCAGGCGCGGGAAAGACGACGGCGTTGCTCAATGCCGGTCTGCAATTTCCCATTGCGGAGCAGATGAGCGCGGCCGCACGTGCGCACAAGGCTACCGTTCATGCCGATTGGTGGTTCACCAACGATGCGGTCCTGATTGACACGGCCGGCCGGTATGCCACGCATGGGGTGAGTCCCACAACCGATTCGGCCGAGTGGCAGGGTTTCCTGGGCCTGTTGCGCAAGTACCGTACGCGGGCTCCCATCAATGGCGTGCTGCTCACCATCAGCATTACCGACCTGCTTACGCGCTCGCCCGACGAACTGGTGGCACAGTCAGCCTTGCTGCGCGCCCGGCTGATGGAGCTGCGGCGAGATCTTGGCATCCAGTTCCCGGTTTATGTGCTCATTACCAAGCTCGATCAGTTGGCGGGCTTTGCTGAATATTTCCAGGATTTGTCAAGCGAGGGGCGTGCGCAGCCCTGGGGCTTCACGCTCCCCTACGGGGACAAGAAGCGTAAGCGTGGCGAGCCTGCGGTTGACCTCCTGGAGCGCTGCCGTGACGAGATGGAACGCTTGGCCGGGCACCTGCGGGATGAGATCAACAATCGGATGTGTGATGAATTTGACGCGGTCCGGCGCCAACGCTTGTTGACGTTGCGCTCAGAGTTTACGAGCCTGACGCAACCGCTTGTGGAGATGATGGAGCAGATCTTCCTGGATTCGCGCTTCGATGATACCGAGCGGCGCCATATGCTGCGTGGGGTGTATTTCACCAGTGCGACGCAGTCGGAGCACGCGGTGGTCGGTGACTATAGCGGCGTCCATCGCAGGCTGGAGCGAGGGGAGGGCGGCTTTCGCGTTCTGGGTGGACATCCGGGCATTGGCGACGGCATCGCCGTGGACAAGACCAAGGCGATCGGCAATCGAAGCTATTTTCTCCAGGAGGTAGTCAAGCGCATCCTCGTGCCCGAGGCGAATCTGGTCAAGCCGAACCTGCGCTGGGAGTTTCACTTCCGCATGCTGGCCCTGCTCGGCCATGCGCTGACGCTGGTGATCTTGCTGTGGCTGGTTGGCGCCCTGTACAAGAGCTTCGGCCACAACGCGAACTACGTGGCCGCGGAGGGGGAGAAAGCCTCGGCGCTGGCCGCCACGCTGACCGCGTACTACAAGAAGGCACAGCCGGACGGGATGCCCGAGGTGCTGGCGGCCGCCCGCGACCTGCCCGCGCACGCCGGGCTGAATCTCGCCGACCCATCGACGGACTGGCACTACGGACTCTATAGTGTGCCGCCCCTGCTGGGCGCGGCCACGCAGACCCGTACCACACTGGAGGACAACCTGCTGGTGCCATACCTGGTACGCCGGGTCGAGTCCGTGCTGTCCACCGCCGTCAGCCAGCGCGACGCCAGGCAGACCTACGATACGTTGCGTGTCTACCTGATGCTGCACGACAAGGACAAGTTCCATGCATCCGACGTGCGCAGCTGGGTGCAAAGCGACTGGGCGACGGGCAACGCGGCGGATGCCTTCGGTGGCCGGGTAGCGGTGATCGAGCACCTGGACAGCCTGCTGGACGGCACCCGGGCGGTGCAGTCGCCCTACGCGAAGAACGAGGCCCTGATCCGTTCGGCGCGCGATTTTCTGGACGGCGATACCTCTATCGAACGCCTGTACGACCGGGCCAAGGCGGCCATGATGGAGGAGGCGCCGCAGGATTTCACGCTGGTGCGCGCGGTGGGGCCCCAGGCGGGCACGGTCTTTACCCGCGCGAGCGGTGAGCCGCTGGAGCGGGGCATCCCCGGGATCTTCACCTACGCCGGCTACCATGACGTGTTCAATGCACGGCTGCCAGAGTTCGTCGGCAAGGCCCAGGCCATCGATGCGTGGGTGATGGGGCGGGGGACAGGGCCCGGCGCTCAAAAAAAAACGCTTGAGAGCGCCGCGGGCAAGCTGACCGGTAGCGATCCGCTGACGCGCGAGATCCGTCGCCTGTACCTGAACGAGTATGCCCAGCACTGGGAGACATTCCTTGGCGATATCCGTACGGTCACAGGCAACAACCTGGCCTTCGACCTGGAAATCCTGCGCAACTTCGCCGCGCCGGACTCGCCGCTGGCCCGGTTGGGCCGGGTGGCGGTGCAGGAAACCACGCTCAGCCGCCCGCTCGATCCCGAGGAAAAGTCTCTCGCCGAGAAGGCGCTGTCCATGCTGGACAAGACGACCGACAAGGTCAACGCCCTGACTGCCCGTGCCGAAACCCGCCAGGAACGCGAGGTGGTCGACAACCGCTTCGCCGCGCTGCGCGAGGTGGTCACCGGCCAGGCGGACACGGCGGCCCCAGGCGCGCAAGCCGCCGGCGGCAAGCCGCAGCTGGATGCCATCGCCGGGATGGTCAATGCCTATTACACCAGCCTGGTGGTGGCCAACAACGCGCTGAACACCCGCAACCTGCCACCCCCGGCGGATGCCGGGGACCAACTGCGCATGGAAGCCGCCAAGCTGCCGGCGCCGTTCAAGGCGGTGCTGGCGGACCTGGTGGTGCAGGGCACCCGGGACGTCAACAAGGGCGTGGGCGACATCCTGATCGCCCAGATGGACGCGGTCATCGGCGAAACCTGCCGCAGCGCCATCGACGGCAAGTATCCGTTCACGCCAACCTCGGTGCAGGACGTGGACCCGGAGGACTTCGCCCGCGTCTTCGCCAACGGTGGCGTGCTGGACGACTTCTTCCAGAAGGTGCTGGCCCCGCACGTGGACACCACCATCTCGCCTTGGCGCTACAGGCTGACCGCGCCGGACGTGCCGCCGGTCGCCGGCCCGAGCCTGGTCCCGTTCCAGCGCGCCAAGGAGATCCGCGAGGTGTTCTTCCGTGAACCGGGAGCCAGAAAAATGGCGTGGAAGGTGGATCTGAAGGTGGTTGAGCTCGATCCGCAGATCGTCGAGCTCAACATGGATTTCGATGGCCAGAGCCAGCGCTACGTGCACGGCCCGGTGATTCCGCTCAAGGTGACCTGGCCTGGCCCGCGCGGCGGGCAGGCGGCCGAAATCATCGCCAGTCCGCGAATTCGCCCGGATACCTCCGCGTTGACCGCCAACGGCCCATGGGCACTGATGCGTGTCATCGCCAAGGGCAAGCTTGCTGGCTCTGCCACCGCCAGCCACTTCCTGGCGGAGTATGACTTCGACGGCCGCAAGGCCAAGCTCGACATCAACACCGGGAGTCTCGCCAATCCATGGACCACCGGCCTGCTGCAAGGCTTCCAATGCCCCGGGAGGTCAGGCTGATCACGGTGCCGCAGGTCTACGGCAAAGCGGCCCGCACGGGCGGGCTTTGTTAGCCGTAGTGCGCTGCCGGGTCCGGTAGCGGCGTCGCGGCGGCGCGCCCCGGACGATCCCACTCAGGCAACACATGCCCTCCCGCGTCAGGAGAAGAGATGCGACAGAAGACCGGGCAGAATGATCTGGTCCAGTGGGGCCGCACCCTGCAGGCGACGACCCGATGCAACGTAGGCCGGGTGGCGGCCCTTCTGGCCTGGCTGCTGGCCGGCTGCGCTGGCGGCAGCGGCATCTCGACTGACCGCTCCGACAAGTTCGTCTATGCCTCGCTGGGCGGGGTCAATCACACCGCCAAGTACATCCATTCGTTCTCCATCGATGGGCAATGGGGCGGCAATATGGATGCCTACGGCAGTACGTCGGGAACGTGTTGCGTGGGCGTGCCGCGGGTCTACCGTCCCGGCATGCAGGTCAAGGTGAGCTGGAACGCGCCCGAGGGAAGGACCGATGTCGTCAAGACCAAGGTGGCCGAGGTCGAGCCCTACACCGAGGCCGGCACCATCTATGCCCATATCTTCCAGGACGACGTGGTCCGCGTGGTCATATCGGCGCGCTACGACTCACATAGCCTCAACCACCCCATTCCCTATCCGGTTAATCCGAACAAGTCGAAGGAGCCCCAACAATGAAATGCGATATCGCAGCACCGCGGCGCATTGCCCTCGGCAAGGCCATTCTCCTGTCCCTGTTTCTGGCCGGCTGCGCCGGTGGCAGCGGCATCTCGACTGACCGCTCCGACAAGTTTGTCTATGCCTCGCTTGGCGGGGTCAACCACACCGGCAACTACATGGATGGGTTTTCCATCGATGGGCAATGGGGCGGCAATATGCGTGCCTACGGCAGCACCTCGGGAACGTGTTGCGTGGGCGTACCGCGAGTCTACCGTCCCGGGCTGCAGGTGACCGTCGAGTGGAAGGCCCGTGACGGGGCCAAGATCCTCTATGGGAGCAAGGTGGTCGAGGTCGAGCCCTACACCAAGGCAGGCACCATCTATGCCCACATCTATCCGAACGACGTGGTCCGCGTGGTCGTGTCGGCGCGCTACGACTCACATAGCCTCAACCACCCCATTCCCTATCCGGTTAATCCAAACAAAT
>NZ_JBFTOX010000113.1:0-10857 GCF_056398185.1 Cupriavidus sp. 05L310
GCGCATGATCCTGATGCTCAAGAAGAAGGGCTACACGGTGGTGATGGTGGAGCAGAACTTCCGCTTCGCCGCGCCGCTGGCCGATCGCTTTTATGTGATGGAACACGGCACCATCGTCGAGCGCTTCGCGGCCGCGGAGCTGCAGGCCAAGATGCCGGTGCTGAATGAACTGCTTGGGGTCTGATTCACGCCGGCGCACATCGCCGGCATGCATCGCAGGCATTGTTTTAGGGCAGGAACGGGTGGCGTAACGTGCCGCCGAAACTAAGGAGACAGGTAATGAAGATGACTCGGGTGGCGGTCGCTCTGGCGGCTATCGTAGCGGGCGTGGCAACGGGTACGGCATCGGCACAGGTCTCGGGCGATACCGTCAAGATCGGCTATATCACCGACTTGTCGGGCCTGTACGCCGACATCGACGGCCCGGGCGGCCTCGAGGCCATCAAGATGGCGATTGAAGACAACGGCGGCAAGGTGCTGGGCAAGCCGATCGAACTGGTCTCGGCGGATCACCAGAACAAGGCCGATATCGCCGCCTCGAAGGCGCGCGAGTGGATGGACCAGCAGGGCCTCGACGTGCTGATCGGCGGCACCAATTCCGGCACCGCGCTGGCCATGAACAAGGTGGCGTCGGAGAAGAAGAGGGTCTACATCAATATCGGCGCCGGCACTGCGCGCCTGACCAACGAGGAATGCTCGCCATACACCGTGCACTATGCGTATGACACGGTGGCGCTGGCCAAGGGCACGGGCAGCGCGGTGGTCAAGCAGGGCGGCAAGTCGTGGTTCTTCCTGACCGCCGACTATGCGTTCGGCCACTCGCTCGAGACCGACACCGCCGCCGTGGTGAAGGCCAATGGCGGCACCGTGGCGGGTTCGGTGCGCCATCCGCTGAACGCCTCCGATTTCTCGTCCTTCCTGCTGCAGGCGCAGTCGTCGAAGGCCCAGATCCTGGGCCTGGCCAATGCCGGTGGCGACACCATCAATTCGATCAAGGCGGCCAAGGAATTCGGCATCACCAAGAATATGAAGATCGCCGGCCTGCTGATGTTCATCAACGATATCCACAGCCTGGGGTTGAAGAACACCGAAGGCCTGCTGATGACCGACAGCTGGTACTGGGACATGAACGACGATACCCGCAAGTTCGCCACGCGCTTCTTCGCCAAGATGAAGAAGATGCCGAGCAGCCTGCAGGCGGCCGACTACTCCGCGGCGCATACCTACCTGAAGGCGGTCGAGGCAGCCAAGACCGATGACCCGGACAAGGTCATGGCCGAACTGAAGAAGACCAAGATCAACGACTTCTACACCAAGGGCTACATCCGCCAGGACGGCCGCGGCATCCACGATATGTACCTGATGCAGGTGAAGGCGCCGGCGGAATCCAAGAAGCCCTGGGATTACATGAAGGTGGTGGCCACCATTCCTGGCGACCAGGCCTTCACCACGGTGGCGGAATCGAAGTGCGCGCTGATGAAGAAGTAATAACGTGATGTGAATGCATGACGTATGTCGCCCCCGCGCCCGGTGCCTTCTACGGGGACCGAAGCGGGGGTCCAGTGTCTTTCTTTGCACCGGGCCAGCAACGGCGCTGGGTTCCCGCCTGGAGGCACAAGCAAGATGATTCCGGCGTGGTGATACTGCCTCAGGCATTGTGTCAGGGCAGGACCGGCACGCTTCATTTTGACTGCGCCTTGCTGGCGGGGAACGACGGATCCCGGCTGGTGCGCAAACGGTAACGCCTGCGATGGACATCTTCGGTATTCCTCTGCCCGCCATGCTGTCCCAGTTACTGCTGGGACTGGTCAACGGTGCTTTCTACGCGATGTTGAGCCTTGGCCTTGCGGTCATTTTCGGGCTGCTCAACGTCATCAATTTCGCCCACGGGGCGCTGTTCATGCTCGGCGCGGTGCTGGCCTGGATGGGCATGAATTACTTCGAGCTCAACTACTGGGTGATGCTCGTGCTGTCGCCGCTGGCGGTGGCGCTGATCGGGATCGTGATCGAGCGCACGATGCTGCGCTGGATCTACAAGCTCGACCATATCTACGGCTTGCTGCTGACCCTGGGCATCACGCTGGTGATCGAAGGCATCTTCCGGTCGATCTACGGTGTGTCCGGGTTGCCGTACTCGGCGCCCGAGGCGCTCAGCGGCGCAACCGACCTGGGCTTCATGATCTTGCCGAATTACCGGGCCTGGGTGGTGGCGGCTTCACTGGTGGTGTGCTTCTCCACGTGGTACCTGATCGAGAAGACCAAGCTGGGTGCCTACCTGCGCGCGGGCACCGAGAATCCCAAGCTGGTCGAGGCCTTCGGCGTCAACGTGCCACTGATGGTGACGCTGACCTACGGCTTCGGCGTGGCGCTGGCTGCGTTCGCCGGTGTGCTGGCGGCCCCGGTGATCCAGATTTCGCCGCTGATGGGGCAGAACCTGATCATCATCGTGTTTGCCGTGGTGGTGATCGGCGGCATGGGCTCGATCATGGGTTCGATCCTGACCGGCCTTGGCCTGGGCGTGGTCGAAGGCCTGACCAAGGTGTTCTATCCCGAGGCCTCATCCACGGTCGTGTTCTTCATCATGGTGATCGTGCTGATGCTGCGCCCGGCCGGACTGTTCGGGAGGGAGAAGTGATGAACCAACCAACCGGCGCGGCGGTGGCCGCAGGGCAGACAAGACAGGGGCGGGGCGTGCAGAAGAAACTGTTGTACGGATTGTTGCTGCTGGCGCTGATCCTGGCGCCGATGGCCGGGGCGTATCCCGTGTTCGTGTTGAAGGTGCTGTGCTTCGCGCTGTTCGCCTGCGCCTTCAACCTGCTGATCGGCTACACGGGCCTGTTGTCGTTCGGCCATGCCGCCTTCTTCGGCGGCGCGGCCTACACGGCCGGCCATGCCATGAAGGCGTGGGGCGTCACGCCCGAGGTCGGGCTGGTGCTGGGCACGCTGGCTGGTGCCCTGATCGGGTATGTGGTGGGATATATCGCGATCCGGCGCCAGGGCATTTACTTTTCGATGATCACGCTGGCGCTGGCGCAGATGCTGTTCTTCTTTTGCCTGCAGGTGCCGTACACCGGCGGCGAGGACGGGCTGCAGGGCATTCCGCGCGGCAAGCTGTTTGGCCTGCTGCCGCTGGCCAACGACCTGACGCTCTACTATGTGGCGCTGGCCATCATCGTGGCGGCCTTCGCGCTGATCGTGCGCGTCGTGCATTCCCCGTTCGGGCAGATCCTCAAGGCGATCAAGGAGAACGAGCCGCGTACCATCTCGCTGGGCTACGATACCGACCGCTTCAAGCTGATGGCGTTCGTGCTGTCCGCCGCGCTGTCCGGGCTGGCCGGCTCGATCAAGGCGCTGGTGCTGGGCTTTGCCACCTTGACCGACGTGCACTGGTCGATGTCGGGCTCGGTGATCCTGATGACGCTGGTGGGCGGGCTGGGTACACTGTCCGGTCCGCTGGTCGGCGCTTTCGTGGTGGTGGCCCTTGAGAACAAGCTCGGCGATATCGGCAACTTCCTGGCGTCGGCGACGGGCATCGAGTGGTTCGGCACGCTGGGCGAGTCCGTCACAATGGTCACCGGCGTGATCTTCGTGATCTGCGTGCTGACTTTCCGCCGCGGCATCATGGGTGAAGTGATGGCGCGCTTCTTCGGGAAGTCCCGGGAGTGACCGCCGGGATACATGCCCGGTTTTGGGGCTAGGGTTTCTTCTAGCTTGCTGGAAACGCACCGCTTCGTTACATTCCATATACGGTTTTCGCAGGTTAAATGGAGGCGGAAGCGAGGAGACGACAGGCGCGCAGTCACTAGGCTGGAGTGCCAATATAAGATGAGGGCGTTGCCGGGTGATCCCTGGCAACGCCTTTTTTAATGCCCGCTCGATACCCGTGAATGCCCGTTTGTGGTGCGTAATGCCCTCGCCATGTGGAATCGGCATAAGGGCAGCCAGAAGCGCATGAGACAATGCTGCCTTGCCATCGGGCCCGCCATGCCTTCAGATTTCCCTTCCCCGTTTCCTTCCCAGCCCGATCCCGCTAGTGCCCCGGCCCTTCCCGCCGGTCCGCAGGCATTGGTACGTCTCGCCACCCCGGCCGATGCCGGGCCCCTGTGCGCCTGGCTGCAGTCACGGCAAGCGTTGCCCGTAGCGGCGGCGCGCGCCCGGGATGCGCTGGTGGAGAACCTGCTGGCCAGGCCCGAGCGCGGGACCTGCGTGTTGGCGGTGGCCGGGGCCGCTGCGGCGCCGCGGCTGGTGGGATGCCTCCCCGTGGCGCTGGTGCCACATCTCCAACTGTCCGGCCTGGCGGCGTTAGCCGTGGAGTGGTGGGTTGGCGCGGAAGCCGCGCAAGAGGATCCCGCTGTGCTGCTGGCCTGTTGCGACCTGCTGGCCGACTGGTGCCGCGCGCACGGCGTGCGGCACATGCTCCTGGCGCCGGCGCTGCTGGGTGGGTCACAGGCCGCTTCAGCGGGCTTTGTCGCGCATGCCGGGGGCCTGTGGCATCGCAATCTCACGCCGGCGCCCAAGACCCTGGGCTGACAGGTGTCGCGCCTGACTGGCGCGACCGTCTCTGCTGCTTCGTTTTCCCCTCTTTATTTTTCTCGCATTCCATGGAATTCGCGTTTCTCGCTGTTGCCGCATTTCTTGCCGGCCTGATCGATGCCGTCGCTGGCGGTGGCGGCCTGGTGCAGATCCCGGCCCTGTTCTCCGCTTATCCCAACATGTCGCCGGCCACGCTGCTGGGCACCAGCAAGGTAGCCTCGCTGGCCGGGACCACGAATGCCGCGCTTCGCTACGGACGCAGCGTTCGTATCTATTGGGGTGCGACCCTGCCGACGATGCTGTCGGCTTTCGCCTTTTCGATGGCGGGGGCCTACGCGCTCACGCTGATTCCCGCGGACCCGCTGCGCAAGTCACTGCCCTTTATCCTGGTCATCCTGCTGGTGTACACGGTGGCCAAGAAAAGCCTGGGTACCGAGCATGCGCCGTCGCTGTCGGGCGGCAAGGAGCGCGCGGCGGCATTGCTGGCGGGGGCGGCCATCGGCTTCTACGACGGTGTGTTCGGGCCGGGGACCGGCAGCTTCCTGATGATCGTGTTCGTGCGGGTGTTCGGCTACGATTTCCTGCACGCATCGGCGTCGACCAAGGTGGTCAACCTCGCCACCAACCTGGCAGCGCTGCTGCTGCTGGCGGCGAAGGGGCATGTCTGGTGGCAGCTCGGCCTGGTCATGGCCGTGGCGAACGTGGCGGGCAGCCAGGTGGGCAGCCGCCTCGCACTCAAGCATGGCAGCGCCTTCGTGCGGCGGGTGTTTATCGTGGTGGTGGCCGCGCTGATTGTGAAGACCGCGTGGGATGCGTTCGGCCGCTGAGCCAACACGGCGTCGCGCGATGTCCGCGAGAGGCCGGGTCGCTTGCATGCTGCGATGCGGGTTAATCCGGCTACCCGGCCGATATGGCTGTTGCTAGACTCGCTACGCATTCCCGACCGGGCGGTCGGCGAATGCGCGGCCGGTCCGGCGCGCCATGGCTTGGCATGGCGAGTTCGTGCCGAGCGCCGCCGGGGATCAAGCGTCGGGCGGGAGACGGGGTGCGGCGAATTTGCATTCGCCAAGTGCCCTGGGGTAGCAGGCAGGCGCCGGCGTTGCGCCTGGAGACGGTCCCGCGAGGGACCGGCACTATAAGAAGAATAGAAAGACAAGAACACCAGACTGGGGCATCCGACCGGCCGGAGGCCGGGACGGATGCCTTTTCCGTTTGCCGCAATGGAAGGAGACACGATGACATTCAAGCGCGCCAGCCTGCTGGCTCTCGCTGCCGCCGGCCTGTGCGCCGGCACCGCCAGCGCACAGGTCAAGGTCGGGGTAACGCTATCGGCCACGGGACCCGCGGCTTCACTGGGCATCCCCGAGAAGAACACCATCTCGCTGCTGCCGAAGGAGATCGCCGGCAAGAAGGTCGAGTACATCGTGCTGGACGATGCATCGGACACCACCACGGCGGTCAAGAACACGCGCAAGCTGATCAGCGAGGACAAGGTCGACGTGGTGGTGGGCTCCACCGTTACGCCCAACTCGCTGGCCATGGTCGACGTCGTCGCCGAGAACGAGACGCCGATGATCACGCTGGCCGCCTCGGCCCGCATCATCGAGCCGATGGACGCCAAGCGCTACTGGGTCTTCAAGACGCCGCAGAACGACTCGCACATGGCAACCGCCATTGCCGAGCACATGACCAACCACAACGTGAAGACGGTGGCCTTTATCGGCTTCGCGGATGCCTACGGCGATAGCTGGGCGCAGGAATTTGCCAAGGTTGGCGAGATGCGCAAGATCAAGGTGGTGGCCAACGAACGCTTCGCCCGCACCGATACCTCCGTGACCGGCCAGGTGCTCAAGATGATGGGGAGCAATCCCGATGCGGTGCTGATCGCTGGTTCGGGTACGCCGGCCGCGTTGCCGGCCAAGGCGCTCAAGGAGCGCGGCTGGAAGGGCAAGATCTACCAGACGCACGGCGTGGCCAACGCCGACTTCCTGCGCGTGTGCGGCAAGGATTGCGAAGGCACCTTCCTGCCGGCCGGCCCGCTGCTGGTGGCCGAGCAACTGCCTGACAGCAACCCGGTCAAGAAGCCCGCCATCACCTACAAGACCGCGTACGAAAAGGCGTATGGCGGGCAGGTCTCGACCTTCGGCGGCCACGCCTGGGATGCCGGCCTGCTGCTGCAGCGTGCCATTCCGGAGGCGCTGAAGAAGGGCCAGCCGGGTACCAAGGAATTCCGCAAGGCGCTGCGCGATGCGATGGAGCAGACCAAGGAACTGCCGATCTCCCACGGCATCATGAACATGACGCCGACGGACCACCTCGGTCTGGACCAGCGCTCGCGCGTGATGGTGGAGATCGTCGACGGCAAGTGGAAGCTGCAGACCAAGTAAGACCGCCGGCATAGGTGCACGGCGGTGCGAGGAGGGCGCATGGACAAACCATGCGCCCTTTTTATTGGGTGCGCAGCGGCTTGCCGGAAGCAGAGCGGGCAGCGCCGTCACTACAGGCAATCCCGTACTTGACACCGCATGCGTCATGCACGATCTTTAACGTGTTAATTAAATTGACGGGTCTGCGAGGCCGGCAGGAGCGGGCGAATCGGGATGGCGGCCACGCTGCGCCGCGGATATGCTGCTTCAGGCATATCAGAGGTTTGGCGTGCGTGCTTGCGGATGACCGATGCGGCACTGCGCAACCTAAGGGTTCGTCAGGATTTACGCTATGCGTAAGTTCTTTACTATTTCGTAATTCGTTTTTTCACAAGCCAGCCGGCCTCCCTCGCCGGCAGGACTATTCAACAATACGGGGAGACAATGGACCTCTCGATCGCCGCCATCCTGGCGCAGGACGGGATCACCTCGGGCGCCATCTACGCGCTGCTTGCGCTGGCCCTGGTGCTGGTGTTCTCGGTGACCCGCGTCATCTTCATTCCGCAAGGGGAGTTCGTCGCCTATGGCGCGCTGACCCTGGCGGCGATCCAGTCTGGTCATGCGCCGCAAAGCAGCTGGCTGCTGCTGGTCATGGGCGTGCTGACCTTTCTCTACGAGACGATCACCATCCTGGGCAGCGCCGAGCTGCGCCGTACGGCAGCAAGGCGGCTGGCCGTGCTGGCGGGCAAGTACCTGGTCTTCCCGCTGGCCGTGCATCTGCTGGCGCAGAATTTCAACGGACAGTCGATGCCGATGCTGGCGCAGATCGCGCTGACCCTGCTGATCGTGATTCCGCTCGGGCCCATGCTGTACCGCCTGGCCTACCAGCCGCTGGCCGAGGCCAGCACGCTGGTGCTGCTGATCGTTTCGGTCGGCGTGCACTTCGCGCTGGTGGGGCTGGGCCTGGTGATGTTCGGCGCCGAGGGCTCGCGCACCACGCCGTTCTCCGAGGCTCGCTTCGAAGTGGGCAGCCTGTCGATATCCGGCCAGAGCCTGTGGGTGGTGGGCGTGTCGGCGTTGCTGATCGCGGCGCTGTACTTCTACTTTGAGCGCACCATCGCCGGTAAAGCGCTGCGCGCCACCGCGGTCAATCGCCTTGGCGCGCGCCTGGTGGGCATCGGCACGACCCAGGCCGGGCGGCTGTCGTTCACGCTCGCGGCGGCGATGGGCGCGTTGTGCGGCATCCTGATCGCGCCGCTGACCACCGTCTATTACGAATCGGGCTTCCTGATCGGTCTCAAGGGATTCGTCGGTGCCATCGTGGGTGGCCTGGTGAGTTATCCGGTGGCGGCCGCGGGTGCCATCCTGGTGGGGCTGCTCGAATCCTATTCCTCCTTCTGGGCCAGCGCCTTCAAGGAGGTCATCGTGTTCACCCTGATCCTGCCCGTGCTGCTGTGGCGCTCGCTCACCAGCAAGCATGTGGAAGAAGAGGAATAAGGGACACACCATGAACAAGAACCTCAAGAACCGAATTTTCCTGCTGGCCTTCACGGTGGTGCTGGCGCTGTTGCCGGTGCTCCCCACCCCCGAGTTCTGGATCACCCTGGGCAACTACATCGGCCTGTACAGCATCGTCGCCATCGGCCTGGTGCTGCTCACCGGCGTGGGCGGCATGACCTCCTTCGGGCAGGCCGCCTTCGTTGGCCTGGGCGCCTACAGCACGGCGTACCTCACCACGCAGTTCGGGCTGTCGCCGTGGTTCGGCCTGCTGGTGGGGCTGGTGATCACGATGGCCTCGGCTTATGTGATCGGCCTGATCACCATGCGCATGTCCGGCCACTACCTGCCGCTGGCCACCATCGCCTGGGGGCTGTCGCTGTTCTTCCTGTTCGGCAACCTGGAGTTCCTCGGCAAATACGACGGCCTCAACGGCATTCCGGTGCTGAACGTGCTCGGCATCGATCTGGCCTCCGGCCGCTCGATGTTCTACCTGATCTGGGCCGTGGTGCTGCTGGCGGTGATCGCCATGCAGAACCTGCTGAACTCGCGCCCGGGCCGCGCCATTCGCGCGCTCAAGGGCGGCGGCACCATGGCCGAGGCGATGGGGGTCAACACCGCGTGGATGAAGGTGGTGATCTTTGTGGTGGCGGCGATACTCGCCTGCATCTCTGGCTTCCTCTACGCGCATCTGCAGCGCGCGGTGAACCCGACGCCCTTTGGCCTGAACTACGGTATCGAGTACCTGTTCATGGCGGTGGTGGGCGGCGTCGGCCATGTGTGGGGCGCGGTGCTCGGCGCGGGCATCCTCACCATCCTGAAGGACGTGCTGCAAGGCGTGCTGCCCAAGCTGCTCGGCGCCAACGGCAACTTCGAAACCATCGTGTTCGGCGTGCTGATGGTGCTGCTGCTGCAGTACGCGCGCGACGGCATCTGGCCCTTTATCAAGAAGCTGTTCCCGAGCGGGCTGCCGGTGGCGGCGCCGGCGCAGGCCGAGCGGTTGCCGTTGCGGGCGAAGCCGCAGGCCGGCGAGCTGATCCTTGATGTGAAGGCCGCGCGCAAGGAGTTCGGCGGGCTGGTGGCGGTCAATGACGTCAGCTTCCAGGTGCGCGCCGGCGAGATCATCGGCCTGATCGGTCCCAACGGCGCAGGCAAGTCCACCACCTTCAATCTCGTCACCGGCGTGCTGCCCGCCACGCGCGGCGAGGTGCTCTATCGTGGCGAGCAGATCTCCGGGCTGCCGTCGCGCGAGATCGTCAAGCGCGGCATCGGGCGCACCTTCCAGCACGTGCATCTGCTGCCCACCATGACGGTGCTGGAGAACGTGGCGATCGGCGCGCACCTGCGCGGCGACTTCGCGGCGCAGGGCGGCGTGACCGCGGCGATCCTGCGCATGAACCAGAACGAAGAGGCGAAGCTATTGCACGAGGCCGCGCGCCAGCTCGAACGCGTGGGGCTGGCCGACTGCATGTACATGGAGGCCGGCAGCCTCGCGCTGGGCCAGCAACGCATCCTGGAAATCGCCCGTGCGCTGTGCTGCGACCCCGCGCTGCTGCTGCTGGACGAACCCGCGGCGGGGCTGCGCTACAAGGAAAAGCAGGCGCTCGCGGAACTGCTGAAGAAGCTCAAGGGCGAGGGCATGAGCGTGCTGCTGGTCGAGCATGACATGGATTTCGTGATGAATCTGACCGACCGCCTGGTGGTGATGGAGTTCGGCACGCGCATCGCGGAAGGCGTGCCCGAGGACGTGCAGAAGAACCCGGCGGTGCTCGAAGCCTATCTCGGCGGCGTGGAGTAAGGAAAAGACAATGAGCCTGATCCTCGAAGTGAAAGACCTCCACGTGCGCTACGGCAAGGTCGAAGCGGTGCACGGCGCCAACCTGAAAGTGGAGGCGGGCAAGATCGTCACGGTGATCGGCCCCAACGGCGCGGGCAAGTCCACCATGCTCAACGCGATCATGGGGGCGCTGCCGGTGAGCGGCTCCTCGGCCGGTGCGGTGACCTATCTCGGCCACGACCTCGCCGGCATACCGGTGGAGGGCCGCGTGGCGCGAGGCATGTGCCTGGTGCCGGAGAAGCGCGAGCTGTTCAGCTCGATGAGCGTGGCGGACAACCTGGTGCTGGGGGCGTATCGCCGCAAGCGCGCCGGGGAGAAGAACTTTCTCGACCAGATGGAAGTGGTCTACGGCTTGTTCCCGCGCCTGAAGGAGCGGGCCAGGCAGGATGCCGGCACGCTGTCCGGCGGCGAGCGCCAGATGCTGGCGGTGGGGCGCGCGCTGATGGCCAAGCCGCAACTGCTGATGTTGGACGAGCCAAGCCTCGGGCTGGCGCCGCTGATCGTGAAGGAAATCTTCCACATCATCAACGACCTGCGCAAGACCGGTGTGGCGACACTGCTGATCGAGCAGAACGCACGCGCGGCGCTGCAGGTGGCGGACTATGGGTATGTGATCGAGACGGG
>NZ_JBFTOX010000114.1:0-10802 GCF_056398185.1 Cupriavidus sp. 05L310
CGCGCCATCGCCGGCACCACCGCCCCACCCTGTGCTGGCTTCTCCCCTTCCGGCCAGCTTGACCGCGTTACGGCTAAACCACAAAAAGCACGACCGCACTGACATTTCAAATTAGCCAGCCGACTGACATCTAAAAACAGCCTAGACAAGCGATTGTAGAGGCCAAATCAGAATGTCCGCTTCCAGCCACATCAGAATGTCCTCTGGATAGACCTATACTGGTAGCGCCGGGGCTGGACGGGAGCGCGCCGTGAAGGATCGAGGGTTGATCACCATGAGTCTGCGCGAAGTTGACCGCTTCAAGGTCATTCAGGCCGTCGTTGAGCACGGGCTGATGGTTTGGCGCGCGGCCGAGAAGCTGGGACTGTCCCGGCGCCAGGTGGAACGCCCGGTGATCCGGTATCGCGAAGACGGTCCAAGCGGTCTAGGTTCGCGTAAGCGCGGTCACGAGAGCAACCGGCAGTTGCCTCCTGGGCTGGAAGCGCGGGCCCGCAGGCTGATCCGCGACACCTACGCCGACTTCGGCCCGACCCTGGCGCTTTCAGCGCGCCAATCCCCCATGCGCCTCAATCACCCGCGCCAGCAATTCGCGCATGTTCCGCTCCTTGACGGGACTTAACGGCCCTTGAATTCGAGCACCGAGCGTGGCGTGCCGGCCTTCAGGGCCTTGATGGCCGAAGCAAGCCCGTCCTTCACGTCTTCCGTCTCGAATAAGGGCATGGCAATGTTGAACATCACATCGTCGGCTGCCTGGACACCGCCGTTGGCCCAGGCGCGCAGCAAGGCCTTGTGGGCGGCGTGGGCGCGTGTCGGGCCGTGCACGAACTTCGCGGCGAAGGCATGCGCCTCTGCAAGCAGCTCGGAATCGGCGACGACGCGGTTGATCACGCCGAAGCGCTCCATCGTCGCGGCGGGGACACGCTCGGAAGTCAGCGCCCATTCCATGGCACGTGCGCGTCCTGCACGTTCAGCGACGCGGTAGATGCCGCCCAGCAGGGTCACGAGGGCAAGCGACTGTTCCGGCTGGCAGAACGTTGCGCTTTCGGCGGCAAAGATGACATCGGCGCGCAACGCCAGTTCGAAACCACCGCCGGCGCACAAGCCGTGCACCACCGCGATGACAGGCAAGGGCAGGCGTTCGAAGCGATTGAAGACGTCCATGTAACCCTCGAAGCGCGCACGCAACTGGCGGGAAGTGTCGTCGGGCCAGGGCATGATGTCGCCGCCAAAGCTGAAGTTCTCGCCTTCGGCGCGCACCAGCACGACGCGCGCCTCACTGCGTTCGATCGCGTTGATCGCCGCGGCCAGTTCGTCAACCATCTGGTCGCCGATGCGGTTTTGCGGCGAGCGATCGAGAATGATCGTGGCAATGCCATGCTCGATGGTATGGGTGAGATGAGACATGTCGGGCTCCTGCATTGTCGCAAGTTGAGGTTACGCGAGGTGTTCCTTGAACCAGTCCAGCGCGGCGGCACTGGATTGATCGAATCGGGTGGTGTACGGATCGAAGTGGCCGCCTGGGATCGTCACGAGGCGCTTCGGCTCAAGGGCGCGCTCGTAGGCGGCCAGCTCGAGATCGGTCAGCGTGATCGTGTCCTGCAGCGCGACGATCATTAGCAGCGGCGTAGGAGACACGCGCGCAATCCACGTGCCCGGTTCGTACATGCGCGCGGCGCGCGTCGAGCGCACCGTGACGCTGTTCTCCCAGGCGCCGTCTGGCACGGGCTGCAGATAGAACTCGATGGCATCCTTGGCGCGGTACGAAGCAGGGATGGCCGGATCGGCGCTGACGATCGTCTGCCTTCGCGGCGCCGCGCCGCGTGCTTGAGCGCGCTCGTCCGCCGCGAAGGCATCCTCGATGGCGGCGACGGCGTCGGGCGGAATGCGGCGCAGTCCTTGCTCGAAGCCGCTGATCGTCGGCACCTGCGCGACGACCGCGCGCAAGCGGCGTTCTGTTGCGCCAAGCACGAGCGCGTGGCCGCCGGAATAGCTCGTGCCCCACAAGCCGATGCGCTTCGCGTCTACGACGTCCTGGTGTTCGAGGAAGCTGATCGTGCGCCGCCAATCGGCGATCTGTCGCCATGGGTCGATATCCTGGCGCGGCGTGCCGTCGCTGGCGCCGAAGTTGCGGTGATCGTGCAGGAGGACGACAAAGCCGTTGGAGGCGAATTTCTCGGCGAATCGCTCCAGGCCGTGCTCCTTCACGCCGGCATAGCCATGCGCCATGGTGATGGCGGGATAGGGGCCGGTGCCGCCGGTGGGCACATAGAGCCAGCCGCGCAGCGTGACGCCGCCCTCGGCTTCGAAGGCGATATCGGTACGTTGAAACATGGGAGTTCTCCGTGTAGAAAGATGTCAGGCGGCGACCGAGTTCCTCGGAAAATTTCCGAGCGCCATCGAACGGCCGGTGATGAATCGCTGCGTGCATGGTCTTGCCGTCGTCATTCTTGGTGAGGGTCGTGACGCCGCGCAGGCCCGTGTCCTCGAATGCCGTTGTCTCCCATTCGAGATAATGGCGGTCGTTATGGCTGGCATCGCGGGTGAAGGCGAGCGAGATGTAGATGCTGCTTGCCGCCTATGCGTAGCGACAGCTCGCGCCTTTCACCCTTTTGCTCCGGTCGCTCGACGCCAAGTCAAGCACCCGGTCGCTCAAGCGTGAAGAGCTGCCCCGCGCCGATTTCGAAGTAGTCGGCCGGCCCACCGCCGCGCAGGATCGGGCGCGCCTGCGCAGTCTGGTACACGCCGTCCTTGATCAGTTGCCGGTCAATGTGGATCGCTACTGCTTCGCCTAACACCAGCCACGCCGGGAGCGCGGCGCCGCCCTGCGCCTCAAGCTGCACGATCTGGGTGACCACGCATTCGAACTGCACCGGGCTAGCCGCAACGCGCGGGGGTCGCACTTTGGCAGAGGGCAGCGTCTGCAGCTTGGCCAACTCGAACTCATCGACGTGCGCTGGCACCATCGCCGCGGAGGCGTTCATCGCCTCGGCGAGCTCTCGCGTCGCCAGATTCCATACGAACTCGCCGGTGTCACGCGCGTTGGCGAGCGAGTCCTTCGCACCAAGCGAGCAAAAGCCGACGATCGGCGGCTTGTAGCTGAACAGGTTGAAGAAGCTGTAGGGCGCAAGGTTGCGCACGCCGTCGTTAGAGACTGTGCTGATCCAGCCGATCGGTCGCGGAGCGACGATAGCGTTGAGCGGATCGCGACGCAGGAAGTGCCCCTCCGCCGGTTCGTAGAAATGCCAGTCGGTCATAGCTTTACCTCTTTGGGGACGGGCGCAAGGAATGCAGCCTCCAACGCCTCCGGCTCGGTGCGCGTCTGCAGCACCAGGGCCGGAGTGGTGGCTCTATTCATCCCGATACCCGTCCAGAGAATGGTGTCGGATCGGAGCCCGATGAGCCCCCCAACCTGAGAAGCGATCGGGACGTCCGTTTCAAGTCATTCACTGCCCCGAATCCAAAGAACAGGGCAGCTTCGTCCTTCTTACTTGTTTACCCAAGGCATAGAGAGGTCGATGTCAGAGACCAGCTTTCCACCGCCGAAGCTCATGCTCTCCAGGGGAATGGCATACATCATCAGGGTGACATCGTCCTGGCTGACGCCAACCTTTTCTACTGCGTATCGGGTGACCAACTCCGCGAGCTTGCGTTTCTGCTCCACCGTCCTGCTCGTGCCGGACGTCACCGTTACGATCATGCGCTTGTCGGATCTCTTCAAGTTAGGAAAAGTCGGATGGATGAAGAATTCATCGTCCTTGTGCTCACTGATGATGACGAAGCGATCATCCATAGGCGTATCCATGGCTTCATGAAGAGCGAGATTTAAGGCATCCGCCAGAGCCCGCTTCTCTTCGCTAGAGAACTTTTGAGCCGGAATGTGGGCGTGAAATATTGGCATGAGCGTTTGCTCGGTTGTGTTGTTCAGATTAAATGAGGCGATGAAGTTGGCTGTTTCCCGGCTTAGCTAAAGTAGTCCTGACCGAGTGTTCCTGCGAGCCGCTCCTTGAGGCCAGATGAGAACTCACGGACGACGGGAAACGGGCTTTGGAAGAGCTTGATGTTGTTGACGAGGCCAGACTCATTTTGAGTGAGGATGGTGATGCCGGCGACCGGCTTGCCACCGTGGATGGCATCCCACTCAAGGTAAGTCTTCGCACCGTCAACCGTCTCAGCAGTGAACACGAAGTGTTCATACATCGTGCTCGTCGCGGCGAAGAACGCTCCGATGAGCGTCGGGCCGACCACGGCCTTGCTGAGGGCAGAGGTCTGAAGGCTGGCGTCAGCGGTGAACGACGTCGCGAATTCGCTGGTTCCTTTCTTCTTGACGATTTCCATCCATGCCGTTGCCGGTGTGTTGGTGTCAGTAGTCATTGCATTCTCCAATCTGGTGTCTAAGTCTTCGTTGAGGGCGTGCGTGCTACTTCTCGAGGTGCCCAATGAGAAACTCGCCGGCCCTCTGCAGCGCGTCGTGGGCCTGAGGCAATGAGGCTGTCTGAATGTGCCAGACGTGCAGCATCTCCGGCCAGACCTCGAGGTATGACTTGCCGCCGGCCGCGCGCACCTTCCGGTCAATTTCAAGGGCGTCGTCGAGAAGTACTTCGTCGCTTCCGACATGGATGAGCAGTGGAGGAAAACCGCGCATGTCGGCGAACATCGGTGAGATGCGCGGATCCTTCAAATCGTGGTTGCCAGCGTAAGCCTCGACCATCGCCCGCATCGCGCTCGCGTTGACCATTGGGTCGCGGTCGGCCAACTGCGTTAGCGAGGGCAGCGTCAGCGTTAAGTCTGCCCATGGGCTAATGAGTAGCGCTGCTCGTGCGTCCTTGTGGCCCTTCGAGGATGCGTAGGCAAGGACGTTGAGAGCCATGCCGCCGCCACTGGAATCTCCGGTCACGGCAAACGGCTTGCCAAGCGCACGCACTGCTTCGTAGCCGCGGATGGACTCGTCGTAGGAAGCAGGGAATGGGTGCTCGGGCGCCCAGGAGTGGTCCAGGACGATAACCTGGGACTTAGCCGCTCTAGACAACTCTCCGAGCATGCCCAGATGCGAGGCAGGAGAGCCAGCCACCCAGCCGCCACCGTGGAAATGGTAAATGACACGGTCTTTGGACGCATCGGGAGCCGTAATCGCCACCGCGGCTATGCCACCGAGTTCGGTCGGCTCGACGGTTAGGTCAGCCGCCGGCGGGTTTGCTTGTGAAATTGCCTCCATGCCGACGCGGAGCGTCTCGATCGTGCTTACGGGATGCGCAATGTTGAAGGCGAACATCGCCTCGCGGAGCTTGCGGGCGGAAGATGAATCGTAGGCCATGGTTCACCTCACTTCAGGTTGAGGAAAGTTACGGGTACCCAGTCGTAGCCAGTGCCGGTGTCGGCCTTTCGAATACGGCCCAGGCCCGGGAACGGCATGTGGGCTGCGGCAATCATCGTCTTGTCCGCGGCGAGTTTCACCAGAAGGTCTTCACGCGTTTTGATGGCCGTCGCGCCGTCTGAGTCGAAGGCGATGCCGATTTCCGGATGCGGCATCTGGACGGCGAGGACGTGAGCGGTATCACCCCAGACCAGCAGCGACTGACCCTTTGAGGAAATCATGTAGCCGGTGTGACCGGGCGTATGGCCGGGAATGGCATACGGTGCGATGCCGGAGACGATTTCGTCCATGCCTTCGTACGGCTTCCATTTGCCGGCAGCGATGTAAGGCGCTGCTGCATCCTGTGCCACCTTGAAGAAGATCTTTGCGTCTTCCGGGGCCTTGGTCATGATTTCCTTCGACAGCCAGAAGTCGGAGTCGGCCTTCTTCATCATCACGGTCGCGTTCGGGAAGACGCGTTTCCCGTCCTTGTAGATTCCGCCAACATGATCGGCGTGAAGATGGGTCAGCAGCACCAGGTCAACTTGCTCCGGCTTGTAGCCGGAGGATTTCAAGTTTTGCACGAGTTTGCCCAGCGCGGGTGGACCCCAGTGGCCACCTGCACCCGTATCGATGAGAACGAGCTTGGAACCTGTATTGACGAGGTAGCCTTGGACGGTGGCCGAGACATTCTTGGGATCGTTTTGAAAGGAGCGCGCCAGGAGGGACTGGATGAGGGCCGGATCGCCATGCAGGAGGCTGGAGTCAATGCCGGCGCTGCCGTCATGCAGCGCGGTGACCTCATAGTCGCCAATCATCGTGCGATAGAAGCCCGGAACCTGCTTGTGCTGCATCGGCGCTGCAGCTTCGGCCGGGGCTACAGCAACGAAGGTGCTGGCGAATGCTAACGATACCGCGAGCACGGTACGCGAAATGAGGGGGGAGAATTTCATCGTGTTTTCCTAACCAGCGTGTGTAGTGGGATACGTATCTACGTAATGATCTTTAGCGAAACGCCAACTCATCGCGCCTTGTCGTTGCTGCCACCTTCCCGGCCACCCGCACTACCGAATTGCCGCCGTGACCCGTGATGAAAGCCGCACGCGTGTTCGATTCCTCCGTCGATGTGGCAGGACCTTGAAGCACTTGCAAAGCGCAAGTGGTTGAATAATATTCTGACCGATTGCATAATGCAAGTAGAAATTTGAGGGGGATTGGCTGTGCAACAAACAGGACGATCGGGCTGCCCGATCAACTTGACGCTTGAGCAGATTGGCGACCGCTGGAGCCTGATCGTTATCCGCGATGTCATGTTCGCGAACCGGCGCAGCTATGGCGCCCTGCTGGAACGAAACGAGGAAGGCATCGCGTCGAACATCCTCGCAAGCCGACTGAAGCACTTGACCGCGTCTGGCCTGCTGACACGATCTCCGGATCCGAATCATCAGCAGAAAGGAATCTATAGCCTTACGGAAGCGGCCATACAGCTTGTACCTGTGCTTGCACATATGGCTGCCTGGGGCCTTCGGCATACGCAAGCGAGCAAGGAAGCGTCTTTACGCGCGGAGCTGCTGGAAAGGGGCGGCCCTTCACTTTGGAGTGTCCTTATGGACGAACTACGTCACCTGCATCTCGGTGCTCCGCGGCCGGCGAGCTCGGCATTGGACGAACTCCGCGCCGACGACGAGAAGGCAATCGCAAATTAGTACTAATCTTTGCGTCCTGACATACATCATGTAGGGCAAAGCTAGCGGTGTCCGCTATGTGAAAACTTCGCCACGGTCTGCAAAGGGCACATAGCTGAAGTAGCCGGGCAAAGAAGCCGATCATCCGCCCCTGAAAGTGCCAAAGGCCGGTCTGTCACCAGAACCGGCCATTTTTCATGGAGAGGCCACCGACCGCTTAGGCCGAACACCGGGCAAGCCAGGTGCGCGCTGGATGCCCGTTGAGCACTCGAAAGCGGCGGTAAGGACTACGTGAGCCTGGAAGGCGGCAACGGGTCGGGAAGAGCCAGTTTGCACCCGATGAGGAGCAGTCCAGGTAATTCGCGTTTCTCGTCTCAAGGAGTCCAGCCTACCGGCATCGCGCAGCACGTGTGGGAGGGGCGGGGCACCGAGCGCGCGCCGATGCGCTCGCCGCGCGCGGTCTTTGGCATTGGCTCCGCAGGGCGGCAATCTCATAGGTATGTGCTAATTCTACTGTGTCATAAATTGAATCGACCATCGATTGATGCGCAGCATGGGCAAAGCCCAAGGCTGCGCATCAGGTGGAAGCTAAGGTTATGACGGAGTGTCGTGATCGAATTCGCCACGTGTCGCTGCGCGCGCAGGGCTGCCACGGGGGATGTAATCCGCGGGAAGCGCAGGGACTTGGCGTTCGAAGAAGTTTTTTTTACTGCCTTCTGACTTGTCGGCAGTGAGTCGTTCGGCCATCAGGAAGCCATAGGCTGCGATGCTCAGCGTCGCGTGATGGTGGAATCCGCGCCAGCCTCGCCCTTCGTAATGACCAAGGCCGAGCTCTTGCTTCAAGTCTTGGTAATCGCGCTCAATACGCCAACGCATTTTGGTCACGAATACCAGTTGCTCTATCAGAGCATCGGCTGGTGCTGTGGACAAGAAGTATTTGGTTGGCTCCGTTTCGCCCTCCGGCCACTCGACCAGCAACCACTCTTCGTCACGCAAGGTGCTGCGCCAATAGTCCCTGTGCGCCGGGCGAACCCGCACGGCCGCAAATCGCGATGAAAGGGCCGTATTGGTGCCTTCCCGCCAAGCCACCACTTGGTAAGCACTCGAGGGTAAAGTCATCGCCAGGGTCTTCACGGAAACCGGCTCATGGCCCGGTGCGCGACGCAGCAACTTCGGTGGCCTGCCCGGACCGCTAGCCGGTTTGGCCGGCAGTGGCGAGACGCCCCGCGGCCACACTGTCGTCGTGGAGCGAATCCCGACCGCGTAAAGCAGACCCAACTCGGTCAGGGTTTCGCGAAAGCCGGTTTCATCGCCATACGCAGCGTCGGCCAGCACGACTCCGACAGGCACGCTGGCTGCGATCGCCTCCCGTACTTGCGCCAAGGCAATCTCTGGCTTGGTGGCAAACGCGATATCGTCTGGCACGCCGGCCTTCTGGCGGCTAGTCGCATCGTCGGCCCATTCCTTGGGGAGATAAAGCTGATAAGCAATCGGAAGGCTGCCTTGCTCTGTAGCCAGTGACAGGCTGACTGCCACCTGGCAGTTGTCCTGTTTGCCAAGCTGGCCGCAATATTGGCGCGCCACACCCACTGAATGTTTGCCCTTCTTCGGAAAGCCCGTGTCGTCAATGATCCAATAACGACCGCTTTGAGCTTGCAGCAAAGGCTGCACCCATTCCCGGACGCGCCCCATCAATGCCGCATCCGACCAATCGGATTTAGAGACGAAGTGGTGCAGAGACTGATGCCGGGCACTGGCATGCAGTGGGTCAACCCGTGCCGCCATCGGTTCGACGCTCTTGCGCGACAGCGGCAGCATCAGGCCAGTGCAATAGCTCTCCAAGCCGGCCCGGCGATCTGCATGCCCCAATCCCTCAGCCAAGTAGTTCATGTACTCCGCAAATCGGTCGCTTGTACTCATGCACTTCCACCTTGAATGAAGAAGCGCATATAATGCACTATTTTTTATGACACAGTAAGACTTCTATGGGGCGTTGGAAGTCAAGCACCTATTGCTGTGTTTTCCGTTCGACAGTTATCTCCTGTTGAGACGCGCTGCAAGTTATCCACGGCTGGTCAGCGGGTCGTCTGTCACGACCACGACGCTGACCAGCCGTGGGGTAACTTGCACGACAAAGGCGCGTGGTCTCAGTTTGGTGTCCTTTCAATATCCCGTGACTTAAACGGGATGGAGGTCGGAGTGTCTGATACCTGGGCAGTTGCCCGGTCCAACTTCTATCCGTGCCGGCGCCAGGCCGGTCACCACATACCGCATGCGCAAAGCGCTGGAACACTCCCTTACCGACGCGCCCCATCTAAAACTACGATTACCAGTCGGGTAATCCTCCTACTGTCCGGGCGCGCTAACCTTCAAACCGTTAGTCGACTGACGCTGGAGACTCAGTTCACGAGGCATTGCCGGCGACCGACTTGAGCATTGCCCCGAGCGGAATCTCGCCATACTCCAGGTAGCGCCACAACGCGATCGCCAGACGGCGCGCGAGGGCGACAATGCCGATGCGTCGCGAACGCTTCCCGGCGCCGGCAAATCGTTGTCTAAACCATTGACTCAACTGGGTTGCCGGCTGAAAGCGCAACCAGCTCCATGCGAGCTCCACCAGCAGCCACCGCGCCCGTTTGTTGCCCGCCTTGCTGATGCCCTGTTCGACTTCGCTGGTGCCGCTTGCATAAGGGGTCGGCGCCAAGCCCAGACAGCCGGCGAGTTCACGGCGATTGTGGAACTGCCGCCAGCCAAACAGTTCCTTGACCAGGGTCCATGCACTGCCAGTGCCGATACCTGCAAGCCGCGTCAGCACGGCGATCGCGGGTTGTGTCCCGCCGTGGACTTGGTGGTTCTGGAGCGTCTCCAGTGTCCTGATCTGCTTGGCGACGAGTAACAGCCGCTCGAACTCGCGTTCAATCTCGGCGCGCAAACTTGGCAAGAGCTGCGCAGCATGCTGGGCCCACCAGCATGTCCACGAGCGCCCACCGATGTGTTCGGGAACACCAGCAGCGAGCGGATTCGGTTGCTGTGGGCGGTGCGCTCCTGGCGCAGGCGCCCGAGCTCGCGATGCACGCGCCGCTCATCTTCCTGCTCTTCGGTTGGGACCCGCGCGACTGCCCACACTCGCCGCTCGCCCGCGTAGTAACGCATCAGCATCGACAACAGCTTGTCGCTGTCGAGCCGGTCGGTCTTCGCACGGCGCGCCCGCCGGTTCACTTCGATACTGGCGGAATCGACCACCAGGTTGACGATGCCGTGTGTGCTGAGCCAGCGGTGCAGCCAGAAGCCGTCCCGCCCGGCCTCATAGCAGGAGCGCACCGGCGCATCGGCGGGCAGATGACACCGGGCTTTGGCCTTGGCGATTGCCGTCAGGACCGATGTCATGTAACCGGCCGCCACCGAGCATCGGCTCGGCCCGCGCACGCCGTCGCCCAGCGACAGCTTCCAGCTCTTGTCGCCCAGTTCGAAGGCGATGTACAGCCAGCCGGTGATCGTCGTATTCTGCCCGTGAAGGGCTGTGTCAGGCGCGTCCATTTGCGTGCTCCTCGAGAAACGATACTTGGAATCTTCGTTTTACTCCAGGGGGCTTACCTCCGCGGCCCTTCATAGTATCTAAGAGCCCGTTTGAAAATTCACCGCAGATGTGTTCTAACGTTTGGATGTGGAAAAAAGAACATCGAGAGCGGCAGGCAAGCATGGCGGCCAAGACGAAGCGGTATCCGAGCGATCTGACGGACATGGAGTGGGCAGCGATGGAGGGACTG
>NZ_JBFTOX010000115.1:0-10357 GCF_056398185.1 Cupriavidus sp. 05L310
GAGAGCTTCTTCAACAGTCTGAAAAACGAGCGGGTGCATGGCCAGCGCTACGCCACGCACGAGCAAGCCAAAGACGATCTCTTTGACTACATCGAGATCTTTTACAATCGGAGCCGCCGACACTCCACGCTCGGCTATGTGTCCCCGGCACAGTACCTCCGGGACTGGGAACACCCACGGGACATGGCGGCTTGACTCCCTTACCCTTGGAAGGCGAAAAACAAGGGGAATCTCAGGGGATGTCGTACGGCCCGTTGGGCGCAAGAGCCACCGCCGCTCAAAGAAACCGCGAGCACCCCCACAATAAGACACATCCCCAATCCCTCAAAACACCCCCCCCTCACTAACCACCCAATCCATCGGCAAATCATGCTCCTGCGGCTCCAACGCAATCCGGCAGGCCTCATGCCCGATGCCGATCGCAACCGGCGCGTTCCCGCCGGCAGCCAGCGCCGCCAGCGTGCGGTCATAGAACCCACCCCCATAGCCCAGGCGGAACTTATTCGCGCTGAAACCGACACATGGAATCAGCAGGGCGTCTGGCAGCAAGGGCGGCGTGCCGTCGGGCACGGGAATGCCGTAATGCCCGGCAATCATCGGCGTAGCCGGCTCCCACAGGTGGAAATCCAGCGGCGAGCCCGGCCGGCTTACCACCGGCAGGGCCGCTTGCCGCCCGGGGGCGCTGGCCAGCCAGCGCGAGACCACGGCACGGGCGTCGAACTCTTGCTGGATTGGCCAGTAGAAGCCCAGGCGATGCACGGGCAGGCGCTCCAGCAGTGCGCTCAGCGTGGCTTCGATGCCGGCATCTGCGGCGCTGCGCTGTGGCAATGCGCCGCGCAGCGCCAGCAGCTGGCGGCGCAGCGCCGCTCGCTGCACGCCGGGATCAGGCTTTCCGGGCTCGCCGGAGGGGTCGCGAACGTCGTCGCTTGGCATGGCTGCGTGGGATAATGTCTGCGGTTGACCAAACATTGCACGGTCGGACGAGCGCCCTCGAATGGGCTTGCCCGACCGTCACAACAAGGAAGAAGAATGCCGAAGGGAGTATATCCGCAGCGTGCGGCCAAGGCCGCCCTGGCGGCAATCGCGTGCGCGCTGCTCGCCACGCCGGTATTTGCGCAGAAGAAGCCCCAGCCGCAACAGCAACCGCAGTCGCTCACCATCCCGAGCAACCCCGACGACGCTTTCGTGGCGCTGCGCGAAGCCGCCCGCAAGAACGACGTGGTCCGCGCCGACGCCATCTCCGCCACCCTGGTGGACTACCCGATCTCGTCCTACGTCGAGTACTTCCGCATCAAGCCGCAGATGTTCGACGCCAGCGGCCTGGCCCGTATCGACGCCCCCGACGACCAGGTGCGCGCTTTCCTGCAGCGCTACAAGGGCGAAGCCATTGCCGACCGCATGCGCAACGACTGGCTGCTGGTGCTGGGCAAGAAGCGCGACTGGGCCAATTTCGACGTCGAATACCCGCAGTTCGTGCTCAAGGACGATACGCAGGTCGAATGCTATGCGCTGCTGTCGCGTGCGCTCAAGGGCCAGAACGTGGCGGCGGATGCACGCGCCGCGCTGAGCGATCCGAGGTACTACGGCGAAGGCTGTGTCGACCTGATCGGCTACCTGGCACAAAGCCGCCAGATCGAGCCCAGCGACGTGGCTTTCCAGGCGCGCCAGGCGCTCGAGCAGAACTATGTGACCCTGGCCGCGCGCATCGCCGCCACCGCGCCTGACACGCGCGGCGACAGCAACACGCTCGCCACCGTGGTCAAGATGGCGCGCAACGATCCCGCCCAGGCCGCGGCTTTCCTGAGTGCCAACGCCGGCAGCCTGTCGCGCGACGAGCAGGGCTCCGGCTGGGGCGTGATCGGCCAGTTCGCGGCCAAGAAGCTGGCGCCCGAAGCCGCCGGCTACTACCGCCGCCAGATCGACCAGGGCGGCAACCAGTGGCTGTCCGACGAAACCCAGGAGTGGCGCGTGCGCGCCGCGCTGCGCCAGGGCGACTGGAAGCAGGTGCGCCAGGCTGTGGAACTGATGCGCCCCGAACTGCGCGCCAAGGACCCGGCCTGGACCTACTGGTACGGCCGCGCGCTCAAGGCGGACAACCGTGGCGCCGAGGCCGAGAAGCAGTTCCAGTCGATTGCCGGCCAGTTCAGCTTCTACGGCCAGCTGGCCAGCGAGGAACTGGGCAATCGCATCGTGCTGCCGGCCCGCACCCAGGTCAGCGATGCCGAGGTCAACGCCATGCGCACCCGCCCGGGCTTCCTGCGGGCGCAGAAGTTATACGATCTCAACCTGCGCTTCGAGGGCAACCGCGAGTGGAACTGGGAGCTGCGCGGCATGACTGACCGCCAGTTGCTGGCCGCCGCCGACTACGCCCGCCGCATCGAGCTGCTGGACCGCGCAGTCAACACCGCCGACCGCACCCAGGCCGAGCACGACTTCTCGCTGCGCTTCCTGATGCCGTACCGCGACATCATGCAGCGTGCCACCGACGAAGTGGGCCTGGACATGGCATGGGCCTACGGCCTGGTGCGCCAGGAATCGCGCTTCATCATGAACGCGCGCTCCTCGGCGGGCGCCCACGGGCTGATGCAGGTGATGCCGGCCACCGCCAAGTGGGTCGCACGCAAGATCGGCATGTCGGACTTCTCGCCGTCGATGATGAGCGATCCCAATGTCAACATCATGCTTGGCACCAACTACATGAGCATGGTCTTTACCGACCTGGACAGTTCCTGGACGCTGGCATCGGCTGCCTACAACGCGGGTCCCGGCCGACCCAAGAGCTGGCGCTCCAGCCTGCAGCGCCAGGTCGAGGGCGCGATCTTCGCCGAGACCATTCCTTTTTCGGAGACCCGGACCTACGTCAAGAACGTGCTGTCCAACGCCACGTACTATGCTGCATTGATGAGCGGCCGGCCGCAGTCGCTCAAGGATCGCCTGGGCATGGTGGCACCGTCGCAGGTCACCACCACCAGCCTGCCCTGAGCCTCAGGGGCGCGCGGTCTGCCGGCCAATGCGGTTGCCGGTGCGTTCACCAGCCCTGGAGAACGCGCCAGTCATGCCTTGCCACGGAGAAATCCATGCAGATCAGCAATGTTCTAGTGATCGGAGGGGCCGGCTTCGTCGGCAGTCATCTGGTAGCCCGGCTGGCAGGCGTTGCCACCGCATCGGCCACGCCGCTGGAGCCTGGCACCGTCGTGGAGCCGCCCCTCGACCCTGAACGCATCGTGGTCGCCACCCGTGACGCGGAGCACGCGCAGCACCTGCTGCTGCTGCCACGGGTGGAGGTGACCGGGCTGGACGTGAGAAACGATGTCGCGCTGGACGCGGCCATCGGCACGCTCGGCACCGAGGGCATCGTCGTCAACCTGATCGGGATTCTCCACGGCGAACGCGCCGAGCCCTACGGCGAGGCTTTCGCCTTTGCGCATGTGGAGGTGCCGCGGCGCATCGTGGAATCCTGCAGGCGCACCGGTGTCCGCAGGCTGTTGCACATGAGCGCGCTGGGCGCCGACAGCTCGGGCCCGTCGATGTACCTGCGCAGCAAGGGCGACGGCGAGCGCGTCGTGCGCGACAGCGGCCTGGACTGGACCATCGTCCGGCCGTCCGTGATCTTCGGCCCCGACGATCATTTCCTCAATCTCTTCGCCCATATGCAGCAACTGGCGCCGGTGGTGCCGCTGGCCTGCGCGCAGGCGAAATTTCAGCCGGTGTACGTGGAGGACGTGGCGCAGGCCTTCGTCAACGCCATGGCCGCGCCGGCTACCATCGGCCGCGCCTACGACCTGGCGGGACCGCAGGTCTATACGCTGGAGGAACTGGTGCGCTATGCCGGCCGCGCCAGCGGCCATCCGCGCCCGGTCCTGCACCTGCCTGACGCGCTCGCGCGCGTGCAGGCGGCCATGCTGGAACATTTGCCGGGCGCGCCGGTGATGTCGCGCGACAACCTCGACTCCATGCGGCTCGACAGCGTCATGCACGGGGCTATCGCGCCCGAACTTGGCCTGCGCCAGCCGGTGGGGCTCGAAGTGGTGATGACCGACGTGCTGGCGGGCCGTGGGCACGAGAGCTATATGCAGGTTCTGCGGCGTAGCGTATATCGCTGAGCCATCAGCCGCCCGGCGCGGCCGGGCGCAGGTTGATCAGGCACCCGGCCAGGCTGCCCGCTTGTGACCTGGATTCACATCGCTGCGAGCGTAATTCGCTTTGAGGGGCTCGGCGCGGCTGGCTACAATGGTTCGTTCGCCGGCGCGTTGTCCCGCCCGCCCCATCGCGTGGCGGTTTGCCCCGGCCTCACTCTCCCCCATGTTTCCTGCAAGGATTTCGCGATGAAGCTCGTCATCGGCAACAAGAACTACTCGTCCTGGTCGCTGCGCCCCTGGTTGCTGATGCAGCATGCCGGCATCGCCTTCGAGGAAATCAAGGTGCGCCTGTTCGCGCCGGGGTTTGAGGAAGCCGTCGCGCAGCACTCGCCCACGGGCAAGGTGCCGGTGCTGGTCGATGGCGACATCACCGTGTGGGATACGCTGTCGATTGCCGAATACCTGGCCGAATCCTTCCCCGAGAAGCAACTGTGGCCTGCCGACCGCGCGCAGCGGGCGTACGCGCGCTCGATCTGCGCCGAGATGCATTCGGGTTTCGTCAACCTGCGCAGCCAGTTGCCGATGAACGTCACCGCGGTGCTGCCGGGCCGCGGCTGGAACGTGGCGGTACAGCGCGATGTCAGCCGCATCGCCACGATCTGGTCCGAGCTGCGCGCGCGCCATGCCGCCGACGGTCCGTTCCTGTTCGGCACCTTCACCATCGCCGATGCGTACTTCGCGCCGGTGGTCAGCCGCTTTGCCACCTATGGCATCCACCTGCCCGATGCCGCCAAGCAATACGCGGACTTCATTCTCGCGCTGCCGGCCATGCAGGCCTGGATCGCCGATGCGCGCGAAGAGCGCGACTTCCTGGCGTCCGACGAGCCCTACCGGCTGGCCCCCGATCGCGCCGACGCGATCGTGATCAACCATTGAGCATGTCCATGCAGGTGTATGCCGTAGGCGGTGCCATCCGCGACGCCTTGCTGGGCCAGCCCAGCCAGGACCGCGACTACGTCGTGGTGGGCGCGACCCCGGCCGAGATGGAAGCCGCCGGCTACAAGCCGGTGGGCAAGGATTTCCCGGTCTTTCTCCATCCCCGGACCAGGGAGGAGTACGCGCTCGCCCGCACCGAGCGCAAGACCGCGGCGGGTTACAAGGGCTTTGCTTTCTACTGCTCGCCGGACGTGACGCTGGAAGACGACCTGGTGCGGCGCGACCTCACCATCAACGCCATGGCGCAGGCGGTGGACGACGGCGGCGCGCTCGCCGGCCCCGTGATCGATCCCTACGGCGGACAGCGCGATCTTGCCGCGCGGCAGTTCCGGCATGTATCGGATGCCTTTGCCGAAGATCCGGTGCGCATCCTGCGCGTGGCGCGCTTTGCCGCGCGTTTCATCGATTTCACCGTGGCGCCCGAGACGCTGGTGCTGATGCGGCGCATGGTGGAGGCCGGCGAGGTCGACGCGCTGGTGGCCGAGCGCGTCTGGCAGGAACTCGCGCGCGGCCTGATGGAGGCGCGGCCCTCGCGCATGTTCGAGGTGCTGCGCGAATGCGGCGCGCTGGCGCGCCTTCTGCCCGAGCTGGACCGGCTGTGGGGCGTGCCGCAGCGTGCCGATTACCATCCCGAGGTGGATACCGGCGTGCACGTGATGATGGTCGTGGATACCGCCGCCGCGATGGGAGGCTCGCTGGCGGTGCGCTTTGCCGCGCTGGTGCATGACCTGGGCAAGGGCACTACGCCGGATGATGTGCTGCCGCGCCATCTCGGACATGAGCAGCGCAGCGTGGAATTGCTCGAAGCCGTCTGCAAGCGCCTGCGCGTGCCGACCGACTGCCGCGATCTGGCGGTGGTGGTGGCGCGCGAGCACGGCAATATCCATCGTTCGGAGGCGTTCGGCGCGGCGGCATTGACGCGCCTGCTGGAGCGTTGCGATGCGCTGCGCAAGCCGGGGCGTTTTGCGCAGGCGCTGCAGGCATGCGAGGCCGATGCGCGCGGGCGGCTCGGGTTCGAGGACCGGGAGTATCCGCAGACGGCGCGGTTATTGATGGCGCTGGAGGCGGCGGCTTCGGTGGATGCGGGGGCGGTGGCGCGGGAATGCGCTGACAACGTCAGCCTGATCAAGGATCGCGTGCATGCGGCGCGGGTGGCGGCGGTGGCGGCGCGGCTGGGAGAGTAGGGGGCCGCTACAGCAGCTTTCCTACCAGCAACGCCACCATCGACAACAAGATCGTCGAAGCAAACGGCAACACAATCTCCCGTCCGAACAACCGGAACCGCAGGTCCCCCGGCAACCGGCCCAGCCCCAGCTTTTGCAGCCACGGCAGCGCCGCCGATAGCACGATGACGGCCAGGAAGATGGTGAAAGTCCAGCGCAGCATGTTGGCGTGCCTGAGGTGAGGTGCCTGGACTATAGCGCGTGGCTGCGGTCGCCGCGCGCGAATCCCGCCAGCGGCAGCGCCGCATCGAAGTCGCGGGTCAGCGCGATGACCTTGAACAGCTCGCCCATTTCGGCCTCGGACAGCAGCTTTTGCACCGCATTGGCCGCAGGCAGGAAATTGCGCGTGTCGTTGGGGTCCAGCGCCATCAGCAACTCGGTGATGCCGGCATTCATCAGGAAGCGCGCCTGCGAGGCGAAGCCGGCGACGGTCAGCCCGGCATCGGCGGCGGCGTGGGCGATACCGCTGAAGTTGACGTGGGCGGTGATGTCCTGCAGGCCGGGGTAGAGGAAGGGATCCGGGTGGGCGTGATGGCGGTAGTGGCACATCAGCGTGCCGCCGACCCGCTGCGGATGGTAATACTCCGCAGTGGGAAAACCGTAGTCGATCAGGAATACCGCGCCACGCGTCAGCATCGTACCCACCGCCCGCATGAAGCCTTCCGCCTCGGCGTGGGTTTCGGTGACGATGTCGTGGTCGCCGGGCACGGCGTGCAGCGCTTCGGGCAGGGCGTCGGCTGCTACCGGGCGGTCGGAAAAGACAAAGGCGGCGTCCGTTTCACCGGCATCGTCGTCCCGGCGGGCTACGCCGCGCTCCAGCCAGCGGCCATGGCTGCGGGCAAACAGCCGCACCGGCATGGCATCGAGCACTTCATTGCCGACGACGATCCCTTCGAAATGTCCGGGCAGCGTATCCAGCCAGCTCACGCGCGGCGCCAGGTGCGGGGCGCGTTCGGCCAGCGTGGCCTGCTGGCGCGCGCGCAGCTCGCCGGACAGTTCGACGATGTCGTAGCGCTCAGGCAACTGGCCTTCCTGCTCCAGCGCGAGCAACAGGTCGGCGGCGAGCCGGCCGGTGCCGGCGCCAAATTCCAGCAACTGCGACAGGCCCTGCGCCAGCAGCGGCGCGAACTGGCGTGCGAGCGTACGGGCGAAGAACGGGCTCAGTTCGGGGGCGGTGATGAAGTCGCTGCCGTCGCGCGCGTCGCGGCCGAACTTGGCGGCGCCGCCGCTGTAGTAGCCCAGGTCGGGCGCATATAGCGCAAGCGCCATATAACGGTCGAAACCAAGCCAGCCGCCTGCGTCGTCGATGGCCTGGCCGATGTGCGCGGTCAGCGCGGCGGACGCCGAGAGTGCGTCCGCGGGGGGAAGGGGTAAACTAGCGCCTTTGTGCATACCGCGATTGTAGCAATGCCAGCCTCCGAATCTCCTGACTCCGCATCGCCTGCCGGCGCCACCGCCGCCGCAGCCTCCGCTACCCCCGCGCGCGGCGTTGCGCTCGTGACCGGCGCCGCGCGCCGGCTCGGGCGCGTGATCGCGCTGGAACTGGCCGCCCGCGGCTGGGACGTGGCGGTCCACTGCCACCGCTCGCTGGCCGAGGCCGAGACGCTGGCCGGGCAGATCCGCGCCGGCGGCCGCCGGGCGGCGGTGCTGCAGGCTGACCTGGCCGACGAGGCGTCCACCGCCAGACTGATCGCTGCCTGCAGCGAAGCGCTGGGCGTGCCGACCTGCCTGGTCAACAATGCCTCGCTGTTCCAATATGACGTGGCGACCAGCTTTTCCTATGCCTCGCTCGACACGCATATGCGCACCAATGTGGCCGCGCCGCTGCTGCTGGCGCGCGAAATGCATCGGGCGCTGTCGGACAAGCAGCGCGGCGTGGTGATTAACCTGCTCGACCAGAAGCTGGACAACCTCAATCCGGATTTCCTGTCATACACGCTGTCCAAGGCGGCGCTGCAGACCGCCACGGTACAACTGGCCCAGGCCCTGGCGCCGAAGTTGCGCGTGGTGGGCGTGGCGCCGGGCATCACCATGGTTTCAGGCGACCAGTCGAGCCCCGGCTTCAAGCGCGCCCACCGCATGACGCCGCTGGGCCAGTCGTCCACTCCCGAGGACATCGCGCAGGCCGTGGCCTACCTGGCCGAGGCGCGCGCCGTGACCGGCACCACGCTTTACGTCGACGGCGGCCAGCACCTGATGCCGCTCGCGCGCGACGTGATGTTCCTGACCGAATGACGTACCCGGCGCGCGTCCCAGACCGCGCGTGCCTTTTCCTACTTTTTCCCCTCTCTCCATCATGACCATGCTCGCCGCCCTCACACACCCCAGCCTGCAGGACTGCCGCCGCATGTTCCTGCGCAACTACGAAGTGCAGATCAATATCGGCGTGCACGAATTCGAGAAAAAAGGCGAGCAGCGCGTGCTGATCAATATCGACCTGTTCGTGCCGCTGGCCCAGAGCACGCCGCACGACGACAAGCTGCAGGAAGTGGTGGACTATGACTTCATGCGCAACACCGTGGCCGAGCGCATGGCGCAAGGCCACGTCCACCTGCAGGAAACGCTGTGCGACGACGTGGCGCGCGCCATGCTCAAGCACCCCAAGGTGCGCGCCGTGCGCGTATCGACCGAAAAGCCCGACGTCTACCCGGACTGCGATTCCGTCGGCGTCGAGGTTTTCCATATCAAGAGCGAGTAAGCCGGCCGGCGCGGGGAGGCCGGCCACGGTAAAATACCCGGTTGTCCGGCCCCGGCAGCCTGCATGTGATGCAACTGCCGCACTGTGCGCCGCTTCGCCTTTTCCTTGTTGTCTCCGTCGCCCCGTCGCCTTATTGCCATGACCGCCACCACGCATTCCAAGAACTTCTTCCGCCTGGAGACCTATCTCCAGTCGCAGACGGGCCGTGCCATCGGCGATTTCAAGATGATCGAGGATGGCGACACGGTGCTGGTGTGCCTGTCTGGCGGCAAGGACTCGTACACCATGCTGTCGGTGCTGATGGCGCTGCAGAAGCGCGCGCCGGTCAAGTTCAAGCTGATCGCGATGAACCTTGACCAGAAGCAGCCGGGCTTCCCCGCGCATATCCTGCCCGCCTACCTGAAATCGGTGGGGGTGGAATATGTGATCGTCGATGCGGATACCTATTCCATCGTCAAGGAGAAGGTGCCCGAGGGCAAGACTACCTGCTCGCTGTGCTCGCGGCTGCGCCGTGGCGTGATCTATCGCACCGCCAAGGAACTGGGCGCCAACAAGATCGCGCTGGGCCACCACCGCGACGACATCATCCAGACCTTTTTCCTGAACCTGTTCTTCGGCGGCAAGATGAAGGCGATGCCGCCCAAGCTGGCCACCGACGACGGCCAGCATATCGTGATCCGTCCGCTGGCCTACTGCCCGGAAAAGGACATCGCCGCCTACGCGCGCGCCATGGAGTACCCCATTATTCCGTGCAATCTGTGCGGTTCGCAGGAGAACCTGCAGCGCAAGAAGGTCAAGGAGATGCTGGTCGAGTGGGAGCGGCAGAATCCGGGCCGCACCGACAATATCTTTGCCGCGCTGCGTAGCGTGGTGCCTTCGCATCTGGCAGATACGGATTTGTTTGACTTCAATGGGCTGGCTACCGGGTTGGCGAAGGTGGATGAGGCTGCGCTGTTTGGCGAGACCACCTTTTCGCAGCAGCCGTTGGTTTTTGCTGGTGGGATGGAGGAGAACAAGTTGGAGTTTGTTCGGTTTGAGAAGGGGGTGGTGGGTGGGGCTGTTGTTGAGTGAGGGTTTGTTGTTGGTTGCAACTTGCAACTTGCAACTGCCTAACGTCAACGTCAAAGGCTTAAAGTCAAAGGCAGTTTCACCACCCCTTCGGGGCGGCGACCTACTTTTTTGTCTTGCCAAAAAAGTAGGCAAAAAAGGCGCGCCGGATGGGGCGACCCCCTCCTCGTCGGCAGGCGAAAAGAGCGGCCGGGGGCCAAACTCACATCGCCTTAAGGCGATGCTCAAACATGGCCCCCTCTTTTCCGCTCTTTTCACCTGCCGACGAGGACGCCCCATACGGCCTGGTACAC
>NZ_JBFTOX010000116.1:0-11436 GCF_056398185.1 Cupriavidus sp. 05L310
CGGTTGCATATCGTGTCATCACCTATTCGCACACCGCCCTCCATTTTGCTTCACTAAGGAAACGGAGGCGACAAGTATCCTGACATGGAGGGCGAGTAAAGAAAAGTGACACCTCCGTGTGCGTAAACGGCCAACCCCGTACAGCCGCGACAGCAGCTAGAAGCAATAAAACCCCACCAAAAACGCCCACCCCGCCTAAGCGGAGAAATCGCCGGCGACGCCAACACCAGCCTACCCCCGCCTCAACCCCTCAACAGGATCCGCCTCAAAGGCTTCCCACAGCGCATCACGCCGCTGCAACGCCTTGATGACCGAAGGCTGACGCAATTGCGCTACCGCCGAGACCAGCGCATTGCACAGGAAGAAGGCCGCCGTATAGGAATCAAAGGGGGAAGCATTACCCGTACGCACCAGCAGATGATGATGCGACAGCGGCACCAGTGGCGCAGCCGGACTATCGCAAATCGCGATCACCCGCGCACCGCGCTCGCGGAAAGCACGGGCGATGCTCACCGGCGCGCTGGAATAGCGGCGGATGCTGAACGTCAGCAGCACGTCCTCGGGCTCCACCCACAGCATGGCGTCCGTGGCAGTCACCGCTCCGGCCCCCAACTCCTGAACCTGCGGCCGGCACATGTTCAGATGCAGCGCCAGCCATGCCCCCACAGGCGCGCTGTTTTTCTGCGCCAGCACGAACAACCGCCCGCGCGGTTCGGCCAGCAGACGCGCGATCGCCTCGAAGGCCGCCATGTCCAGCACTTCGTGGGTGGCCGCCAGGTTGTGCTGGTCGTGCAGCAGCGCGTCGTCCACGCAGGCGCGCAAGGTGCGCTTGCCACCGATCGTGGCCGGCGCGCGCTGGCCCGCGGTGGGCAGGAGCGCCGTCACGCTGGCCCGCGCCTCGCGCTGGGCGTCGGCATAGCTGGCATAGCCCAGCTTGGCGAACAGGCGCACCACCGTCGAGGCGCTCGTGCCGTGCTGGGCGGCAAGCGAGGTGGCCGATTCCAGCAGCGCATGCGGATAGTCGCGGCCCAGTGCATCGGCCAGCGCGTGCTCGCGGGTAGTCAGCGTGGCCGCCTCGCGCGCGAGGCGCTCAAGCAGGGTGGCGCTGTGTTGAGGGAGCTCCTGTCGATTTTTCATGGCGTTGACACGCTGCAATGCATATTGCATGATCATAGCACTTTTGCAATACATGAATCATCTCCACACGATGGAAGGAGCGGGGGTATATGGCGGATAGCGAGATGCTTGCCAACGCGGCGGGCGAGGTGATCGACTGGCTGGGTGGCCAGCAGGCCGAAATGCAGGCGCTGCTACAGCGCATTGTGGACATCGACAGCGGCAGCCGGCAGGAAGCCGGCGTGACGGCCGTGGCAGAGGTCCTGCGCGGACACCTGCAAGCTGCCGGCATTGCGGTCACGCTGCATGCCGTGCCCGGCTACGGCGTGTGCCTGGATGCGCTGGTGCCCGGCGCCGGCGATGGCGCGCCGATCCTGCTCATGGGCCATATGGACACCGTGTTTCCGGCCGGCACGGCGGCGCGCCGTCCCTTCCGCGTGGAAGACGGGCTTGCCTACGGGCCCGGCGTCGCCGACATGAAATCGGGCCTGGTGATGAATGTGTTCGTGGCCGAGGCCCTGGCGCGCTGCGGCGGCAATGCCCTGCCAGTGCGCCTTTTCTTTTCCTGCGACGAAGAAATCGGATCGGCCGCCACCCGCGAGCGGATCATGGACGTGGCGCGCGGCGCGCGTGCCGTGTTCAACGCCGAGCCCGGCCGCGTCAGCGGCAACCTGGTGACCGGGCGCAAGGGGTCGATGGTGGTGGAATTCGAGGTAGAGGGCGTGGCCGCGCACGCGGGCGTCAACCATGCCCAGGGTGCCAGCGCCATCGACGCGCTCGCGCGCAAGATCCTGGCGCTGCATGCGCTGACCGACGCCGGGCAGGGCATCACCACCAATGTGGGCTGCGTGAAGGGCGGCATCGTGCCCAACATGGTGGCGCCGCATGCGCAGGCCGAGCTCGACGTGCGTTTCACCGCCGACACGGACATCGACGCGCTGGTCGGGCAGATACGCGCCATCATCGAGGCCGAATCGCTGCCGCGTACCACGGGCCGGATCACCGACATGCGCCGCACCCGGCCGATGACCCAGACGCCCACGGACTTGCTGGCGCTGTACCAGCGCGGCGCGCAGCAGCTGGGCTTCTCGGTGGAGGGCGAATTCACCGGCGGCGCCGCCGACAGCGGGCTCACATCCTCGGTGGGCACGCCCACGCTGTGCGGCACCGGCCCGGTGGGCGGCCATGCGCACACCGTGCGCGAGTACTGCGAGCTTGCCACCTTCGTGCCGCGCGCGCAGGCGGTAGCGCTAGCCATCCTCGCACTGCGGTGAGCCGAGGCACTTCCCTGCATCCGACTTTAACTACCTTCACCACACTGCCATGCCGAACGTGCCATTCTCTCGCCGCCATTTCCTCCGCACCGGCCTCAGCGTAGCCGCGCTCGCGTGTGCCGCGCCGCTGGCCGCGCAAGCGCAAGGCGCGTATCCCTCGCGCCCCATCACGCTGGTGGTGCCCTTTCCGCCCGGTGGTTCGGTGGACATCATGGCCCGCCAGTACTCGGAGCCGCTCTCGCGCATCCTCGGCGTGCCGGTGGTCGTCGACAACCGCCCGGGCGCGGGCGGCTCGGTCGCCACGCAATCGGTGGCGCGCAGCAAGCCCGATGGCTATACGCTGGTGGTGTCCTCCCAGAGCAGTCACCTGGCCAACCCGCTGACCCAACCGAAGCTGGGCTACGACCCGATCAAGGATTTCGAGAACATCGCCATCCTGGGCCGCCAGCCCAACGCCCTGGTGGTGCACTCGAGCCTGCCCGTGCGTACCTTCGCGGAGTTCCTCGCCTACGCGAAAAAGAACCCGGGCAAGCTCGACTACGGCAGCGGCGGGGTTGGCAGCATGGGCCAGCTGAATGTGGAGATGCTCAAGGCCAGCACCGGCATCTATGCCACGCACATTCCCTATCGGGGCGGCACGCATTTGATCACGGCCGTGCTGAGCAATGAGGTCCAGTTCATCCTCGACAACCTGGTCATCATGCTGCCCTACATCAAGGAAGGAAAGGTGCGCGCGCTGGCGGTGGCTTCCGAACAGCGCCTGCCGCAGCTGCCCGATGTGCCGACCATGGCCGAGCTGGGCTATCCGCAGCTCAACCTGAGCTCCTGGACGGGCATTGCCGCGCCTGCCGGCACGCCCGAGCCGGTGGTGCAGAAGCTCTACCAGGCGGTGCGCCAGGCCGCCAGCGACCCCGCCATGCAGGCGGCCCTGCGCTCGCGCGGCGTGTTCCCGCCGGAAGAGATGGCGCCGGCCGCCTTCGAACGGATGATGGCCGAGCGGATGCAGCGCTACGGCGAAGTGGTCCGGCGAGCCAGAATCTCGGCGGAGTGAGTGCGCGGGATCAGGGCCTGACGGCGGCCGCCCCGCCCTGCCCGTCCTGCCCGCCCGCGCGCAGCATGTCGATGACCAGTTGCATGGCGGGCGTGGGCGGGCGGCTCTTGCGCAGCACCAGGCCATAGGGTGCAAGCCGGCCATGCAAGGCCACCGGCAGCGTGGCGATCATGTTCAGGTCTTCGTAGTAGCGGGCCACCGAGGTGGGCAGCACGGCCAGCATGTCGGATTCGCGCAGCACGGACAGCGTGGTGAGGATCGACGACGTCTCCACCGTGCTCACCGGCGGCGGCACGCGGTTCTCGCGGAAGGTCTGGTCAATGATCTGGCGCATCGGGCTGGGGTGCGGCTGGATGATCCAAGCGTATTCCGTCAGCGCGGCCAGTTTCAGCTTGCCGTGCTCCGCCGCCGGATGCCCCACGCGGGTGACGATGGACAGCGCCTCCTCCCCCAGCGTCTCGAACGACAGCTCCTCCGACGGCCAGCCATCCGGGATGCGGCCCAGCACGATATCGATCTGGTCCTGCTGCAGGGCGTGCACCAGCACATCGCTGGTATCGATCTGCACGATGATGTGCAGGCGCGGATGCGCTTGCTTGAGCCTGACAATCACCTGGGTCAGCAAATCCGGCGCCGGCGCCATCACGGCGCCCACGCGCACCTTGCCGACATCGCCAGCCTGGATGGCGACCAGTTCTTCGCGCAACTCGTCCATATCGGCAAAAACCACCCGCGCGTAGCGCATCACCGCCTTGCCCGACACCGTGGGGTCCAGCCCGCGTGCGTGGCGCGTGAACAGCGATACGCCAAGTACATCCTCCAATTCCTGCAAGGACTTTGTGGCCGCCGGCTGGGTCAGCGCCAGCCCTTCCGCCGCCTGGCGCAACGAGGGCGACTCCGACAGCGCCAGCATCAGCTGCAGGTGCCGCATACGCAGGCGTTTGCGGATGGACGCGCTGGATGGGATGGTCACGGCGATAAGCTCCGATAATAGGCGGACAACAATATCCGATGTTTTGTTTATCGCGGATTCTCGCACATGGCTTGGGCGCGACAGAGGTCTGCCGCGGCTGGCCTTTCCCGCACATTCCCACGGCCGCTACGGCGTCCGGAACCCGTCTTCCGCATTTTTCGCTGCACTTCGGCGCATTTGCGGCCTGTTTCCGCGCTGCTGCGGTGCTTTTCGGGCATACTGACCCGCTCCCTCCCCATTGCGAAGCCGGCGTCCTGGCTTCCCCCCTTGATGCCCGGCTATCAAACCAAGCAAGAGAGCATCGCCGTCGCCGGCGTAGCCGACCTGGTCATTCGCTCGCTGCTGGATAAACAGCAGTACTACGACCCCCTCGGCGAAGCCGATCGCATGGGCATTTCTTCCGCCATGTGGCCGCTGTTCGGCCTGCTGTGGCCATCCGGCGCGCACCTGGCTGCCCGCATGGCGGCGCGTCCGGTGGATATCACCGAACGCGTGCTGGAGATCGGCTGCGGCCTGGGCCTGGCCAGCCTGGTGGGACACCGCCGCGGCGCCGACATGACCGCCAGCGACTGCCATCCGATGGCAGCGAGCTTCCTGGCGGAGAACGTGCGCCTGAATGGCCTGGCGCCGATGAAATACCGGCACGGGCACTGGAGCGCCACGGCGCCTGAACAGGACGCCGCCGAGGGTGCGAGCCCGGCCAGCGCCTACGTCCATGGCCATTTCGACCTGATCATCGGCAGCGACCTGCTCTACGAGCGCGATGCCAATGCCAGCCTGGCTCACTTTATCGGGCGCCATGCCAGCCCCACCGTCGAGGTCTGGATCGTCGATCCCGACCGCGGCAACCGCCCGGCCTTCAACCGGCAGATGGTCGAGCAGGGTTTCCTGATGCGCGAGGAAAAGCTGGACCGCGCGGCCTCCCCCGGCGTGGAGGCCTATAAGGGGCGCCTGCTGGTTTATCGCTGGGCCGCGCCGATGCCGCCCGCGCCCACCCTGCAGTAGCAGCCAGCCCCCGCCCGCAAGCACCTCCCCTCAACAAGGCGTAGCATAACGGGCTCCCCAAACCCTCCGCCTAGCCTCATGCGTTCCGCGCGATCCCTGCCGCCCCTTGTGTCCCTGCGCGCTTTCGAAGCGGCCGCAAGACGCCTGAGCTTCAGCCAGGCGGGGCAAGAGCTGTTCGTCTCGCAAAGCGCGGTCAGCCACCATATCCAGAAACTGGAAGAAAACCTCGGCGTGGCATTGTTCGAGCGACGCACCCGCGCCGTAGCGCTGACCCAGGCGGGGCAGGCTTACTATGCACAGGTCCATGCGGCGTTCGAGCTGCTGCGCCAGGGCACCGAGCAGATCCGCGCCCCCGCCGGCGCGCGCACGGCCCTGACCGTGGGGCTGCTGGCTTCCTTCGGCACGCGCTGGCTGGCGCCGCGGTTGCCGGCCTTCTCGGCGGCGCATCCCGGCATCGACCTGCAGTTGCGCCCCGATATCGCCCTTGCGGACGTGGCGGGCGGGGAGGTGGACGTGGCGATCCGCTACGGCCGGGGTGCCTGGCCGGGCGTGGACGCGCAACTGGTCATGCCCGAGCGCTTGTCGGTGGTCTGCGTCCCCGCGCTGATCGCGGGCCCGGACCGCCCGCGCAAGCCGCAGGACCTGCTGCGCTACCCGTTCCTGGCCTCGCATGCCAGGCATCCGTTCGAATGGGACGCCTGGGCCCGCCGCTTCGGCCTGGCGCTTGGCCAGGCACAGACCGTGCGCCTGCACGACTACAACATCGTGGTGGAAGCGGCGCTCGCCGGGCAAGGCATGGCGATGGGCCGGCACCGCCTGATCGCCCAGCAGCTGGCCAGCGGCGCACTGGTGCCGGCACTGCCCGGCGCGGTATTGGATGACCCCGGCATCGGATGGTGGCTGGTCACGCCGCGCGGCCCGCTGAGCGAGGCCGCGTCGGCATTCCGTGCGTGGCTCATCGAAACCGCCGTCCGCGACCCGATGGACGGCACGCATTAGCCGCGACGCATTAGTTTTGCTCATGCATGCGGGCCGAGAATTGATTGGTTCCGACGTGGCCAAGCCGATAGGATTGGCGTTTTCCAACCTCGCTCCGGCGTAACCGACATGACCCTCTCCATCTCCGCCCGCGTGGCCGAACTCGGCCTGGCCCTGGAATCCGCGGCCGCTCCCGCCGCCAACTACGTGGCGTTCGTGCAGGAAGGCAATCTGCTCTTTATCTCCGGCCAGATCTCACGCAAGGATGGCCAGCCCGCCTACCTGGGGCGCCTGGGCGACAACATCTCCGACGAAGACGGCGTGCAGGCCGCGCGGCTGTCGGCGCTGGGCATCCTGTCGCAGATTGCCGCCGCCACGGGCGACCGGCTGGACCGCGTGGCCCGCGTCGTACGCCTTGGCGTCTTCGTGGCCAGCACGCCGGAATTCCATCGCCAGAGCGCCATCGCCAACGGCGCATCGGACCTGATGGTGCAGGTATTCGGCGAGGCGGGCCGTCACGCGCGCGCCGCGGTTGGCGTTGCGTCGCTGCCCAGCGGCGTTGCCGTGGAAGTCGAAGCCGTGATCTCGCTGACCCAGCCCTGAACCCGACGCGCCTCACCGGAACCCCCATGCCCCCTCCCCTCACCCCCGCCGCCGTGGAGGCGCTGCGCGCCCGCGCGCCAGGCACGCTGACCACCACGCACTTCAATCACGCCGGCGCCTCGCTGCCCTCCGCGGCCACGCTGGAAGCGATTCACGCCCACCTGTGGCGCGAAGCCACGCAGGGGCCGATGGAGGCCGGCTTGGCGGCCCGCGAACAAACGGAACGCGCGCGTACCCTTGCCGCGCGGTTGCTGAACGCCCAGCCGGCGGAGATCGCCCTGACCACCGGCAATTCGCCCGGCTGGGGCGCCGCCTTTGCCGCACTGGGATCCTGGCAGCCCGGCGACCGCATCCTGGTAGGGCGCCACGAATGGGGCGGCAACCTGGCCGCCATGCGCCTCACGGCGCAGCGCGCGGGCGCATCGATCGAAGCCATTCCGTCCGATAGCAGCGGCGCCGTGGATCCCGAGGCGCTGGAGGCCATGCTGGACGACCGCGTGCGCCTGATTGCGCTGACCTGGCTGCCGGCCAACGGCGGACTCATCAATCCCGCCGCGGCCATCGGAAAGGTGGCGCGGCGCCACGGCATCCCCTACTTCATCGACGCCGCACAGGCGGTGGGCCAGTTGCCGGTCGACGTGGCCCAGGTAGGCTGCGATGTGCTGAGCGGCGCCGGCCGCAAGGCGCTGCGCGGGCCAAGGGGCACCGGCCTGCTCTATGTGCGGCAGGATTTCCTGCCCCGCCTGACGCCGGCATTCGTGGACACCTATTCCGCGCCGCTGGATGCGCACGGCGACCCCGTCCTGCGGCCTGGCGCGGCCCGCTTTGAATCGGCCGAAGCATCGATGGCGCTGCGCTGCGGCCTGGCCAATGCCCTGCAGGAAGCGTTGGAGATCGGCCTTGAGAACATCCGTGCGCGGATCGATGCCACCGCACAGGCGCTGCGCGCGCAAATGGCCGGAATACCCGGCGTGACGGTGCTGGACCAAGGCCGCGAGCGCTCCGGACTGGTGGCCTTCAACGTGGCCGGCCAGGACCCCGTGTCGGTGCAGCGCAGCCTGGCGGCGCAGGGCGTGGTGATCGGCAGCAACGGTACCGCCTATACGCCCCTGGATATGAACGCCCGCGGACTCAGCCAGATTGCCCGCGCCTCGGTCAGCTACCTGACCACCGAGGCGGAGATCGGGAAATTGCTGGGGGGCTTGCGGGCGCTGGTGCGTTAGGGCGCCGGTATCCCGATATCCAGGCCGATCCAATCTCACGGCCCCCTTTTCGCGTCAGCGCTCACGCAGGCCGCGAACCCATCGCTAGTCCCCCTTCCCGGCACCCGCCTTGTCCGCCGTGCCAGCACTTCGCAGCGTGGGTACCAGATCGTCCGGCGTCTCGACGTTGACTGGAATGGGTGGCATCCAGCGCAAGGTGCGCTTCGCGCTATCACGCGGGCCGCTCAGGTAGGTGTGCCAGTGTGCCCGCCGGATGTGCGGGCGCGGGCCAGCATGAGTCCCAGCACCATCGCCAGCGCCGGCGGCATCGCCAGCGGCATCAGGGCCAGCACGGCGCAGCGCGGCGCCCAGACGCGTGGCAACGTCCCAGCACACCGGTCGCTGCGCGGCGAACATGCGCACCCCCTTCTTGGTGCGCTTCGGCACCGGCCGCGATGGCCGGGATGCACCATCCCCGATTTCGGCGGCTTCGCTGCACAGGTACAGGAGCAGCGAGAGAATACGCGGCAGCAGCGTCGGCATATTTCGCTCAAAATCTGGTTCGGGCGCCATGCCGTCCTCACGCATGCTTTGAAACATGCCGCGAATAGCCTCGCCCAACGTGCGGCGGGTCAGATCGATCGGGCAGGTGAGCAGGCCGTCAGTGTAATTGAGCTGCAGCATCAGCACCTCGCGGCCGGTGTTGGTTTCACACAGGTTGGCGAAGACGCCGTAAACGAGAAGATCGTCCCAGTGCATGCCGGGCGTCTCAAGATAAACACACCATTCTGGCAAGTGCCGCAACAACGCCGCGGGCAATTCCCCTGTCACGGGCGTCGCGCACAAGGCATCGTAGACCGTCGGGTCGATGCGGTAAATCCCCTGCGTCACGCGCCAGGCCGCTATTGTCGCCACAAGTTGCAAATGCGTGACCAGCCCCTTCGGCGTCGGGTCGCCTGGGCGCAGACCGAGCCTGCGCATCATCATGTTCCGAAGCAGCGTGTATGGAATGTAGTAGTGGTCAGGCCATCCCCGCGCCGCTGGATCACGCAAGGCGCGCAACTTGTCCGTTGTCGCCAACAGGCCGGGATAGCAGGTGCCGACGTGCGTGAGCCAGTAACCGGGATGCATCTTCGCTGCGTCGCCCGATGCCGACGGCAATGCGGCAGGCACCTGCGGCTGCGGTGCGTGCGCTGCGTTGATTGAATTCGTCATCGTCTTTCGCCTCATCAGTAAAGCGGCACCGGTATCATCCCGCGAGCCGTGACATCGGCAAGCGAGCAGCCGCTTGCACCGTGGCTAGTCTGCCCATGCCGCCGCCATCCACTGCGCCGGAACCATCAAAGCTGGCCCCCGCCAGCTCCAGCGTGCTGCCTCGCACCTCGATCCTTACCGGATCGGTCTTCTTCCACTGTTTCTTCGGCACCACCAGCTTCCAGACCGTCTCCTTGCCGGGGCTACGGAAGAGCGCGATGACCCCGACATATTCCGCCTCGGCATGCATCGGCTCGCTCAAGCTCACGCTCGCATCGGGGCGCAGGATGACGTCCTTGGTCGCCAGCAGATCCGGCTTGAGTAATTCGAGATCATCGGCCTGCAGTCGCGCATAGCCCAGCTGTTCAAAGGCCTGCGGCGATTTCAACTGGTAGATCCGCACCACCGTCGACAACGATTGCCCGGCGCCGTTTGTATTTAACGACGGCCGGCTGGTGAGATCGAGGCTCATGGTCTTGACCTGCGTCGTGAAGGCCCATTTCGCTGCCTCCACCGTGCTGTCCTTGACTGCCTGGCCCACGCCGCAACCAGCTATATGGGTGGCAACCAGCAGTAGGGCACCGTTTCGAAGCTGTCGCCTCATCGTGTTGATCCTCTTTGTGCAGCGTATTGCTGCGTTGAGTTGTGCCCGCGCCAGTTCCCGAGTTGCACGCGGGTAACGGCATCGCTGGCGCCCGGGGCGTCGGCTTCGCTGTGCCGCCTGAGCTGCGTGGTGTAGCCCAGGCTCACCTGGTCCGAATTCAAGGCCGGCGCCGGCATCAGCGCGGGCCTCACATGCATCTCCAGATGCGCGTGCGCTGCATAGCCCAGGTAGAAGCGCAACAGCGCCGTCACCTCCCGGTGGCTCCTCCACCGTGATGCGCGCGTCCGGCACGGCATGCTGCAGCACGCCGGCGAGGCCTTCGGCGGTGCGTGTGCGCTGGCTGGCCAGCCCTAGCATCGACAACAGCTTGCGCGTGCCGACGGTCTCTTCGGTCCGCGCCTGTCCGGCGCCCGGCTTGCCGAGGCCCAACCCGAGCAGGCTCAGCAGATAACACGACACCTGGTCCTGTCCGCCCTGCCGGAAGCCCACCGGATAGCGGTACTTGCGCGCAACGCGGTAGAACTGCGTGACGATCCGGTGGTGAAACAGGTCCAGAAAGGCCGCCAACGGCTCTGCCCCGTCGCGGCGCTGGGCAATCTCGTCCACGAAGTAGGAGGGCATGCGCGCATCCACGCCGTAAAGGCCCAGGAAGGTTGTCCGCACGACCGGTGGCCGGTCGGGGTGGTCGCTGTCGCGCTCCACCGCATCGATCTCCCGCCCGGGAAAGCCTAGCCGTCCGTGCGAGCGAAACCGCACGGGCTCGTTGGCAGGAGAATCGGTGGTGCCCAATGGCGGCTGCTGCGGCGCGGCCAGTTCGATCAGCTCGCAGAGCCGGAAGAAGTTCATCTGCGGCGCATGGGCGAGCAGCGCCGGCAGCAATGCGCTCTCCTGCGCCTGCGTTGCTGKCAGWTTCGGCARRCTCAAAACGGTGCCCCCTCGCCCTTGCTGTCGGGCCATGCGAGCCGCTTGCCGCTTGGCTGCGACACGATCACCAGCCGGGTATACAGGTTCAGCGTGGCATAGAGCGACAGGAACCGGTTGAGCATCTCGCCGAAGAGCTCGACGTCGCCCTCGCCGGCAAAACGGGTGCTGTCCAGCGATACCTCGATCTCCACGCCGCGCAGCAGGCCGCCTTTAACGAGCTTTTGCAGGGGCCGGTGCCGCACGTCCGTGATGGCATCGATGCGCCGGCGGTTCATCTCGCCTTCCGTCCAGTCGTAGAGGGCAAGACTGCCGCGCAGGACCTCGGCATCGAGCAGCGACAGGTAGTTTGGCGCCAGGTGCGACAGCACGCGCCAGTGGAAGCGGTCGGCGGTGGGCGGGTACACCGGCAGGGTCGGTGCGGTCAGGTTGCGCACCGCGCCGATGTTGGCGAA
>NZ_JBFTOX010000117.1:0-9817 GCF_056398185.1 Cupriavidus sp. 05L310
GGCCAACTTCTGCCCACACTCGCTCACCGAACTCAAAACGACCGCCCGCAATCGGCTGCGCAGCGCACAACAACGCGCCAACATCATTGCCGCGTGCTGGAAGCAGGCCGAGTTGTGGTGATGTCGTCATTTATACAAGGATCAATAGGCGGCGGCGCCAAGGGCGCGCGTGGCCGGGCGTGGACGGCGCCGAAGTGTTCAGCTTCACGATGCTGACCATCAATTCGGACAAGCATCCACTGATGAACCGCTTCCATGCTCCGGGCAAGGAAAAGAGGATGATCGTCATCCTGCCGCGGGCGGAATGGGACAACTGGCTGACCTGCCGGGATCCGGAGCGGGCGCGCAGCTTCATGCGGCCCCACGCGCACCGAGGGCCAAAGCCGCCGAATAGCCTTGCGCATCCCATCGAGAGAGTTATGTTCTCTCGGACCTAACTCCACTAGAGTGACACGGGGCAAACGCGATTGCCCCGCATTCCCTTCAGCACCCGCTTCCTCCTGGCCGCGGGTGCTTTTTTATAGACGCCGCGCACGCAAGTCGGACGATGCCCTATGGCGCCGTCCTGCCGGCACGCCTAAAACGGAAGTACCGCCCAACAGAACCAATCATGCCACCGAGCGCGCCGGCGCCGAAGTGCCCTCCGTCGCGCGCCCATCGCTAGTGGGTTACTAGTTGTTGATGCGACGCATTATCATTAACAGTGGCAGCAGATTGGACCCCCTTGTTGCTATTCCAGGGTCTAGGCGCCATCTCCCTGCGCCTACACCCCTTTATCCCTCTAAGGTGCCTACCACCAGGCATAGAGCTCATTTCCCGACACGGCGGAAATTGACAGTCGCGGCCTGCTAAAGTCATTCCAGCCGCAGCTCATATGCGGCGCGCTTGGCGCGACGACTGGCTGACCTGCCGGGATCCCGAGCGCGCGCGAAGTTTCATGTGGCCCTACCGGCCGAGTTGATGGATGTGGAGGCGGCACCGCGCGCGCCCCGGGCGAAGGTCGCTGAATAGTCCGGCCCCACCTGGAAGCTACCCGTGGAATAGCCATCGGAGATGCTCCGCAGGCTGTAGGACGCACCCTGATAGCGACGCCTTCATTCCTGACCTAAAACCGAGGCATCAGCATCAGCATGGAGTCCATCATGCAACCAGGCGTAGAGGCCACGCGAAACATAGAGGAGGAGTTAGAAGACCTGGACGAAACGGATAGCGCCATCGAACGCGCCGGGAAACGCATTGAGGCACAGGAGCAGCGCATTGCGCAGTTGAAGCGGGAGGGTACAGATAGCGAAAGCGCCGAGAAGCTCCTAGGCGACATGCGCGACAGCCTCAAGCAACTCATCATGCACCGCGCACTTATCGTCAAGACCATTGCGTGCCGGGAGTGAAGAACCCGCCGCTGGTCTGTTGATGTGCCCGCACTATCCACTCGCGTCGGATCCGGCGTCTTACTTGTGAGTGCAATGTGCGAAACGTCCTGAACGCGAGTGACTTGCCACGTCGGAGCCGTCGTGGCCAATGCACTCGTGGTGCGATAGGGCCAACCGGAACATCAAGCCTAAAGCATGCAAATTTCAAGGGCAGGAGTTCGCGACCTGCCCTCCTTCAGCGCCCGTGTCTACACGACAGCGAGCGCTTTTTTTGGCGATGGAGCGCAGGATGTCGGACGGTCTAGAACTTCAAAAGCGGACCTGCGGGCCAGCCAGTTGGGATCCTTGTTCGACACGCTCGTACTAAGCACCGTGCGTCGGAGGGCCCAACTGCAGCCAACTGGGAAAGCGGGTATCGAACTCCTGCGGCGAAATATCCCCCAGATGCGAGCATGCCTCGTCCGGAAGTGCAATGCTCAGCTCTGAATGCCATAGGACCACACCGGCGAGCCGAACGACATGGACGCGCTCCTCTCTCGGTACGGGGTAGGTGGAAACGTGTCCGGGAACTGCTACCAAGGAAACACGCCGCCGCACCTCATGGCTGAGCCATCCAGACGCGTCGCGGCGATCCAACGCCATGGCCGCCACGTGCCAATGTAAGTAGACTGCCTGCGAGACGAGCAGAAACAGGATAAACACCGCGACCCAAAGCATGATGACGCTCCGTTATGGCGCCGCTACTATTGTGATGCTTGGCGGCTCGTCAACTCGCAAAGTGTGACAACTAATGAACTTTCCGTATATCCGGCTTTCTACACGGCCCCGTGTGAGGCAATTCACGGCCTAGCCGACACCAGCGCCCCGCAATCGCCAGGTAGTACCGCACGCCGTGACCCGGTGGAGCCGCCAGTCGAGGAGCCGAACAGGTTCAACGCAGCGCCGATGGAATCGGCGCGTCCCAACTGTGGGCAGCTCTTGGTATTAGCGAGTCGCATGCGGGGCGGCGTGATTTAATGACTCCGCTGCCTCGCGAATGGATTTTCCACGGGACGCGCCACTAACCAGCGCTTTCCGAGGTTATTGGGTATCCACTCGGTACATACAGTCGCCGACGGCATTGATCGCCGGGTTTTTGCTGAACTTGATCTTGCGGCTCATGGCTTGCTGCGCGCGGTGCAGTGCCGCCTCGTGTCGCCTGAAGCTGTTGAGCGGGGTGAGGAAGGTGCCATCGCTCAAGGTGGCGAAGCGCACGATCCCCATGTCGATGCCGACCGCGCTGCCGGCCTGCGGCACAGGCTGGTCGACCTCGCGCTCGGTCTGGATGCTCACGAACCACTTGCCGGATGACAGGCTGACCGTGGCATTCTTCACCATGCCAAGCACGCTGCGGCTATTGCGGAAACGCAGCCAGCCCAGCTTAGGCAGGAAGATCCGGTTGTTTGCCTGGTCCAGCTTGATCTGCTTGGCATCGGGGTAGCGGAAACTGTCGCGCTGTCCTTTCTCTTGAAGCAAGGGAAATCCGCTCGCTTGGCGAAGAAATTGGTATAGGCGCGCTCCAAGTCCTTGAGCGTTTGTTGGAGTAGGTGCACTGGCGCATCCTTCAGCCACGACGTATCGGCGCTGTGTCGCCATCCGCAGTGAGTAGCTGACACAGCCCGGCATAGCCTAGCTTCTTCTCGCCTTGCTCGTAGCGCTCCTTTTGCAACGCCAGGGCCTTGTTGAACACGAAGCGACACGAACCGGCGAAGCGGCGCATGTCGCGCTGCTGCTCGCCGTTAGGCATCAGTTCGAATTTGAAGGCTTGGAGTCGTTGCATAAATTGATCGTATCATCGATCAAGCGTTGTCCAGGACGCCTTCGGCATCCGCGCTATCCTTCCCCGGCCTGAAGAGGCTGTCGCAATAGGGTACACGGCCGAGCGCGCCGGCTTTTTTCGCCCTGACAATTCAAGCACTTACAAAGCTAAACTGTCTCGATTTGTACCTTTTTCGACAGCCTCTGAAGACCGGGGCTTGCCGCGCTTCCCGGTCAATTTGAATTGAGAGAGGTGTCTGCAGTTGAGTTGGAGGGCTTGGAGGAAAAGGCAACAAAGCTGGGGGACTACATTCTCGCGAGCGGCTAATGCAGGAGGAAGATGCAACATGGATGGAATAGGCCGTCGCCTCCACCCTCTACCCGTCAGCTTGGGACCGGTATCGCAAGGAAATGCGGGTGGCCTCAACTCAGCCGCAAGTCGCTGGGTAGCGCGCGGATAAAACTGGTCGACGCCCCCCCTGAAGCTGCTTGAATCGTTACCTTGTTACGTCGAGGCTAGCGAGGCAGACAGCGAAATGTGCCCATCCAAAGCACGGTCGCCCCAGGCGGTCAATGCTGCACTGGCACATTTCCAACGGGGGGACGTCATGATCTGCCCCAAGCAGCGCAGAACTCGCCGCACCACACGGTCCTCAACTACACTTCGCTGTGTGTAGCCAGAAGCCGATGTGAGGAAACGGTATGGATATGACAGAGGCGCTTGTATTGGCTGCGGTCATCGGTGCCGCACTGCTCTCACTTCTTGTGGCCCTGCGAAACCGGTACAAGCTATGCGTCCAGGCCCATCTGCTACTCGACGATCTTGTGCTCACTCCCGTCTCCGGCCGTCAAGTTTCCCTTGTGGGACACCACAACGGCGTCGACGTTAGCGGAGTCGTGCCTGCTGCAGATATCCTATACAAGATTGAATCTCACCCTCTAGAATTGTCAGTCCATTCCCACGCCGACGGCCCTCTCGCTGCCAAGATGACCGACTGGGACGTCCCGCACTTTACGGTGCAACTGTTTCGCCGCGACGAAGAAATCTGGCGCCGAGATGTTCTCCGGAACGAAGCGCTTCGTATTCGCGACAACATCGAAACCTTACGCAAGTGGGCAGGTTCACGCAGGACAGGCGACAAGACGATTCACGACTTGGACCTTCTTCACATCTAGCACCGCCCCCCCGACCCCCTCGGCTCTGCTTGCTACCGTTGTCGACGCTACCCAGTCAAGAAGGGGCATCAACTGGCCACTTGGGTCGGTGGCGCCGAAGCAGGCGAGCAGCGGAGGCAATACGCGACTGGGCCGCATCACAAAACGAAGGCAGCGAGTAATATCTGCGCGCGTTGCTGTTTCAGGACGCGCGCTCTGTAGTCATAGCTACCAGCCAATAGCACGGGAATTGCCGCGCACTGCGAAAGCCGCCACTGTCAACTGATCGGCGAAGAGGTTCCCGCCGCCGGCGATTTTGATTCGCTTAGCGTGACCGCTCAAAAGTACTGTGCTTCGCCCTCCTCCATGTGGGTGCCATCCGCCCTCATTGCGAGCTGGGAGGCTTTGGCCGCGTGGGTGGCGGCCTGCTCGAGCAGGGGCACGTGCGCCTTTGGGACAACGAGCATCGTCAAACCCAGTCCTTCCAGCGCGCGTAGTGCGTGCTCCAGATTCACCCCTTTGCCGTTCTCCAGCTTGGACAGCATGCCGACGGAAACGCCGCAATGCCTGGCCGCCTGGTCAATTGGCATCCCCTCGGCAACCCGCGTCGCCCGAATGCGATCACCCAGTTGGTCGATGGTGCGGATGGCAGCCCGCGATGGTGGCGCGGCATCGGCTAGCGGTCGTGGCATTGGGGGAGGTCCGGAGATTTGGGAGACTGGGAGATCCAGCACTGGGGCTGCTCTCCCGATTATTTCACTATCGTGAAAGTATATCAAACGCCGCGCCCTCGCCTGCACCGCCGCCAGCTCAGCGCGCAATTTCCGCGAGCGCCTGCTCGGCATTCTGGCTGGTCGATCTCCCGCAGTGCGCGGCGCTCGGTAGCGCTGGCCCGCTCCTGCGCGATGGATAGCGATCGCGGGTACACTCCAACTCCGTCGAGAATTGGGTACGCAACTCCTGCAACTGCCGCTCGAGCGCCCCTAGAGCTGGGGGACCCCCCGCGCGACGCGCGTGCGCGGACAAGTTGGCCTGGCCCTCGGCATCCAGTTCACAGCCTCACAGAACGACGCGGTATCGGCCGCGTCGTTCTTATCAGTTCTGGCGCCTGGTGGGCGATCTGATCCGCGTGGACCTGCCGTCGCTGCGGAAAGGCTGTGCGCCTGGCAGGCATTGCAAGCGTGGCTGCCTGTAAAGCCGCGTCTGGCATAGCTCGTTCACGCTCCCACGTTACTTGGGCATCCCCTCATACATGCTGGTGACGTCATCCATCACCTGAAGAATACGCTCGCTGGTCGTGGCGATGTTTCTCAACTGTTCCGCGCGACTGACCCCGGTCTGATTGAGTGCCTCTTCAAAGAACAGCCACTGAGAGCCGGCAAGCTGCAGTTCGCGACGGATTGCCTCTGTGCTTTGCGGTGCCGCGGTGAGGAGTTCCTGTGCGGCTGCGAATTCCCTGGTAGCCGTGTCCAGATCCTGCGCCATCTGGGGGGAGTTAATGCCCCAGGCGCGGAACATGCTGATCTTGGCAATTCTCTGCGAGAGCATCCGCTGGCGGCCGGCAACGTTGATCAGCTTACCCATCATGGTGCCGGAATGTTTCTCGAGCAGGAGGGTTCCCTGTTGCGCAAGCTTCAGCATGTCCTCGCTCATTCTTGCGATTGCTTTCGCGCTATCGAGATTCGGATCGCCAGCGGACAGCAACTGCTTATAGGGAATCCATGTCTGCTCGAGCCTGGCGTAGGTGTCCTTGATCTCCGGCGTGGGCGCGGACGCCTTCAGCTCCATGAGCTGCTTGTCAAAGAGCGCCACGGACTGTTCGAGGACCTTCTTCGAACGTTCGACTTCAACACCGAGGCCAGCCTGGCAGTAAGCCTTGGCCATGCGCTGAGACAGCATGCGCTGGCGGCCCGCCTTGTTGATCGCCGCGTTGATCGTTAGCGTTTCGGCCGAAGCGGTCCCGGCCAAGGCCAGCGCCAGGACGCTGCAGGCAACCAAGCAGAAGGAACAGAGGTAACGTTTCAAGGGTGTCTCCGCGTTAAACTTTGATTGGACCTTTGGACGCATCGCTCGAGCCGACGACGTGTCGGATCAGCTGATCCATCTCTTTGATGATGTCCGCAAGCACCAGCGTGATCACCGCGAACTCCCTGCCGTACTCTCCCGCCCGTGCCGCCGAGATGCGCGCATTCATTGCAACGATATTCGCCTGCAAAGAAATACCGCTGAGGCGCTCGACGAGGTCGGTGTGGCGTTTGCGCACAGCGACCTCGCAACGGTGCATCTCCTCCTGGTAGGCCTGCGTGACGGTCTGCAGCAGTTCAAGCATTGGCGTGGCCTGCGCCACCAGCACGTCGAGGGATGGCGCTCGCCGGCTGGTGTCGGCCAGTGGTGCGTCTATCGCTGTTCTGACCTGGGCGATGAATTCACGGATACGCGCGTCAGCGCGTGGACTACCAAAGTACAGTTGCTGCAAAGCGCCGGAGAATGCGCCGGGAAAACGCTCATTGCCCGTTACGAGATCCGAATGCGCCGACTCGAACATTGACAGGCACTTGCGTGCGATATCGAGCGCGGCAGTGTCCCCCCGCGAAGCGAGCAATATCTGGAGGACGATCCGTTGCGACAGCATGCGCTGCCTTCCGGAAAGGTTGATCAATCCGCCGATGGTTTCGGCGGACACTTCGGCCTCGGGCGACTGAGTAGAGAAAGCGTTCATGCCATGCCTTGCAGGTAGTGTCGACGCAGACGCGCACCGCGCTGACCGGCAAAGAAAAAGCGCCCCGAAGCGAGATGCCTGCAAACCGGTTGTCCGATTCGTGAACATTTCGCTCCGGGGCGCCGTTGCCCGGGATGCTCCTTTTCGGAGCGTGTCATCGCGACTTGCCAGATTGTTTCAAGGCCGCCGTTGGCCTATGTGTCGCCCGCGCAATATCTATGCCATAGCTCACGGAAGTTGCATCAGGCTGCGGGCGCAGGAAAATGGCACGGCGGGACCGACCCGCGCACCGATCCCGTGCCAGATGCCTCATCACGACGCGTGCGTTGGGGCATGGCCAACTGATCACGGGTAACTCTCGGCTTGACGAGAAGTGCTTTGCCTGCCGCATCGACCCCATGAACGGCAAACACGTCTTTGGCCAGATCGATACCCACGGTAACAATGGACATGGGGCTTCCCCTCCTGTGGTCGTGATGGCGTTTCGACACGCCATCATGGCACCTCAATGCCGACTTGCGGCTTCCGCCGCAGCCTCGGGACGGGGAAGCCCTTTCCATTCGATTACCCAAAATTCCGATCGGTCTGCCCATCGTGGAGGGGCCATGACCTCTCTCGGTAGCCCGCAGTCTATTGGTTTTCAAACCTATTTCTTGGCGACTACGAGAGCGCCCAAAGCGGGGGCTGACTAAGCGGCAATGCGGTGGCTTTCTGCTCTGGCGATGGAGGGATACCATCGTTCCACGTGCGATCGGAGCTGGTCATTGAGCACGGCAGTCCGGATTTGTAGCAGTGCGTGCGCGTGCCACTGCCTTGTCTCGCTATCGGCAAGTTGACAGCGCCGTCCATATATACCCGGCCCCCGAATTTCGGAGGACCGTAGCACGCAGTGTGGCTGACCAGAATGGTGCTACGGTGCGCGAATCAGTGAGCGCCTGGGTTCGCCCGGCCTTCGTCTATCAGCTTCTCTGCATAGTCGCGCGCATGCTGCCACGCCTCACCTTCGGAAAAGTACTGCCCAGGCACAGGCTCGTGCTCGAAGATCTTGATCGAGCTGCCGTCCGCCGCTTTTGCACAGATCGTCACCTGGCCCTGCCAGGGCCCACCGGTTGGGGACGTTGCGCATGCCTCATACCAGTGATCTTTGTAGTACGTGAAGCCTTGGAGATCCATAGCCTTCTCCAGTTGTTCAAAAGAATCGTAGCACGGCCAAGACTGGGCCGAGTGGGCTGCACACCGCTATATATTGCATCGACCGACGCGCTTGTTCAGCGCGATCTATAAACGGCATTGCGCGGTGCATCATCGCTTCTTCACACATCTGACGCTTGAGTACAAAGGCCAGAAGCGCTGGCGCGCCTTGTTGTTTCCGCCCTTTGCGCCGGTAGCCTTCGTGCTGGCGGCCGTGCCGTTCGCGCTGATGATCGGCGTGGTGTTCTCGAAGAACGCGGGCTATATCGCGCTGATGACGATGGCGGCGTACTACCTGATGTACGAGGGCCTGCATACGCTGTCGCACATCACGGATACCCGCATGGCGATGTGGAACCAATCGAGAACGTACTCACCGCGGTCACCAAAGCCGAGCCGGCCGGCCGGTGCTCAAGCTTGTGCAGGTAGGCAAAACTATGGCCGGCATCCTGATCGCGCATTGACTTCCCGACGATCACTTCAAACCAGCCATCCTGCCGGCACCGGTGGCCGGCCGGCCGAAGGTAGCCGCCGTCAATGCCGACGGCGCGGACCGGACTGGGCTCCGGGGTGTCGGACGAACCGACGCTCGCGGCCACGTCCGCGTGCCGTCGGGCGTCAGTGGCCTGTTCCGCTTCCAGCCGGCGACCGAGCCCGGTGACCTGGCGCCGGATCGAACTGGCTGCCAGCACATGATCGAGCGGCAACACTTCCTGCAGGACGTTGACGGTCAGGCCATAGGACATCAGCGCTGCAAACTTGACCTCGAGATACTGCAGTTCTGGACTGACCCGCTCGGGCAAATAGTTAGCGAACGGACTGAAGGTGGGGGCGTCGCCTTGGCACAGCCGACAGGGATACAGCCTGGGACTGTCAATCGACAGTCGCCCCAACGCGCTCCGGAAGACCAAGTGATGGTGGCCCTTGCAAACCAACTGCGCACCGCACGTGGGACAAACGCTGGTCCGGGCAACTACTTCAACAACCTGTGCCGCGACCATCGTGCGCTGCAGCCGACCCAGCAATGATTTCGCCTCCTCCAGATGCGGGCCCAGCGAGCCCACATCAAGCCCGTCTCTGTCGAACTGGGCTATTTCGGTGACGGTGGCTGGCACGCCTCCATCGTCCTGCACTACAAGTTGCAAGCTGATACGCATGGCCGCCCTCCTCCCTTGGAAGCTGCGGCGACCAGTCTACCCCTCGAGCTCTCGCAACCGATCATTGACGATCTGACGGTCAAAGCGACGATCCAGCCAAGTCAGCCACCCGCCGACCTCATCGCGTAAGTCTTCCAACACGATTGGCTCCTCGCGCAGCGACTCGAGCCAATCGAGGAACTCATACTCACTGCGTTCGCCCCTGGCCTCCATATAGCTCCCGATCCCGCCCATGTCTTCTGGCGGGCAACGCCCGCAACCGGCCACGCAACGTGGCAACCCGCCAGGATGTTGCCGCAGCCTACGCCGCTCCACCCGTATCTCGTGGCGCCACCACGCGTTGAAGTCATACACATAGACGAAGCCTTCGTGTTCGCGGAGACGAAACGCAGTCAGTGGCAGTTCGTTTGCCGCGGTGGAGAACTGCA
>NZ_JBFTOX010000118.1:0-8737 GCF_056398185.1 Cupriavidus sp. 05L310
AGACTGCCGCGCAGGACCTCGGCATCGAGCAGCGACAGGTAGTTTGGCGCCAGGTGCGACAGCACGCGCCAGTGGAAGCGGTCGGCGGTGGGCGGGTACACCGGCAGGGTCGGTGCGGTCAGGTTGCGCACCGCGCCGATGTTGGCGAATCCGCTCCGCATATGCGTGATGCCGGCCTCGCGCAGACCCTTGCGGGGCAGCATGCCGTTGGTGCCCGTGACCGACAGCGACAGCGTCTCCTGGGGCAGGGTCTGTTGCTGCTCCCAGGCATGGCCGCCGAGCACCACCCAGGTGTCGAACCTGCCCGAGGGACCGCGGCGCACCCGGGTGTGGAAGTAGCGCTCGGGCATCTCATGGCGCAGCATGCCGCCCCGGTGGCGAAAGGCCGCGAACGGCGCGTACTCGAAGCGCGCGCCGCTCGCTGCCTCGAAGCCGCGCACGGTATCGACCGAGTACGCTTCGACATGCTGCCCGTGTTGCTCCATGGCCCGCACCCGGTACTCGGTCTCGACGTGCGTGACCGTGATCGGGTCGGCTTCCAGTTCGAACAGGTTGATGATGGGCGTGCAGAAGAGCCGCACGTTCTCCGCCGAGAAGCGCATGTCGTCGGGGAACGGCCTGGTCAGTACCGCCTCCACGTCAACATGCCCGGTACCTGGTGGGATGGCGCCCATGTCCAGCCCCACCAGATCCACGAACATGAACTTCTCGGGAAAGGTGAAGTACTCCAGCAGCAGCTGGTAGCCACCAAAAGCATTGTCCGGCTTGGGCCACAGGCGTGCCTGCGCGTCGAAGCCGGCCGCTTCCAGCGCCAGGCCGGGCATCGCCTGGGACGCGCCCGGGCGTTGCTCCGGGTAGCCGGGGATGCGCACCTGCATGGCCAGCGGCCGGGCGGTCAGCGCGGCATACAGCGCCAGTGCCAATGGCCGGTCGGCATGGAGGTAGAGCCGCAGGCGCGGCACCGCCAGTGGCTCGCGCAGTGCCTGCGCCTGTAGTTCGAGCCTGAACCGGATCACCGAGCGGCCATCCTCGCGCGCATAGGCGTTGGCCTCGGTCAGGCGCAGCGGGTACAAGTCGACTGCTTGCGTGGTCCGGTAGATGCATTGCACGGCATCATTGCCACCGGCTGCCTGCGTGCCAAGCGGCACAGGGTCGGACAGCACCTCCAGTCCGGCCGGCACGGTTTCGTGGCGCTGCAACGTGTCAATGGTCGGGGACAACTCGAGGATCGACAGCGACGGGATCATGTACAGGTAGTGCGGCCACAGCATGCTGACCAGCCCTTCGGTCAGCTCCGGCAGCTCGTCGTCCAGCTTATGGCGCAGCCGCCCCATCAGGAAGGCAAAGCCCTCGAACAGCCGCTCGACATGGGGATCGCGCTCGCCGATGCCGTCAATATTGAGCATGCGCGCACGGTCGGGAAACGCCTGGGCGAACTCCTTGCCGGCTTCGCGCAGGTAGCGCATCTCCGCTTCGTAGTAGCGCAGGATTTCGTTGTCTTGGGTGGGATCGGTCATGAGGCTGTCAGTAAACTCGCCGGTCAGGCGATGGCCACGGCACGGGCCGGGTCGATGGCGGTCAGATCGCCGAGCAGGGCTTCGATACGCTGAGCAAGAGCGACCTTGTCCGCGTCCTTGCGCGTCATGCGGGCCTTGATCAACCGCAGCAGCTGCTGCTTGGCCTCGAACGCGAGCGAAGGCTCCCAGGTGGCCAGCTGAAAGCGCTGCGCGTTCACCTCGAGGGCGCCCAGCAAGTGCAACGCCGTGTCCGCGCGACCCGCACGTTCGGCCACGCGCGCCATCACCAGTTGCCGCACGAAGCGGTCGCGCTCACCGTCCGGCGCCGGCAGGCCCTGCAACCAGGCGAACGCGGCATCGAGGCTCTGTTGGGCGGCGAGGTCCGCCGCCTGGGCTTCCGTCTCCGCCCAGTCGGTGCTGGCGGACGCGACCGATACCGGCACCATGGGCTCGCCGCGCTCGACATCGCGTACGGTGGCATGGCGCGCAATCCACGCCAATGTGGTGTCATCCGCAAACGGTGTGCCGTCCGTGAAGGCCAGTTGATCGAGGCCGGGCAGGCGTTCGAGCATCAGCGCACAGTCAGTGGCGAGCAGGTCGCGCGCGCGGGCATACTCGCCGCCGGCCTGATCCTGGGCCGTGAAAGCGTAGTACGGCAGGTCCAGCCAGAAATGATTGGCGCCTTCGGCGAAGGCCTGCTCGACGCGGTCGAGCAGTTCCGGCCACTGCTTTTGCAGCATCAGGCGCTTGAGCTGGGCGCGCAGTTCGGCGCGCGGCGCCACCAGGCGCGTCTTGCCGCCGTGCTCGTGCGGCGGGATCTCGGTCAACGTATCCCACCGTACGCAGCGCATCAGGCGGTAGGCCGCGAGGTAGCCCTGCGGTTGCTGGCGCAGGTACAGCGCCATCTGGCGCGCCCGATCCAGCAGATCGCGCGTCGAGGCCACCTCGCCCAAGGCTGGCAGGACCGAGGCGGCCGCCGGCCCGGATGGCGCATCCCCACCAGGGTTGCCGGTGGCCGACGGTGACTCGACCCGGCCCTCGAAGCGACGGATGAGCCCATCCAGCGCCGGGCGAGCCGGTTCCGGCCACTGCGCCGTGCGCTCGAGAATCAGCGCCAGTGCCGACAGGGTACGTTCCAGCTGCGCGCCGGCCAGGCCCGGCACCCGGTCGAGCCGGTCCGTGAACGTCGCGCCGGCCAGCCATTCGAGTGCCGCCTTGCGGCTCTCGGCCCGGGCGGGCAGCAGCCGGGCGCCAAAACGGTCGACCAGTGCCGACAGCAACTCGAAGCCAGCGGCGACCCCTTCGGCGCCATCGCGCCGCATGCGCCCGTAGACGTAATACACGGCAAGGCGCACGTCCTTGGCGGTCAGCTTGAGCAGCCGCTCGGCGGACTCGACAATCAGCGTGTCGTTCACGCCGGACAGCTTGGCCACCTCCTCCTTGATGGCGAGGAAGTCGTCGTCGTAGCCCGGATCGTCGCCGGCCGGAGCGTCGGGACGGATGGGTTGCAGCCATGGGTCCCAGCGCGCCTGTGTGGAGCGAGCGAGATCCGCAGGGGCACGCGCGCCGAAGAGCGCGTTGAGGAGCTTGTTGAACATGGTTTGTCGTTTGTCCCTGTCTATCTCTACTTGCGCAGGGCGGGTGTAGCGCGGGCCGCCGCCAGCGGCTCCCGGCCCACGAAGATCCGCGTTGGCAGCACAAAGCCCCGCAGCGCCAGCATCTCCAGCGGCCCCTGCCCGACCTCGGTACGCATCAGGTAGCGCACCGGATAGGTCACGTCCGCCGCAACAGGCGCCTGGGCGCTGCGCGCCGTCAGGCTGTCGGGATCTTCGGCGAAGGTCCGGCCGTGCGCATCGGCCCGGTTCTCGGCAGGGGCCTTCGGTGCGCCTGGCCCTTCTAGCGTTTCCGGCGCATCCAGCGCGTCCGGCCTCGCCTGCCACGTCAGCTGGTAGTTCGCGCTATCCACCGGTTCGACGTGCGCGCGCTCCAGCATCCGCACCAGGCCCCAGCGGCCGCCGAACTCGTAGCTCTTGCTGGTGCCGGCGCGCTCGGTCTGCCATTGCAGCCGGGTTCCCGGGTCCTGCAGGTTGTTGCCCGGCCAGCGCATTGCCTGCCACGTCTCGCGCTGGTTGTAGTAGTGCAGCGTCTGCCCATCGAGCGTCAGCAGCGTGTCGGTCAGGCCCGGGGTGGGGATCGGCTTGAACTCGAAGCGGTACTGCGGCTCGCCCTGCGCCAGCAGGTGCGCCGCCATGCGCTGCAAGGTGTTGATCGCGTTGAGGAAGGCCGGATCGAAGGACTGCGCCTGCCCGCCAGTGGCTGCCGGCAGCCACTGATCGCCCTGCAGTTCGAGCACGCCCGCCAGCTGCGTGCCGAGGAAGGACCCGATCAAGCCGCTCTGCGGACGCAGGAAGCGCGCCAGCTCGGCCAGCGAGGCATCGTTGGCGGTGTCCGCAAACGGATAGCGTCCGGAGAACGAGCGGCTCCATGTCATCGCGATGCTTTGGCGCCACGCGTCGTTCAAGCTTGCCTGCGCCGGTTGCAGCACCGTCTGCGTCGCCTGCGCGATGGGCCGCACGAACAGCGTCTCGCCCATGCCCGCCCACTGGCTGCCGAGGCTCGCCGCCATCAGTTGCGCATAGGCCTGGGTGTCGGCCAGTTCCGAGCCCTTGCCCTGGAACAGCGCCTGCGCCATCTGACGGGCCTGCGCATCGGCATCGGCGCTGTTGCCGACCTGCTGCAGGCGCAGGCGCAGTGCCGTCGCGCGGTCAAGGAACCGTTGCAGACTCAGGTCACCGCTGGTGCCCGCGCTGGCGCTGCCGGGCTGACCCTGCGCCACCAGCCGCAGCACCGGGCCAAAGGCCGCGCCCAGCGGCCCCGCCGCGTCCGGCTTCGCCACCTCGGGCCCCGCCGGCTTCTTGCCGAGCAGGTCCTGCGTCTTGGCCACCAGCGTATCGGACAGCGAGTCCTTGCGGGCGCCGGCGCCGCCCTGGTATTCGAGCGACTTCATCAGCGCGATCACCGGCGACTGGCGCGCGTCGGCCATCAGCTTGAGCTGCCCGATCGCGGCCGGCAGGGTCGGCGCGGCCTCCCATTGCAAGCTGTTCATGAAGCCCTGCCAATGCTCCGCGTAATCGGCGAAGTACTGCTCGGTCAGGGCCGCCTGCAGCGCTTCGGCCGAACGGCTCTCAGTCTGCTGCTGCTGTTGCTGCGGCTTGCCATCGGTCAGCACCCAGTCATTGGCGATCTCCGTGCGCTTGGCGGCCTGCTCGATCGCGGGGGCGACATAGCCCTCATAGGCCTGCCGGGTGAAGACCCCCGGCACGATGGCCGCGGCTCGCACCAGCCCCCGGGGATCGGTGCCGGCGATCAGCGCGGCCAGGGTCTGGTCCGGATACTTGCCGCCAGCGTGCTCACCAAAAGTCTGGATCACGCCCCGATAGACGGTGTCCTCGGCATTGCGCTCGCCGATCACGGCCAGCAGCGTCTGGCGGGCCCCGGCGACCAGTTCGGGGCGCGGCTCGATGTGTCCTGCCGGGTTGGCCTTCAAATGCTCCGCATAGAACTTGAGCAAGCGCTCGGCAAGGTCCTGCCGCTCACCCGGGGTCATCCGGGCATCGGTGGACCAGTGCTGCACCAGTTGCGGGACCAGGAAGGCCGGCTCGGCCCGGTCGGGGTTGGTCAGCATCAGATAGGTCTTGAGCGCCTGGTGGCCGCTCAACGCCACCCGGTTGGTTACCGCATCCAGCACCGTGGTGCGCAGTTGCGCGAGATCCACCAGCGACGCCTCCAGATCCCGCTGCACGGGCGCGACGAGCAGCTCGCGGCTGGCCTGCGCGTAGGGCTTCCACAGCGCGGCGAGGACCGCCGGATCGCGATTCAGGCCAAAGCGGGTCGCAAGCGGCGCATGATGCTGGGTACGGTACTCGTAGCGCTCGATCTGCTGCTGCAAGGCGAGGAGCGCGCGCAGGCGGGCCGCCGGGTTGGGGGCCGTCTGAAAGTCGTTCACGGATTGCCGGGCGGCGTGGATGTCCCGCCCGTTCAGCACGCCGGAGACCAGCATGCCGGCACTCCACAAGCCGATGGCCGTCAGGCCCACGATGGCAGACACCGTGACCGGGTGCCAGCCAACGCGCTGTCCCGGCTGGCGGCGGGCGGCTTCGCCCAGGTAGTGCCAGAGCGGCAGGTCGATGCTGCTCTGCACGCTCGCATCGCCGGCGATGGGCCGTGGATACGGCGCAAAGACAATACCCTCCACGGCGATGCGCCGGCGCTGCCGGCCCCCCAATCCGGCGATCCAGTCGGCGAGCGCTTTGCCGCGGGTGTCGAGCCGCTGCGAAAGCTCTCCCATATAGCGGTCGCGGTTGCCCTCCATCAGTTGCGCGACCACGCGCTGCGCCAGCTGGTCGCGCAGCGTGCGCAACGCGTCATCGATGGCGTCCGCGTCCGCCTGGCGCGGCAGTTCGCAACTGATGACCGGCATGAGGCCGTGGCCCACCGTTCTCGCCTCCGCCACATCGAGCAGGTAGACCGGGGCGGACCAGCGCAGCAATTCGGCGATGCGCGCCAGGCGCATCCCATGGGGATGGGCGCCGCGGCGCTGCACCTGCAGATCCGTTGCGCTGTCCATTGTGAGAATCACCGCGTCCACCGGACGGCGGCGGCGTAGTCGGTAGAGTTGCTTGAGCCAGTCGGCGTCCGGCCAGCCTTCCTTGTTGGCCTTGCTCCATAGCAACACCGCGTCGGGGGTGATCAGCCAGCCTTGTTCTGCCAGTTCGGGCAGGAGGCGGGCGATGGCGGCGTCGTCGCCGGTGAGCAGCAGCCAGGGCTGGCGGTAGCGCCAGCGCCAACCGTGATGCACGTGAAGCGCGTCGCGTATAGTGGCCAGTCGCCCGGGACGCGCTGCCGGCGCGCCGCCTCCCGCCGTCGCAGCCTCGCTCCGCTTGCTGGCATCGTAGTTGGCGACCCACAGCCTGGCGCGCAGCAACTGGATCTTTAGCGCCAACCATTCGTAGTACCTGGCCAGCAGCAGCGACACAATGCACCCGATCGCCAAGGAAATCTCGAACAGCTTGACTTGCTGCCGCGACAGCCCCTGCCCCGGCCCCTCGAACCAAACCGCGAGGCCGACTGCGACAAAGAGGATCAATATCGCGATACAGAGATAGCGTGCTACTGGCTGTGGCTTGTATTCATTCATGATGGCTTGCAGCACACGAGGGCGATGCACCGATCGCCCTCCTGGGTGAGGACGAGTTGCGATTGGGCGGACAGGGCGGCATTCTCGGCAGCGAGGACAGTCGCGAGCCATGCGCCTGCACTGCCAGAGTTGCCGATGGTCTTCGCAAGATCCACCCATGTGACGGCATCGCCCAGGGGCGACGATGACTTGAGATGCGTGACCACCTCGTCGGAAAGCGCTTGGTCCCAAACCGCACCGATGCCTTCGGTGCTGGTTCGCCCCCAACGCATTGCGAGCGCCACGCAATCCGAGGCGGACTGCGCGCTGTCCTGGGCTGGACGGTGCAAGTGCAGCGCGGAACCATGCCGCGAGGCCCCGGGGCGGCCCACCAGCAAAGCGACGCCAGCCTCGGCCACGCCGCCATCCAAGCGTTCACTGATGGCACGCCTCAACTGAAGTGCGACGAGTAGCTGCACCTCGTCTGCGGGCATGCGGTCCGCCCAGGCGTCGACATCAAACAGCGACAGATCATCCGTATCGTCTGTCGCGACGACGGGCAACTGCGGGAGGCATGCCAATATCTTGGCTTCAAGTCGCGCGCCGACCTCATCCGCCTCCACGGATGACGCAGAGACGAGCCGTACATGTAGCCGGGTCTGCGCTGGCAAGGACTCCAGACTCGCAATAACCGGGCGGAGCAAGCGGTCAAGCAGCCAGTCAGTGACGACTTTATGCCTGGCGTGCTCCGAGAGTTCATTGCCCGGGTAGAACGGCTTCTCGGGTATCGCGATCCAGCGGGCGATCACATCCGTTTCAGGGTATGCCGCACTTGGCCGGGCAGCCATTTGCATGCGCCCGCTCGCAATGCCCTCAACGCCGTTCTCTGCGTCGTCAGCAGAAAAGCACCAGGCGTGGGCCAGAATCGCAAGTGGCTTGCTAGCGCTCGCATGGCAGTCCTGTTCCTCGGCATCGCTCGCCCGGTTGACCGCCATGGCGTCACTGCGCCGCGCATACGCGCCGGCCATGGCCACGCTCCACAGAAAGGCCCAAGCAGCCAAGGGATAGCCTATGACGCAGAGCCAGAACCAGAAGGTGTTTGTCGGCTTTGTCGCGGGCCAGAGGGAGATGACAAACGCAGCGCCCCCACCCACAATGGCGACAAACAGGAACGTCCACCAGGCGACCGACAGGCGCGGCAGGTCTGGCACCGTGGCTCTGGGCGGTACCCGCTGAAAATCGATGGGCATTTACCGAACCGTCGCGCCGCGCCAGTGAGCAATGAGGATACTGCCGCACTGGGTCCGGTCGCCGTCGCGCGCAAGCGGCACGCCCGCATCGGTCATGCTGGCTCCGCCCTCCACGATCTTGTTGTTGCCGTGAATCGGACACGACACGATATCGCCGATCCGCGCGGCTCGTCTCCCCCGGACCTGAATGCGGTCCGATCCCGACAGGATCTTGCCGCCATGACTTGTATCGTCGTCTTCGTAAGCTAGTTCTTTCATAATCAAAATTCCTGCTTGCCTCTACATTAGTTATTCTTCATCGCGGCATATTTTGCAAAAAAATACCCCCCCATAAAACTAATACAAAAATAAGATATTTATTTAATACGATTAAATTTCGATTTGATGTATTTTGCATAATAAATATCACCCTCAGATTTTAATTTCGATGAGATGAGGTCGTAAACCTCTTTATTTCCATGACTAGGCGGATCGCAGGCCAAAATATTTGGCACCCCCAAACTACCCATAATCATCTCGGATAACTTAAATCCCTTGTTCCTTTTACTTATTTTTAAGTAACCACCCCAAATTTCTCTTGCACTTTCGGGATTGCCACCAGCCATTACCTTCGCAATACCAAGGAAATCACCTCTCTCACCCAATAGCCAGAGGTCTACTTTCGCGTCCCATCGCCAATCCACCCAAGATAAGCCGCCAAATAAAATCGCATTTTGCGCCGAGGACACTTGACAGGTGACGAGGTTCGAGCGGCCGCCGCCCTGCTTGCGCTGGCTGTTTAGCGCAAGCAGGGC
>NZ_JBFTOX010000119.1:0-8471 GCF_056398185.1 Cupriavidus sp. 05L310
GATTCAATCGTCAACGCGTCACCCAAAAAGGCAGAAGTAAACGCGAGACTCAGACAGTTTACAAGTGCCGCTTCAAGTCCTTGAATGTAAACACTTTTCCGGGGCGCCAGGATCGCTTCGGTGGGTCAACGATGTGTATAACCGCATGAGGATAGGGTTGTCTAACCGAACAAATAATGCCACGCCGATTGGGGTAGTTGCTATCATGCCGCGCATCGCACGCGGGTGTAACTCAATGGTAGAGCAGAAGCCTTCCAAGCTTATGACGAGGGTTCGATTCCCTTCACCCGCTCCATCGGGCCTCTAGTTCATGCCTGGTTAGAGCAGCGGACTCATAATCCGTTGGTGCCGTAGGCCCACCAATCAGAGCTAGGTTGCCGGGCGACGGCAGCATGACGACGGCTCATGCGTTGACACAGCGAGTCGAGGCCATGGCTTATATGACGCCCGGCAACTTCGACTGTGCGACCGGAGTCCCGACTTGCGGTTGCTGGCTGACACCGGCGGGCTGGTGAGTCCGCTGCCACTTGCCTACAGCGGGGTGTTGGTGCAGCACAACCCGAGCTCGCAACATTTTCGGGTAGATCTGCGGCGGCTCGCGCGTTGTCCGCGTCTACAGCACTATCGCGCCGCCCACAGGCAACCAGGGGTTGGGTCAATGGCTCGAAGGAGACAAGCGTCCGTCATTCCGGTCCTCGTGGAGGAGTGGGATCTTCCCGCTCGGCTACTTCGATCATCCCGACGGGAAGCTTGCCTCGGACTTCTCCGTGCGGCAGTGCGAAAGCCGCCCGACTAAATCACTCCTTACCCGCTGTAATCAACGCCAGGTGCTTATAGACAGCGCACGCTGCCTCCAATTGATCCACGGCAATGGACTCGTCTATCGTGTGGGCGTCTTCTTCAGCGCCCGGGCCCAGGCCGATGGTAGGGATGCGACGGCGCCCGGCGGACTCGGAGCCATTGGTGCAGAAAGCCCAACTGCCCACGCGCGGTTTGATGCCGGAGCGCGTGACTGCTTCCACGGCGGCGCGTACCAGCGGGTGATCGTCGGCCTGTTGCCACGCGGGCAGCCAACGCGAAGGGCTAGCTCGTTCGCCGGTGAACGTCTCCACCTGATCTTCGCTTACCGCCAGCGTAAAGTCCTTCAAGCCCGCGGCTTTCAGGCAGGCGCTGATGCTGCCAAGGACATCCTCCCTGCATTCGCCGCTCAGGGTCCGGCGGTCGAAGCGAACGGTAGTGGAAAGCGGAATCATCGAGATCGAAGGGTACGGCGACGAAACGATATCGGTCGGTACCAGCAAGGCTTGTCCCAGGCGCGGATCGCCGGGCAACGCCAGTGTTTCCAGCGCAAGCAGTGCGCGGGCCGCCGCATGCAGCGGATTGACGCCAAGGTGCGGGGTGGCTGCATGCGCCGGCTTGCCGTGGAAGGTCAGCTGGATTTCCAGTCGACCCTTTTGCGCGGCCTTGATCTGGAGCTTTGAAGGCTCGCAGATGACAACCGCGGCGGGTACGCACGCATCGAGAACCGAGGACAGGGCATAGCCTTCGATCACTTCTTCGAGCACGCTGGCGGATACCGCCACACGGCGCGTGAGGCATCCCTCGCGTGCAGCAGCGGCAACACCGCAGATTGCCGCTGCAATCCCCCCCTTCATATCGGTACTTCCGCGGCCGTAGATCCGGCCTTCATGAAGGGTCCCGCCGAAGGGATCGAAGCGCCAGGTACCGGTCACGGGCACGACGTCCATGTGACCGTCGAATAGCAGTGCGACTTCGGCGTCCTCCGGGCCGATCAGGCCCAGGACCGAACCGTTCCGGTCCGTGGTCACGGAACTAAAGCCGAACTCGCGCATGCGCCGCGCCATCAGTGCTGCCATCTCCCCCTCCTTTCCGGAAAGGCTGGGAATGCGGACCATCTCCTGCGTCAGGGTAACGACATCGGTTGTCATGCTGAACTCCAATTTTGGGGGAAGGGACGCCGGGCGTCCCCACAAGGCCGGTTAGCGGTTCACCAGTGTTTTCGGCACGCGATAGACGAGGATGGCGCCGATCACCGTGAAGGAGGCGAGGAAGTACATGCCCCAGTTGGTCGAGCCGGTGAGATCCTTGATCCAGCCAATCGCGTATGGGCTGGCGAAGGCAGCCAGACCGGCGAACGCATTGATCGCGGCAATGCCGGCGGCGGCGCTCTTGCCTTCCAGGAAGGCGGTGGGCAGGCTCCAGAACAGCGGCGAGCAAACCATGCAGCCGGCCGCCGCAATCGATAGCATGGCAACGGCGAGTGTCGGGTTGTGGCTGAACAGCGTGCTCAGGGCGAGGCCGGTGCCGCCGATGAGAAAGGGAATGATCATGTGCCAGCGGCGCTCGCGGGTCGCATCCGAGTGACGGCACAGCAGCACCATGGATACCACGGCACAGGCGTTGGGAATCGCGGTCAGGAACCCGATCTCCAGAAGGGACACCACACCGGTGGATTTGATGACTGACGGAATCCAGAAGGCAAGCCCGGACAAGCTGGAAACCGTGCAGTAGCAGATCAATGCCATATGCACAACCCGCCGGTCCTTCAGCAGTTTCCACAGCGAGATATGTTCGACCTTTACCGCCTTCTCCGCCGCCAGGTTCTGGACAAGGCGTGCCTTTTCGTTGGCATTGAGCCAGGCCGCATCGCCGATGCGATCATCCAAGTACCAGAGCACGGCCAGGCCGAGGAGGATCGACGGAACGGCCTCGATCAGGAACATCCATTGCCAGCCGGCAAAGCCGCCATGACTGTGTAGGCCTTGCATGATCCCGCCAGACAGTGGCCCGCCCAGGATGCCGGCAAAAGGCACTGCCGTCATGAACACGGCAATGATCTGCCCGCGCCGGTGCGATGGGAACCAGTAGGTCAAATACAGAATGATCCCTGGATAAAAACCAGCCTCAGCCGCACCGAGCAGGAAGCGCAACACGTAGAACTGAGTGGCTGTCTGCGTCACTGCCATCGCTGCGGAGATGCAACCCCACAGGATCATGATGCGAGCCAGCGTTTTTCGGGCCCCAATGCGGTGCATCAGGACATTGCTCGGTACTTCAAACAAGAAGTATCCGATAAAGAAGACGCCAGCCCCGAGGCCATAAACCGTTTCGCTGAACTTCAGGTCGTCCAGCATTTGCAGTTTGGCAAAGCCGACATTGACGCGATCCAGGAATGCAGCGATATAGCACACCATCAGGAATGGCAGCAGGCGCCACGCCACCTTGCTGTACAGGGCATTGTCGTGTGCGGACACCGCACTTGCCCCAACGCGCGAAGCGGGCTTGACGGCGCCGGCCGTTTGCAGGGAATCACTCACTTTGTTCCTCCGTTGGTTTTTTAAGACAAAACGCTCCCCTGCGGGCGCCGCAAGGCGCTCGCTGAAATTATTGTTTTGGGAAGCTGGGTAAGACTGCCGGTCAGGCCACCAGATGCTCTGGTTCGATGGCGCCCCGACGCGAGGTGATCAGCCCATACGCATCCGGGCGGCGGTGGCGATCGAAATTAAACGTCGTAGTCTTATAGGAGCGGCAAAGATCGAGGTCGCAGCGAGCGATTGCCAGCTCGTCCCCTTTGGTCGAGCATGCCGCCACGATCTCGCCCGACGGGGCAATGATGCAAGTGCCGCCGATCATCTCGCAGCCTTCTTCCTTGCCGGCTTTGGCAACGCCAACCACCCAGGTGCCGTTCTGGTAGGCGCCGGCCTGCATGACGAGGTGGTTGTGAAACATCGACAGATCGTCATGCTCTGGCGCGGGCGGGTTATGTACCGGGGTGTTGTATCCCAACAAGATCATTTCCGCGCCCTGCAGGCCCATCACCCGGTAGGTTTCCGACCAGCGCCTGTCATTGCACAGAGCCATGCCGATCACACCGCCGTAGGCACGCCAGACGTCAAAACCGAGACCCGGTTCAAAGTAGCGCTTTTCGAGATGCTGGAAGTCGCGCCAAGGTTCATGCTCTGCATGCCCGGGAAGATGAACTTTGCGGTATTTCCCGACGATGGCGCCGTCCTGCCCGACCAGGATGGAGGTGTTGTAACGCCTTGCGACACCTTGTTCCAGCGCAAGCTCGGCGTAGCCGAGATAGAAACCGATTCCAAGCCTGGCTGCGGTCTCGAACAGCACGCGGGTTTCCGCACCAGGCATCTCGCGCTCGTAGAAAGCATCGAGTTCGGCCGGATCTTCCAGATACCAGCGCGGAAAGAAGGTGGTCAGCGCAAGCTCCGGAAATACAACCAACTGGCAGCCCATGGCATGCGCCTGGTGAAGATGCGCGAGCAGGCGCTCGACGACGTCCCGGCGGGAGTCGGCGCGTTGAATTGGCCCAAGCTGGGCGGCGGCGACATTGATATAGCGTGGCATGAATTGGACTCCTATTCCTTTTGTTCAGCTAGTTCGAGCAGCAAATCGAGCAGGACACTGGCGCCCGCCTCGATATCGCTGTCGTCGGTAAACTCGGCAACGTTGTGGGACAGACCGCCGACACTGGGCACGAAGATCATGCCGGCAGGACACATACGTGCCAGGATCTGTGCGTCGTGGCCGGCGCCGCTCGCAATGCGCTGTACAGTGTGGCCATGCCGACGGGCGATCGCTTCCACCCGGCCGATGATCTGGTTGTCGAACGCAACGGGGGCAAAGTCGGCAAGCGAGCGATGGGACAGCTTTACCCCCTCGTCTCGCGCCAGCTCGTGCGCAAAATCGAAGGTGCGGCGCACCGCTTCGGCCAGGATCGCCTGATCGGCATTGCGCAGGTCCAGCGTGAACACGGCCAGGTTCGGGATCACATTGACCAGGTTCGGCGAGAGCTTGACCTGCCCCACCGTTGCCAACTGGCCACTGCCCAACTCGCGCGCCAGGTCCCGCGCGAAGCAGGCGATGCGTGCCGCAACCAGGCCAGCGTCATGCCGCAGGCGCATCGGCGTGGTGCCGGCGTGATTCGACGTGCCTTCAACCGTGAATTCCGTCCAGTGAATCCCCTGCACGCCGGTGACGGCGCCAATTGTGACGCCCTCATGCTCCAGCACCGGTCCCTGTTCCACATGTAGCTCGACAAAGGCGTGCAGCTGATTCGTGCCGACCGGATGCGTGCCGTTATAGCCGATGCGCCGCAGATTCTCGCCGACCGTGCTGCCGTCTATGCCCTTGGTATCGAGCGCTTGCTGCAACGGGAGGTCGCCCTGGAATACCAGGCTGCCCATCATGTCCGGCGCGAAACGCGCACCCTCCTCGTTAGTGAAGAAGGCAACCGCCAGGGGCCGCCGCGTGGCGATGCCGGCATCGTTTAAGGCGGCCACCACTTCAAGGCCAGCGAGCACGCCGAGGTTGCCGTCATAGCGCCCACCGGTACGGACGGTATCGATGTGCGAGCCAGTCATGACCGGCGCAAGATCCTCACGTCCTCCCCGCACGCCGACCACATTTCCTATCGCGTCGATGCTCACCGCCAGCCCAAGCTCGCGCATCCAACTCACCACCAGATCGCGCCCGAGACGGTCCTCGTCGGTCAGCGCGAGCCGGCTGACACCGCCGCCGTCGATCGCGCCGACCTGCGCCAGCGCTGCGATCCGGCCCAACAGGCGGGGCAAATCGATGTGCGGCGCGGCAGTCCGATTCGTTGTCGTGCGCATCTTCAAGCCGCCATCCTGACTTGCTCGGGCGACTTCCCGACGATGCGCTGGTAAAGCTCCGCATCGGTGGCGCCCTCGCTGCCGAATACCAGGATGCGGCTGCCGGCGTCGAGGCCAAGCTGCGCGCGCACTTGTGCATCGCCAAGCGCGCCGAGGCAACCGGCCAGGCCGGCGACTGCGGATTCGCCCGCCACCAGCGGCGCGTCGCCGTAACGGCCGGCGGCCAGCAGCCGTACCGTCTCCAGCGCCGATTCATCGTCGATGGTCAGGAAAGCGTGCGCGCCAGGATGCAGGATCTCCCATGCCAGCAACGACACCTCGCCACAAGCCAGGCCGGCCATGACGGTGTCGAGATCGCCATGCACGGCGACTGGCTTGCCGGCACGGGCACTCTCGTACAGGCAGGCCGCCTTGTCGGGTTCCACCACGACAAAACGCGGGCGGGATGCACCGAGCTGCTCCCAGAAATGCGCGCAGACCGCCGCCGCCAGACCACCCACGCCGCCCTGCAGGAATACGTGCGTCGGAACTTGCCCAGCCGGAAGTTGTTGCAGCGCCTCATCGGCCATCAGGGCGTAACCTTGCATTACATCCTTCGGCACATCCATATAGCCTTCATAGGACGTGTCGGATACGACGAAGCGGCCCAGCCGCGCGGCATCGTCGGCGGCTTGCCGTACGGAGTCGTCATAGTTCCCGCTTGTGCGCACCACCTGCGCGCCATAGTGTTCGATGGCCTGCTTGCGTCCTTCGCTCACGGTCGCGTGGATGTAAATCACACACTGGCAGCCGAAGCGCTGGGCGCCCCACGCTACCGAGCGGCCGTGATTGCCGTCCGTTGCGCAGGTCACGGTGATATCACGCGCGATATCACGATAACGGCCGGACAGCAGGTCCTCGACCGAAACATCGGCACGGCCGGTGCGCGCTTCGATTTCGCGGATCAGCAGGCGGCTGACGGCGTAGGCGCCGCCCAGCGCCTTGAAGCTGCCGAGACCGAAGCGGTCGGCCTCGTCCTTGTACAGGACCTGCGCGACGCCGGCAGCCTTGGCCAGGCCCTTGAGCTCGCACAGCGGCGTGGGCGCATACCCCGGCCAGCGCTTGATCTGCTGTTCCGCACGCAGATAGGCTTGCCCGCCGAGTATCGCTTGCTGTCGCTCGCTATATTTTGCATCCGGTTGCACCGACGGATTCGCAGCGCATTGCAGGCGAAGGTTGGGAAGCAGTGAATTCAAGACAGTCTCCTCAAAAAAGAGTGGGAGCCCGTTCACATGGGACGAGGAACGGACGTTTACATGCGATTGGTGCCTTAGCGGTGGAGGTCGCCGTAGTGGTCATGCAGGGCTTCGATCTCCTCCAGCCTGTGACGCGCGGCGTCTCCCAATGCCAGCGCAAGGCTGGTGCCGAGATGGTTGATCAGGCTGATCGCCGCGACATAGGAGTCGAATCCGGCGGCGCCATGGTTGACGCAGCGCAGGACGACGTCGGAGCGGGCGGGCAGTTCCGTAGCGCTGGGATCGGTCAGGATGACGACCTTCGCGCCGACGCGATTTGCGTGCTCCACCATTGGCCGCAGCAGCGTTACGCGGCGACGGAAGTCCATGACCAGAAGCACATCGCTGTCGCCAAGGTCGGCGAGATCTTCGGCTAGATTCAGCCCGGCACCGGGCACCAAAGTGATGCCGCCGCGCAGTTGCGTCAGCAGCGCCCACGCATACTGCGCCAGCACGCGGCCATTGCGAAAACCCGCGACGCAAATGCGGCTGGCGCCAACTAGGAGGGAGATCGCGCGCTCGACATCGGCCGGATCCAGGCGATCGAACGTCTGCGCCAGGTTTTGTAGATCATTGGCCAGGTGGGCCGCAAAGGGCGCGTCCGAGGACGCGGGCGGCTGGACGCCCGCAAGCTCGTACAGGGGCGAGCCACGATCGCTTTCGTCGCGTACCAGCGCACGCACCTCATTGAAATTCTCATATCCCAACCGGCGGAAGAAACGCCCCGCGGTCGCCTTGGAAACGCCCGCCTTCTGCGCTAGCTCGGTGGCCGAGTAAGCGGCGAGGTTGCCGATGCATTCAAGGGTTACCTCCGCGAGCCGTCGCTCGCTCTCCGTCAACTGGTCGTGCAATTCGAGGATCTTGTCTTGCAAGGGGGAGGCCATCAGGTCGCATCCTATGAAACATTAGTTTCATAAATGTATACGAATGAAACTGAAGTGTCAAAAGCAAATTTTCAGTGGGTAATTTGTGCTTATTTGATATCTTTTTGGGGAATTTACCCTTTGTCAGCCCGGCTGGGAGAGCCGCGCCAAAGCGGGGCTACGGTCCGGTCTTCTCTCAAGAAAATAATGAGCCACCTGCCACGTGCTCATGTGGTTTTGTCGCAGTAAGGGGAGACCGCGCCAAAACGGGGGCAAACAACCGGACCACCGCCGAGAGGCCAATGAGGCACCAAAAATGCGCATGGCTTCCGTTCCTGGGCCGGCGATCTCCGTCCTTCAACTTCGAATTGCTCTGAGCGCCCTGAGCCCGCCGGTTTGGCGACGCGTCCTCGTTCCTGAGCACTTGACGCTCGGACAATTGCACAATGTCATCCAGGTAGTCATGGGCTGGGCCGACGAGCATCTGCACACGTTCGGCATTCGTGGCAGGCGTTACGGCAAAGCTCATGAGGCCGTCTTGCAGTTCTCCACCGCGGCAAACGAACTGCCACTGACTGCGTTTCGTCTCCGCGAACACGAAGGCTTCGTCTATGTGTATGACTTCAACGCGTGGTGGCGCCACGAGATACGGGTGGAGCGGCGTAGGCTGCGGCAACATCCTG
>NZ_JBFTOX010000120.1:0-7570 GCF_056398185.1 Cupriavidus sp. 05L310
TGGCCAACTTCTGCCCACACTCGCTCACCGAACTCAAAACGACCGCCTGCAATCGGCTGCGCAGCGCACAACAACGCGCCAACATCATTGCCGCGTGCTGGAAGCAGGCCGAGTTGTGGTGATGTCGTCATTTATACAAGGATCAATAGACTGCAAGCTGACTGACATCGTGGTCGACAGGTGAAGGCAGCACGCTTATGTCCGCTCCGTTTGTGCGGGCCGTACGGCCTGCCGGCCCATATGGAATTCGCTGACAAGGTCCCCATCTGATTGTCGAGCATGGCTGCTCACTTTCCCTATCGGGTTTTCGTCGTCCCCGTCCAACCTGTTAGCCATCATGCGATCATTGCTTGCGCCCCTTGAGAAAGGTGAGTTCAGGCCATTGTGGGGCACCCGTCCGGCTATAAAGCGGTGGCGGGTGCCGTGTATCTCATAGCCAGGCGGCGAGCTCACGCCCGGAGCGGAAGGTCTGGTCATCCCCGATGGAGGCTACCGCGGCGGTCGCTGTGAGCAGGCCCACGCCAGGAATTTCAGCGATTTTCTGGCATTTCTCACTGTCGCGAAGCGCAATCTTGAGTCGACGCTCCAGCGCAGCGATTTCCTTGTCGGTTGCCTGCACGCGCGTCCATTGCTAACGTTGGCAAGGGGCGGCCCTAAGTGCGATTCGGCTCGGCGCCTCCCGGGGGGACTCTCCTTCACGTCCCTTTGGACCAATGGATACCACCTTGGCCAATCGAAGTGTTTTCTTATGGGTTCACGTAGAGCAGCTTTTTACCGATTTCCATCGGAAAGCAATAGGGCCGCCGCTATTGCGGCTGAATGCAGCCGGGAAACCGATCGATGACACCTTAGCCATCCGTTCGGGTGGGGCAAAGCCTCTGGCTTGCATGCGGCGCCACCTAAACAAGGACATGGAGAGCCGTGGACCGCCTCGTTCGGTTTGGGGGGCTGCTCACCGCCGCGGGGTGGTCAAGCCCCAGTAAAACACCAGGGTGGATGCTTACATGGCCGAGCAGCGCCTGGCGGAGTGCACCGCGATCGCGCGCCGGCGCATGGATGAAGCCAGATTGCTAATGCTGCTGCGCGAGGCCGGACCCGGGGCGCACGGGGACTGAACCGGTGCCGCGCATGATTCAGACTTTGTGGTTGACCTGGCCGGCGTCGCGCACCAGCGGCACGCCAAGACAGGGATCGGCGACGTTGGCTGGTGGCGGCGCGGGCTCGGGCGGGCGGATGCGCAGCTGGTTGTGCACGCCCAGTAGTCCCGCGCTGGCCGCCGCGGCTTTTTCGATGCGCTGCAGGAAGTCGAGATTCAGCCACCGAGTTCCACCCGGCGTTCCACCACACGCATCGTGACGCCGGCGGGAAGCCGCTAAAGTTGCCTTACCGCGAGGCCGTTCACGGGCGGCAACTGGCGACAACCATCCAGAGGGCTTCCCCAAAGATCGGCCGCAACGATCCATATCCTTGCGGGAGAGCACATCGCCAGCCATTGCGGCGACTTCGCCGCCGGCCGCGCGGATCTGAGCGACCAGTTCTTCCAGTTCGCTCTCACGCCCGCGCGCCGGCGATGACCTTGGCCCCTTCGGCAGCGAACACTTTGGCTGTGGCGTGGCCAATGCCGGAACTGGTACCGGTCAAGAGCGTGCAAAGTTGGTAAGCTTGGTTAAGGTCGGTGGCGCCACTCACGTCACTCGGCAGGGCATGCGAGGAGAAGTCATGACATTCAAGGCTCAGTGGTACCGAGACAAGTTCGCGAAAAAGCGCGACAAGGGCTTCTGCGGCTACCCGGTGGCAACGGTTGCCTTCTACGGGCCCGACGACACGAGTGCGACGAAGGTCTCTGTTGGCATCGTCGCGCACGAGGGTGCGGACGCCGACCCGCTTGAGCGGTGGTTCTGCAAAACCACTGATGCGCGAACCGATCCAGAAGTTACCGAAGCAATCGTTCGGTTCATCGACCAGCATGGTGCCAAATCGGTGGTGGCCTTCGATCGCATCATCGGGTGCCCGCATGAGGAAGGCATTGACTACCTGGAAGGCGAAAAATGTCCGCAGTGTTCGTTCTGGGCCAACCGTGATCGATGGAGCGGCGAGATCAACAAGTGAGACGTCAGGGCCATCCCTTCCGTCGCGCCGAGGCCTTCCTTGTCAGATCTCATTCCGACAGTAGTCATGCTTGAATGAAGGTGCGAAGAGATATCCACAGACCCGCGTCGTTCTTTGAATCCAATTGAGTATGTACATGGCCAATGCAGGCACATTCTGGACGAGAGGGGCGCCCTTGGCCCTCAGCAGGGCTCGGGCAAGGCCGTGGCGGAGTTCCGCGCAACCGTGATCGCCTACGCCACAGACTTCGACGACACCCGCGTGATGGCTGCGACCCACTTCACGTGCAAGAAAGGCCCAGTGGGGCCGGCCATGCGCGCGGTGTAAGGTGCGGGGGAGAATCTTCCTCCGGCAAGGCAAGTTATGGGATCTCACCGAGCGTGGTGAGCTTCATAGTTGATACACGGGCGGCACGGCCATGGGATTTTCTTGCCGAAGGTTTCTCATCGCTCCAGACGATACCCTCTGGCGGCTGTCGAGCACCAAGTTCGACCGGATGCGGCGAGATCCGGCAAGTCACTGTTTGCCCGTTTTTGCGGGGCAACGAGCGCGAATGGCCGACGTGGTCGTCGAGCTCGTGGCCAGAGACCCGGTGCGCATCGTTCGGAACACATTTTCCATTCTCAGTTTCGATGCCGAAGGCCACATCGAACCAGGCAGATTCGAAAAGCAGCAATTCGCCCTCGTAGAGTCGGTCGTTGCACCAGTCTTTGCCGTATTCGATGAAAACGGCGACGAAACAGTCGTCGACGCGACCTCTCGATTCGTTGCGCAAGGAGGCCAATGGGTTCCGTCAGGCGCTTTGGCGCGCGCCATAGAAGACGCCGCGCTGGGGCGACGACAGTGCCGACGCCTGTAGATGCGTTGCTCAAGAGCTGCTCTACGCCATCCAGTTCCGATTCGCGAGTGTCGGAGGCCCCTTCGGGAAATCCGGAACCGGACACTCGCGGTCGGTCATTTTCGTGGAAGCAGACTGACCGCTGTGGCCAGTTGCTGCCATTCGCGCTCTCCCGCTCAAACTGCAAGATCGACTGATAGGGAGGGGGTTAGCCGATCACCGCAGGGATAGCTGGATTCGGTCCGATTGAGCGGCTCAGGGCGTGCTCTGGGTCATCTCCTTTCTTGGCACCTCCAGGCTTAGCCGATCTGTCCCCGTTAAAGAGTTCTGACCGGGCTACATCACCGCGACGTGAGTACCTGGTCGCTGCGGCGGGACAGAGGGCGGTCGGACCGGGGCGCGCTTCGTCGTGGCGTGTTCTCATACCAATTGTCAGGTTAGTTCAGAAACGCTTCGAATGGCCGAGTCACGCCCTGAGGTGGTCGGCCAAGGTCTTCGCCACAGTCGGCCACTCCCCAGCCATCAGCGGTCATTCACGTAACCGCAAACAGGCACTACACTCTGTTTGTCCCCACGCCGCGTTGCCTGCTGCGAGGGATCGTCTGACGATAGGCATCCGTTGTTCATCGCGTGTATCTCCCTCGGTATAGTGCCGCAGACGTCGCTGCAGGCCGGCCTCGAACGATTACTCACTTGGGGAATGCATGAAAACGCCGAACTCCAACTCCCATGCCGCTCCGTTTGACGGTCCGAACGTCGATCACTTTCGCTTCCACCGACCTCACGAACATCTTGCCGCGGCGTTTGGCAACGACAGGTTCGCGCTCAAGGCCGAAGCCTTCGCACGTTTTTTTGGGACGCCCGTTTTTTTAGGGGCACAGACGGTAATCGTCGCCATCTGGATTGGGGTGAACGCCCTCGGCTTCACCAGGTTCGACGTTTACCCATTCATTCTCCTTAATCTGGCATTCAGTCTCCAAGCAGCTTATGCCGCGCCGCTCATTTTGCTTGCTCAGACGCGACAGGCAGCGCGAGACAACGCGCACGCCGAGGCTGACGCGCAACACAGGGAGGCCCTTGCTGTCGCTAACGAGCAGCGGCAGGCAATTTCCGCGCAAACCGCGGCACAACTGCTGGAGTTGTTGCAGCGGAATACGGAACTGACCGAACTTACCCAAAAATTAACTGAGCGGGTCGAAACGCTGACCGTCGAGTTGCACGAGAAGCTCTTGCAAAAGGACTCAAAATGATAACCCGGCTCCCTGCCCATCAAGGTCGAGGTGGATGTTGGTGAGGTATCCCCTAGATGCGAGTGAGCGTTCGATCGAGGTGGCGAGAGGGCGCTCCGGGTCGGCTACTGCCGTCCGCGCTACACGGCCGATCCACAGCCAGTTTCGGCCATTCGCGCCGGCCTGCGCCAACGGCTGAAGTTCGGTGCCAGAGCCGCCATTCGTGCATTCTAAACACAGCGTCTTAAATAATGCAGCATAGTCTTCGCAGCACCTCGTTTGGTCTCTTCCAGTGCTGGAAGCAGGCGTCGACCGCCGAGAGGACTTCGGCGAGCGTGGCGAAGTACCGGTTATGTAGCGCAAGGCGTCTTGTCAGCTTCCAGACGCGTTCGATAGGCGCCAGTTGCGGACTGTATGGCGGGAGGAACAACAAGGTCAGGTGCCGCTTGTACTTGCGCAGTAACGGCTTGAGCAGGATGGCATGGTGGTACCTGGCGTTGTCCAGCACGACGACGATGCGCTTGCCGCGACGTCGATGGCGCAGTAGCTGGCGCAGAAAGGATGCACACGTTTCTGCGTTGAAGACAGGGCACACCTGCCAGACGAAGCGGCCAGTGCTCAAGCTGACGGCGCCAAAGCACGCCACCGACTTGCGCGTCGGCGCATGCATCAACACCGGGTCGCGGAGCTCCGGGGCCACTCACATGCGACAGCGCGATCCGTGTTGCTGGAAATAGCATTCGTCCAGGCTCCATAGCTCAATGTCGTCGCGTTTTGCCAGTCGCCGCAGCTTTTTTACCGCCGCAACGCGAACGGGATCAGACTGGGCGGCCTGCGGGCGCCGTTTGCGCAGCCGAAAACCCATCTGGCGAAACAACCGCTGGCACTGACGCACGGCCAGCGTGATGCCGTAGCGCTGACGCAAGTGCTCCGAAAGAACAGGCCCATGCCACGGCCCGCTTCAAATCCGAAGTCACGTGGTGTCTTGCGCAGATCCGTCTCAATGCGAGCCCATTGCGCCTCATCCAACGCACGCGGACGTCCGGGCCGCTCACCTTCCCGCAATCCGTCGAAACCACCCCGCTCGAAACGTCGGGCCCATCGCTGAACTGTCGTGGCCGCCTGACCGAACAACTGGCCGACTTCGGTGCACGAGTAACCGCTGCTCACCAGCAGCACCCCGTGGAGACGGTGGTCATACCGCGATTCCTCGCTTCGCTCGATCTCCTGTCGAAATCGCCAACTGCATGATCTGCGCGTCTGCAATTTCGAGCTTGCGCATGGCTGCCTCTCCAAAAGAGTAACCACGCAATCATACATGCTACATGCTGCAATATTTATGTCGCCATGTTTAGTTGGGATGTCCGCTGAGGGCGATTCACCGGACGTTCGAATTTCGGTAGCCCCGAGTGCCCGGTTCTCACCAGCGCGGACGCGTCAATGCTTGATCTGCTCGCGCAATGGATGCCGGAAGAAATAACGCTCGGTCACCGGCGTCTTCGGACCCAACCAACCTCGTCGAAATTTGCAGTATTGACGCGCCAATATGCTTGATTCCTGGGAGATCGATGTTCAGTTGGAATCCAATCTTTCCAACCTCAGGACCAAATGCCGGCCTGGCATACCTGTTTTGAATGGGAGCGAACATCACCCCATTCTCAGTACGCAGCTCTACCGCGCCGTGCTTCAGCAGGTATGCAAACTCGGCCGCCGAAACGACGCTCTCGTCCGTAACATATTGAACACCAGCTTGTTCCAGCCGTTGCTAACCAACTTGGCAAGAATCGCCTTGGAGGCGGCATCAAGCGGCACAGATGAAATCTGCAGACTCATCGTTCTTCCTTTCTAGTCGATCACTGCCGCACAGCCGCCTGCTGGGGCGCCAGCTACTCCATCACGGGAATCACTTTTCCGTTATCTAGTGCGCGAGCACCGCGCCGAGATCGAGTTCATCGGCAACTTTCTTCAATCGCTTGTCGCGCGTCCAGATGGTGATGCCTGGTTGTAGGCGCGCGGACGCCAACAGTGACGTGTCGACATATCCGATTCCACGATTGAACAAACCTTCGCGCTCGATCAGATAAAAGGTCTCCTCCGGCGTTGCAACTGGCGCGCGCGGCAGATCGAGCAACGCGCCAAGCACGACGTCACGGTCACGCAGACTACCGAGCGAAATCTCGCCTATCACATATGGATGAGCCAGCACACGCTCCTCGGCAAGCAGGCTAATCAGCATAGGATCAGAAGCGTTGATGTGGTCAATCCAGACCGACGTGTCGACAAGAATCATTCGACGTCCTGCCGCCGACGCGGCGCCCCCTTGATGCCCGGTTGGCTACCGCCAAGATTCGCGAGTCGTTTCGCGGCTTCACGCTGGATCAAGGCCTTCAGTGCTTCGCGCACAAGTGCCGTTTTTTCCTCCAGGCCCGTATAGGCTTGAGCCTTGGCGATCAAGTCGTCATCAAGCGCAATAGTCGTACGCATGGGAACCTCCGTAAGTATCAGCATCAATTATAGCATCGTTTGATGCTTGTAATAGTGCATTTCGTCACCTCGTAATGAGCGCATTTTGCCGCAATATTCCTATGCAGTTGCACGCGAGAACAGCGAAAGCCACCCGCAAACACAGACGAGATATCGCGTCTTCGGAAAAATCGGCGCCGCGTCGATTCGGGCTGCAAGTTAGCAGTGCGGCTGCTTGTGGCAAGGCTGCCCAACAGCGGCGACAAGTCAACGATGTGCTGCGCCACCAAGTGCCGGACGTCGCCTTCGCATTGCCACTGCCCGTAGATCCCCGCCAGTGTGGCGCCTAGCACTTCCTTGCGGAATCTCTCCATCACCGATGGCTGGCGAGGGTGAAGGCTTCTCGCGGCACTGGCTAGCCGCCGACCGGTGTGCGGATTCGTGCGATGGGCAAAGAGGTGGCAACAAAGGACGAGGGAAGGGGATGGCAGGCCGTGTCGGGCCAGATGCTGATGGACTTTGAGCCAGGTGAACCGGGCGCGGCGGTCGTGGAGTCTCTACACGATGCACGGGCGCCGGCGACCGAGGCGCAGGAATGGTTCCTCGTCGGAGCCGATCTGGAAATGGAGAAGCGGATCGAAGCCGAGGCGGCATACCGTCGCGCGCTGGAGGCCGGATCTTTGACGCCGTCGATTACGGAGTGCATCGACAGCTCATAGATTTCCAGATTGCGGGCGATATCGTGCTCCAGGATCAGCGAGAGATTGGCGGCCCCTTCCTGCGCGCGGGCATACGCGTCCTGGCGCATTTCATGGAGCGCACCGGCCCCTACGGCGGCAATGGCAACAGCAAGCACAAAGCTGCTGGCCACGAAAAGATTGAGGGATTTAAAGTTCACTTTTTGGCGCGGGCCAAGGTTATCCGGTTGCAT
>NZ_JBFTOX010000121.1:0-7407 GCF_056398185.1 Cupriavidus sp. 05L310
TCTTCAATCGATCGATTTGCCGCATGGTCAGGGTGATGGTGTCCGGTGCCATGGCAGCCTCCAGTAGACTGGAAACCGCTCAGATTACGCTTGGCAAACTCGGACATTTGAACTTGGCTATAAACGGACATTACAACTTAGCCCTGACATCGCTTGGGCACATAACGTTTATTATGTTAAATTATTGCAAATAACAATGAGTGCGGCGATCCCATTGGTTTGAATGGGACCCCGACAACTGCGAAAGCCTGCAGGCAGCGACTGCCCAGCGCTCGATATCCAGCCGCGGTCTTGGGGTTGGCAGCAACGCGCAAGCCTGCGCAGATTGCTACTCGGTGGAAGTCCCTTCCATTCGATTACCCCGGCATGGGCGCGCCGAGGATTTCCGCCAGCGCGTGCGTGCCGCGATCGCACAGTATCGGCAAGTTGCAAAAGACGTGCGAATTAAGCTGGATTAGGCTCCCCCTATCTACCACTCTGGACCGTTTCAGCTCACGCCCATTGTGTGCGTCAAGGGCCGGCAGCGTACCTGCAGACTAGCGAGCCCCCGATAGACGGGGTTCCCGGTCCAGCGCGGAGTTGTATCCAGGAGTTCTAGCCTGGGCCAGCGGGCCAACAGCGCCCGAAACGCAATCTCCGCCTCCATCAACGTCAGCGCGGCGCCAATGCAGAAATGCGGGCCATGTCCGAACGACAAGTGGGAGCCCTCCCCCCGGGAGATATTCAGGCTGTCCGGGTTGCTGTAGCGCGCCGGATCGCGATTGGCAGCGCCGATCAGGGGGACCACTAACTCCCCGCGCCGCAGCCGGCGCCCATGGAGGACCACGTCCGTGGTGACCCGCCGCCCTGTGTATTGGACCGGACTCTCGTAGCGCAATAGCTCGCGCAAGGCATTCGGCAGCAACTCGGGAGTCCGCTGCAGGCGCCGCCATTGATCCGGATGGCTCAGCAAGGCATACAGTCCATTGCCGAGTAGATTGCGCGTCGTCTCATGTCCCGCGAACAGCAGCATGGCGCATTGCGCCAATAGTTCGGCCCCGGACACCACCTCGCCACTGGCCTCGGCTCGCAGCAGGTGTCCGATCAGATCGTCGCCTGCTGCGTCCGGCACCTTTGCCCCTTGCGCCCGGCGTCGCTCGAGCGTTGCCTCGAAGGCGGCACACATCTTGAGCAAGCTAACCTGCGCTCGTCGTTTTAGAGCCGGATCAGGGTCCAGTGCGCCGATGAAGGCGGCCAGATCCTCGGACCAGGCCAGGAATTCAGGCTGGTCTTCCGCGTCCATGCCGAGCAGGCGTGCAATCACCATTGCCGGGAGCGGTCTGGCAATCCTCTCCATGAAATCAAACTGCCCCGCTTCGTCAATGCCATTCATCAATCCGGCCACCATGTGCTCGATCGCGCCTGCGCTGGCGCGTAGGGCTGACGGCCGGAAGCCGGCACTGAGCACATGCCTCAGCCGCGTATGATCCGGTGCGTCGAGAAATAACATCGCCCGGCTGAACAGGCGCTGAAAGGGACAGAGCGCCTGGCGCGATTCCTCGCTGCCACGCATCACCCAGCCACCCGTGCGCCGCGCTGAGTAGAGGGGATCGCGCAGCACGGCCTCGACGTCTTCGTGCCTTGTCAGCAACCAGGCGCCGCTGAAGAACTCCTCGCTCCAATGGATAGGGCCAGCCTCACGCAGCTCGCGGTAGAGAGGATAAGGATCGCGCAAGAATGTGGCGTTAACAAATGGGCGACAGGGAACTGGCTTCCCGATCACCGCTTCCGCATGCGCCACGGCCTCCGTGCTTAGCATTGTCGTACTCATGCTGATGGTCCTTGGGAGCACATTCCGAGCCTGGCGAGTGTGGCGAAGCGGGCTGGCGCGCTCATGCCGCATCCCGCTGCATCAGCACGGCAGACAGGCTGTCCAGCAAGCGCGCTATGTCGCCCGCGGTGTGCGCTGCCGAGAGCGCGACACGCAGGCGCGCCGTGCCTTCGGGCACCGTTGGCGGCCGGATGGCCGTGACGCGGATGCCATCGGCTTCCAGCGCGGCGGAGAGGGCCATGGCAGCGGCATTGCCTCCTACGATCAGTGGTTGGATAGGGGTATCGCTATCGACCAGCCGCCAGCCGGCCTCCGCATGGCAGGCCTGTAATGTTTCCAGGCCTGCTCGCAGCTGTCCAATAAGTTGCGCCATATGGGCCCGGCGCCGGCGTCCCTCCTCGCCCGCGATTAGCGCCAGGCTGGCCAGCAGCGCATGCGCTGCGGCCGGCGGCGCGGCCGTAGTGTAGATATAGGGCCGCGCCACATTGACCAAATGCTCCACGATGGTTGGGTGCGCCGCCACGAAGGCGCCCGCTACGCCGGCGGCCTTGCCCAGCGTGCCGATGTAGATGAAGCGTTCGGAGGCCAGTCCCAGGTGCTCCAGGCCGCCGCGACCGCTCTCCCCCAGCACGCCAAAGCCGTGGGCGTCGTCGACCACGATCCAGGCATCGTGGCATTCGGCTAATGCCAGCAATTCGACCAGCGGGGCAAGGTCGCCATCCATGCTGAATACGCTGTCGGTTACGATCAGCTTGAGGGGGCTGTCGCTACCGGCCAGCAGTCTCGCCAGTGCAGTGGTGTCGCCATGCGGGTAGCGTTTGACATGGGCGCGCGCCAGAAGCGCCCCGTCGATCAGCGAGGCATGGTTGAGCTTGTCGCAGAACAGGGTAGCGCCGGCCGTGCCCAACGCGCTCAGCACCGCCATGTTTGCCATGTAGCCGCTACAGAAATAGAGCGCCTGCGCCTCGGGGATATGTGAATCCATCCACCGCGCCAACTCGTTCTCCAGATGGTCGTGGGCCAGCGAGTGCCCGTTAACCACGTGGGAGGCACCGCTGCCCGCGCCATAGCGGTAAGCGCCCTCGGCAAAGGCGGAGATAACGGTGGGATGGTTGGCCAGCCCCAGGTAATCGTTGCTGCAAAAACTCAACAGCGTGCGCTGCTCGCCGCATTCATTGCTGACCGCCTGATGTGGCGCGCAGGCTGTGTGTGTGACGCGCCGCCTGCGCGTCATGGCGCGTTCGGCGCGCTCGGCGGCGGCTTGTGTGAGTCGGTCAAGCAGTATGGCAGCATTGGCGGACGATTGGGGAAATGCATCTTAGATGCGTATCCGCGCTAATGGCAAACTGGGCTGTCGGCCAATTTTGCGAACATGTTGTACGAAGAAGCCGGCAAAATTGCGTAAAGTGTCGCTCTTTGTGCTGAATGGCACCCATCAGCGTGTACGCTCTAGAAGCGGCACTATCCTCGCTTCGCCAAAACACGGAATCCGCATCCAATGCCACCGGAGGCAACCCGCCCCCTTTTTAGCGTGTATCCGAAACGGGCATAGCGCCGCCTCGCGAGACGAATAAGGTTTAAGTTGCACAAATTACATCTCGCTGAAAATTGCGCGTGTCGTGCCACGCGGAGAAAGCGCAGAAGCCGCAGGCGGGCAAAGGCGCAAGTGCGCGCGCCAGGCCGCCGTCAGGGCATCTTTCGGATACCGCAGCGGCGCTGGCACGCTATCTGCCTGGATGAGGCCTTCCTGTTTGTTCTTGCCGACCCTCTTTCCAGGATTCACCATGCCAAAGACGCCTGCTTCCAAAAAGACTTCGTCCCCGAGGCCTTCCAACTGCAAATCCGGCGGCAACGGTGCCAGGCAGCCCACGCCCGCCGGCAGCGGTGCCGCGCCGGACACAGTCACGGGTGTCTCGACCAGCGACGTGACGCAGACCGCAAGCCGCGTGGTTACCGGCGCGGATGCCGCATATGACCGCGCCGTGAAGGAGCGGCTGTCTCCCCAGCCGAAAGTGCTGGGGTCCGACACGGTCGGCAATGTGGTTTCCAACGAAGACCGCGTGCTGACCACCAACCAGGGCATGCCGATTGGCGAAGACGACAACTCGCTGCAGCTGGGCGCGCGTGGGCCGACCTTGCTGGAAGATTTCCTGCTGCGCGAGAAAATCACCCACTTCGACCATGAGCGCATTCCCGAGCGCGTGGTCCATGCGCGCGGCGCCGCCGCGCACGGCTATTTCGAGCTGCACGAATCGCTGGCCGACTACACAACCGCTGACTTCCTGCAACGCACCGGCGCGCAGACACCGGTGTTCGTACGCTTCTCCACGGTAGCGGGTTCGCGCGGATCCGCGGACCTGGCGCGCGATGTGCGCGGATTTGCCGTGAAGTTCTATACGCGGCAGGGCAACTACGACCTGGTCGGCAACAATATGCCGGTGTTCTTTATCCAGGACGCCATCAAGTTCCCGGACTTCATCCACGCGGTCAAGCCCGAGCCGCACAATGAGATTCCGCAAGCCGCCTCGGCGCACGACACCTTCTGGGACTTCGTGTCGCTGCAGCCGGAATCCATGCACATGGTGTTGTGGACCATGTCCGGGCGCGCCCTGCCGCGCAGCTTCCGCACCATGGAAGGCTTTGGCGTGCATACCTTCCGGCTGATCAATGCGCAAGGCCGCGCCACCTTCGTCAAGTTCCACTGGAAGCCGGTGCTGGGCGCCCATTCCCTGGTGTGGGACGAAGCGCTCAAGATCAATGGCAAGGACCCGGACTTCCACCGGCGCGACCTGTGGGAATCCATCGAGAACGGCGCCTTCCCTGAGTACGAACTGGGCGTGCAACTGGTGCCCGAGGAAGATGAGCACCAGTTCGGTTTCGACCTGCTCGACCCGACCAAGCTGATCCCCGAGGAGCTGGTGCCGGTGCGCCGCGTAGGCAAGATGGTGCTGAACCGCAACCCGGACAACTTTTTCGCCGAGACCGAGCAAGTGGCATTCCACCCCGGGCATCTGGTGCCGGGCCTGGATTTCACCAACGATCCGCTGCTGCAAGGCCGACTGTTCTCCTACCTGGATACCCAGCTCACACGGCTTGGCGGGCCCAACTTCCACGAGTTGCCGATCAACCGGCCGTTGTGCCCGGTGCACAACAACCAGCGCGACGGCTTGATGCGCCAGACCGTGGTGAAGGGCCGCTCCAGTTACCAGCCCAACGCGGTGGGTGGCGGCTGCCCGTTCCTGGCGGGCGACACCGATGCGCATCTGGGCTACGCGGAAGCCGCCGCCGAAGGCGCTGCCAAGGTACGCCGGCGCAGCGAGACTTTTTCCGATCATTTCTCGCAGGCCAACCTGTTCTGGCGCAGCCAGTCCGACACCGAGAAGGCCCAGATCGTCGATGCCTACACGTTCGAGCTCTCCAAGGTCGAGATCCCCGCCATCCGTGCCCGCGTGGTCGGCCAGTTGGCCCATATCGCGCCCGAGCTGGCCAGCGGCGTGGCCAGCAAGCTTGGCATTGAGGTGGAGTCCGTGGGCGAGCCGGTCGAGATCGATGACTACGGTATCGCGGCTTCGCCCGCGTTGAGCCTGGCGTCCCAGTCCAAGGGGAACATCCGGGGCCGCAAGATTGCCGTGCTGGTGGCGGACGGCGTCAGCGGCGCGGCGGTGGACTCGCTCAAGACGCGCGCCGCGGCAGCCGGGGCGTCCGCCAAGGTGATCGGCCCGCGCGCCAATGGCGTCACCTCAGCGGAAGGCAAGGCCGTGCTGGTCGATCACGCGCTGCCGTCCGTGGGTTCGGTGCTGTTCGACGCCGTGTACGTGCCCGATGGCGATGTCAGCGCGCTGCAGGCCGAACCGGCTGCCCTGCTCTTTATCTGCGAGGCCTACAAGCACTACAAGCCGGTCGGCGCCGGCGGCGCTGGCGCCGTGCTGGTTGCGGCAGCCGCGCGCGCCGCCGGTATAGAGGGCGGCTTTGCGGGGCCGGGCCTGGTGGTGGGCAAGAAGGACGCGAGCGCCCAGCACGATGCGTTCCTCGAAGCCGTGGGTGGGCATCGCTGGTGGGCGCGCCCGGACGCCGCGCGCATCATGGCCTGAAGGACTGGTGCCGTGCGCGAGCCGCGCAATATCGGGAAGGGAGCCGGTGCGCAACAGGACTATTAAATCCGGGCGTGCGATCAAACCAAAATATGACGCATAAAGCACGCAGACTATTATGTAAAATCATTCAGAAAAACTACGAGAGACGGGTTCGGTTGTCATTTTCGCGCCGCGCCCCCCATCACAACACCCGATGCTCGATATTCAGACGTTCGATACGGCGCGCTATGATGCGTTTCCACCGCATCGGCAACTAGCGCAGAACGGCGTTGCGCCACGGCCCGTTCTGATGCGGATCGACCCGATCAACAGAGAAGGAATTCGTCTTGGCGCTCGAAAAACCCGCATTGCACTCTGTCTGGCAAAACGACCAGGGAGACGCATTCATCGTCCTCGACGTGTTTGACCCAGCAGAAGACGGGATGGGGGACGACGACTATCTGCCCGGCTACTACCTCGTTACGTTTGTTGATTACGACGAGCGCAACGAGGCCGATATCGCTGGGGAGGAATTCGACAACGAGCAATGGAGCGCGCTCGTTAAGTCGCTCGACCTCAAGCAGAGCGGCGTGGAGCCCGGTGATTACGCAATTTGACACGCCATCACCAGCGCGGGGTTTTGCGCGCCTGCGGCTCTCTAGCACCGCCCTGTTCTAGCGCAGCGCATTCTGCTGCGTCTAACCGCGGCCTTTGCCCAACTTCTGCCCATTTTCGCGGAAGACGCCTGCCGGTATTCTGAAGAGCCGCCTAGAAGCAGTACTGCCCTCGCTCGCCCCAAAACACGGGAACAGCCATCCAAGGCAACCGGCGGCAATCCCCATTTTTAACGTATATCGGAAACGCGCAAAGCGCTGCCTCGCGAGACGAATAAGGGTTCGAAACGAAGAGCGCGGTACCGCTACTGACGTGCGCGCTGCCGGCCCTGTGGCGCCTCCAGCCGACCCTTTGCGTGGAATTCGCGTGGGGACGCCAGCGCCCGCCTGCTAAACCTGCTGGACGAGGGCCGCATTGATGTGGCGATGTCGCAGCAGCGTGAGCCGGCGGCCCGACGTGGTAGCGCCTTGATACCGGCATTGGCGAGTTCGCGCTCCAGTGCCAAGCGCGCTCTCGGCGCTGGCTACGGCCACGGTTCGTTCCTGATCGATCTCGAGCAGCGCGCGTGCCCCGCTCCCGGGCCACCGCGACCGCTCGCGGGTGCGCTCCAGGTCCATCGAGAATTGGGTGCGCAACCCCTGCAACTGCCTTCGAGCGCCACCACTTGACGTATGCCCTCCTCCTGACGCGCCTGCGTGGCACGTGTATTTGGGCGCGTACAATCGGCGCGCTCGAGCCTGGGCGGAGTGACAACCCCGAACATGCAACCGGATAACCTTGGCCCGCGCCAAAAAGTGAACTTTAAATCCCTCAATCTTTTCGTGGCCAGCAGCTTTGTGCTTGCTGTTGCCATTGCCGCCGTAGGGGCCGGTGCGCTCCATGAAATGCGCCAGGACGCGTATGCCCGCG
>NZ_JBFTOX010000122.1:0-7255 GCF_056398185.1 Cupriavidus sp. 05L310
TCGGCAGTTGCACGAGATCCACCAGGGACGCCTCCAGATCCCGCTGCACGGGCGCGACGAGCAACTCGCGGCTGGCCTGCGTGTATGGCTTCCACAGCGCGGCTAGGACCGCCGGATCGCGATTCAGGCCAAAGCGGGTCGCGAGGGGTGCGCGATGCTGGGTACGGTACTCGTAGCGTTCGATTTGCTGCTGCAAGGCGAGGAGCGCGCGCAGGCGGGCGGCCGGGTTCGGGGCAGACTGGATATCGCTCACGGCCTGCTGGGCGGCTTGCAGGTCCCGCCCGTTCAGCACGCCGGATACCACCATGCCGGCACCCCACAGACCGATGGCCGTCAGGGCCACAACGGAGAACACCGTGACCGGGTGCCAGCCGACGCGGCGGCCCGGCTGGCGGCGGGCCGCCTCGCCCAGGTACTGCCAGAGCGGCAGGTCGGCGCTGGTCGGCGCGCTCGCATCGGTGGCGGCAGGCCGTGGATACGGCGCGAAGACAATACCGCCGACCGGGATGCGCCGGCGCCGCCCGCCATTCAGGCCGGCGATCCAGCTGGCGAGCGCCTTGCCGCGCGTGTCGAGGCGCTGGGAAAGCTTGCCCATGTAGCGGTCGCGTTCGTTCTGCATCAGTTGCGCGACGCCGCGCTGCAGCAGGCGGTCCCGCACCACAAGCAGCGCCTTCTCGATGGCTGCCGCATCCGCAAGACGCGGCAGTTCGCAACCGATGACCGGCGTATTGCCATTGGCGAGCGCGTCCGTCAGGGCCACATCGAGCAGGTAGACCGGGGCGGACCAGCGCAGCACCTCGGCGATGCGCACCAGGCCAATACCGTAGGGATGGGTGACACGACGCTGTGCCGGCAGGTCTGCCGTGCCGTCGGTGGTCAGGACCACGGCGTCCACCGGACAGCGGCGGCGTAGCTTGTAGAGTTGCTTGAGCCAAGCGGCGTCCAGCTGGCCGTCCTTGCCGGACCTGTTCCACAGCAGCACCGCGTCGGGGGTGATCAGCCAACCTTGTTCCGCCAGTTCGGGCAACAGTCGGGCAATGGCAGCATCGTCGCCGGTGATCAACAGCCAGGGCTGGCGATAGCGCGAGCGAAATCCCTTGGTGGCGGATAGCGCCTCGCGGAGGTTCAGCATACGCGACGCTGGGCTTGCAGCCGCCTCCATGACTGGTGCTGACTTGACGCCTGTACGCTTGCGAAACAGCCAGCCAGCGGCCTGATAGGCGCCAACACGCGAAACGAATGCGTGAATTACCATCAGCACCACAACGACTGCAGCGATCCAAAGCGTGGCCGCCTTCTTCTCCTCGACCGTAGCCCATCCCAAATCGCCGCCGCTCAACCAGACCGCGCCCAAGCCGAGAGCGGCTATTGCCAGCACGATCAGCGCAAAGCCCCACGATCGGATCGGTTTGCCCTCTACGGCGCCCTGCGGCCCACTGCTAGCAGGTGACATCTTGATCTCCGTCTTTCGGATATGAATAAACAACGGCGAGTTGCATTTGGCCGCTTTGCGTTGAAATGAGCTGAGGCGCTGTCTCGTCTGTCTCCAGAGCGCCGGCAACGGCAAGCCAGCCTGATACCACGCCAGCATTGCCAACAGATCGGTCCAGGTGGTATTGCCGCTGGCTATCTAACAGATCGGAGAGGTCCGCATCAGCCAATCCGGATGCAACAGCGGCGTCCACCTCCGGCGCGACACCTGCCACCCATAGATGCGCGACCTTTTTGGCATCCGAGAGGCTGGCACGCAGGGCTGCCGCACAGCCTGCTCCGAACTGGCGCAGCGTACAAGCCACCGGGCGATGCAATCTGCCAATCGAACGCACACCTGACGGCAGCGTCAGGTTCTTCGGCATCATCAGCAATGCCACCCCCGCTTCCGCACTCCCCTCGGGCGGCATCTCGTGCAACTGCGTGGCGACCAGGAGCAGAGGCAAAGGCGCTTCGCGGTCGAGCCAGTCGTCCGCCAACATCAATCCCAATGACGAATCCGAATTGGCCACCAGATCGGATTCCAGCCCTGACAGACCGAGCGCATCCAATCTATGCCGCAACTGCAACAGGCGACCTCGAGCCAACTCTGGCGAGCCGTCCACCAGCCGCACTACGGGAGCATAGCGACGGCCTTGCTGCTGCAATTCACGAACCGATTCCACAATCGGTCCGAGCACCACATCGAGCAGAATGTCGAACCGATCCAACGGTGCTCCCACCTCGGCGTCATCGTCGCCCCTCAACACTTGCTCATCCCAGTCTGGTAGTCGACTATGTTGGACAAGCCCGGCGCCCGACCGCACAGCTCGGAAAGCCAGTAGCGTTTCCTTCGATGCCAAGACCTGCATGAGCGCCATACCATCGCCTGGAATGCAGTGGGAGGAGGCCACAACTTCCAGCGGAACTTGAGAACGCAACACCAGTTCACGCAGCCTTTCCTCACGATGTTGGTTGTAAAACAGTGCGCCAAGATAAGCGCTTTCATAGGCTTGCCTGAACCAGCCCAGTAATAACGCAAAAGCAATATGTGGCATCCCCACGATGGCAAACCAGAACCCTGCGCCTTGCGCGGGCTGTCCGGACGACCAAAGAAGCAGCACTGCGCCTGCACCGATAACGTTGCAGCAAAGCCAGAGCAACACCCATCCTCGCGGGCCGGTTCGCTCCGGATACGCTTCTGCCGGACCTGCATCGGAGTAATCGACTGGCATCGTCAGGCTTTGCCCGCTTTCGCAAGCGATGAAATGACCCTGCATCCGCAAGCGCATTTGTGCAAGTGCAGCGCCACTGGTATGCCTTCATCAGTGAACCCTGGGTCGCCTTCCGCAATGTAAGTATCGCCATGCAGCGCGCACTTCGCCGGATCGCCCTGACGAGCCGCTGCGCAACCCAAGAAGATCATCTTCTTCGAGCCAGCCAAGACCTTGCCGCCCCTTTCAAGCTCGTCACCCACTCTGACAATTCCAAACATTGCTTTAGTCCCTTCTCAATACGTTCGCATCGTTTAAGCCTGCGCACGAATCTAGCCCGGCTTATTTCCGCTTAATATTCGCTTCTGACGCGTGCAATTATGCGAATGCTGATCTATTTAGGCCTTTGCGCATACCGCATAGGCGTATTGTGCAATTCACTCGACAGAAGAAACAGGCTGAACAAAAATAGCGGCCAGAGCGCCACATGCCTAATTGCAGGTTCATGACGAAAAATGTTTCATAAACCGATTAATGTGCGGCACAGAAGCGCTATTCGGCTACTCTCGCCCCTCAAACATGGCTGCGCATTTTTCTTGTCGTATCATCTCGGCCCCATATTCTTTCGTTAACGGAATTAATATCTTCTTGTTTGCTTTGACATCCCATACTCCGGGATATGCCTCATTCCCGCAATCTATCTCACCAGATGCAGCAACAAAACGACCATCCTTAGAAATTCTCGCTGTTCCAGGAATATCTACGGCAATAAATCCTTTTCCTCTTAACTGCCTCATGCTCATACCTCTGATATATGATCCATCCAGTGATATTAAGTTTTTCGAACTCCCCACATTTGAAACTATCGCCAAATATCGCGCAGGTCTCACCGCGATCAAATCGAGTGCGACATAAATTCCATGGTCAACATTAATATCAGACAATGCGCCGTTGTTGACCGGAATCATCAGTGACGATATAGTTGCCCCCAATTTGCACTGTTCAAGTGCGCTGATCGGCACGTAACCACGCCCGGAAACAATTAGTGCGGATTTGTCTGAGCTTAATACTGCATACAGTAACTCGCCTTTAATGGCGCACTCCACCTCCCCTTCGTCGTCATTTATTATAATTTTTCCGTTGTTAATTGAATAAATTGTCTCGGCGGCCGCATGACTATAAATAACAAGAAAAATAGAAATCGTGGCTATGAATTTATTCATCGTCTATCCCAATATTTCTTTGGCGGATCTCGTGTATTCAAGCCTTCTCTGCCAATCAATCGTTCCGCCATTGATTGCAGCCGTTACTTTTCGTGATATTTCTCTTTCGCGAGATATCTCTTCTGCTGTCTCGCCTCTATTTGGAAGATCCCGATCCATTTCCACCACAACTCTCGGTCGCAAACCTCTTAAGTACCATGCGCCGCTATCCAAGCAATTTTCCGGAAGAGAAGCGTGTTGTGGATATTCAATGTTCGCTGGAATTTTTATCATTCCATTTCTATTTTTCGCTATGAATTGTGGGTCGGTCCACCACGCTTTTGTAAAGCTTAGTGCTGATATCCATCCGCGATAAACCCAATAATCTGCATAGTTGCTCCTTCCCGTTAGTTGCTTAAAACCTCTGCCTCGAAATTTTTGAGAATCCTCATAATCACAATTACCATTTCTCCAGTCATATGAACTTGATATGTATCCGCCGGTGCTGTTATATTTATTTAGGCGAAACCATGGATCATCTTCGCTCGAAAATTCGCCATACCAGTGTCCCAAGATAGACTCATCTTTTTTTGACATTTGGTTAATTGTGGCTCCGTGAAACCCATTACCAACAATGTTTCCGATCATGCTTCTCTCCTGCATAGACAGCATCCAATCGGACTCTACTGCACCTTGACCAAAGAAATGAGCCTGCCTGACAGGCGTCAAGAATAGGTACTTTCTCAACGCTCTATTCAGTGCGCCACGGTATCTTTCCCTAATTTGATGGGGTGATGGGCTACTGTTAGCCGGATAGCGATTATTTGGGTACACCCTAGAAAATTCTTTCTCGCTCAGCCATCCACACGCTCGAAAGTGCTTTATGAATTTCAATGGATGAAAAAACCATAGTTTTTCGATTGTTGTGTCTGGCAATCCCGTCTTATCCCAGAATTGTATTTTTTCTGTAAATTTAATAAACTTTTCATAACCATTATCGTCTCCGGCGTAATACTCGCCAGCCTGCTTGAGATTTCTGTACCTCTCTTCATTGTTTGTGTTGTCCCACTCCGATGCCATTTCACAGACAAGGCTACGCAATTTCGAGCGCACATCTGAATTCATTTGTAGGTAGTACTGAAGCTCCTGAGAAACATTGGTACTTTCGTGTGGATTATGGGATGCATTATTGTCCGCCAAGATTTTTTTGAGCAAATCAATATCACACAAACCATCGCTAGCAAACGGGCCGCTGCCTTCGCTCAGTTTCTGCCAGCCCGTAAAACTTGGAAAGTCTGCATCCGATAATTTCTGGATGCTGGAGTCGTTGATATCAATATAACCTGTCCCTTCGGTATCAAATTTCACCTTGAACCAAGTCGCGGGGGGCACTTGCGGTGGCGTCGCCGACGCACTGAGGATGCGACCGAAACGGAGCAACTCATAGCCTTCGCTCGGGCAATTCGGATAGAGCGAACTTGCCCGCTTATACAGGTCGTACTCGTACCCCTCTTCGTTGATTGGCTCCGCTGTCAATAGCGTGTGCTGACCATTGCCGTCATCCCGCCACACCCGTGTAAGCTTGTCCCCGCGGTGGAATCGCACCTCGACATAGAGCTTCTTCTGGGTAGCTTCCATGCTCTGCAGTGGAGGAAATGCAATACCATTTAGCTTATGTTGCGCGTTCGTCCCTGGCGGCTGGGCCAGTACCGGTCGACCGATTGGAATCACATAGTAGCTATTTCCCCAGTAGTCAGTCGTTGTCGGCGTCGACGGATTCTCGTTACCGAGTTGGGTCGCGTTGAAGTACGAGTCGAAATCCTCCTTCGTCATGAAGATCTCGAAGTGCAGGAATTGCAGGCCGTGGCATTCTCCGGTCCACCCCAGAATATCCTTTCGGTACACCTTCTTTCCGCCCCCCCGACACCGCGTCCGTCGGCGAGCGTAGCCATTGCGGTAACAGGTTCGCGTTGCAACCTGTCCCCGTGTAGGCTCCAAGATGGCGTAAGTGCATATATAGCGAATAGAACCGTAGCTTGCGGTTCTCGCCGGTTTCGGTCTCGTGTCGGAGCAACACGAACCCGGCATTGCTGTCCTTTGGACCCTCATCGGGCCCCTCAAGGTTTTGGCGAACGCGGTAAGCAATGACCTCGCCGTCTGCGATGGCTCTGACCGGTTCGTTCGCACTCAACGGCGCGATGTGACTACCCCCGTGCCAGCGCCGATCCGCGCAGATGGGGTAGATGCCATGAAACAACTCGCGATCCTTGATCGCATCCATCGCGTCAGTAGCTGCATCACTCTGGCGCGGCAAGTAGGGGGGACTGATAATCATGGTCGTATTTAGTGCGACAAACCGTAGCTGCCGCTGATCTTGAACTCGCTGTTCGCCAGGATAGGAAGCGCTGCGCCAAGGTTGGCCGGGCCGGCATAGCTAAACGATCCGCTCTTGATCTTGAAGTCACCTGGACATCCAATCTCGACGCTGCCCCCTTCCAGCTTGATGTACGCACCACCACACATAAGGGTCAATTTTCCTTTGGCAGCAACGAGTACGTCTTCACTTGCGCTGGCAATATGCAACTGCTTAGCGGCGAACAGGTCCAGTGCGTCGGTCTGTGCCTGGATTTCGACTTTGCCCTTCGCTGCAAAGAGCTTGAAGCCAAGCTTGTGGGCACACAGGGAAATCAGGTCGCCGGCCGCGACGGAAAAACGCTTGACAGCACTGATATCGACATGCTGGCCTGACGTGACAATGACGTTGTCACTCGCACTATGCTGGATCGATTTCGGGGTTAGCAATGCGATCCCGCCTGGTGCAGTCGCGACAAGGCCGGCTGTCTTGAGCTGGTCCAGAGCCGCTTTCAAGGCCGACTGGGTAGCACTGTCAGCTGGCGTCGCATTCGCTTGCGTAGTGGCCTGCGCAAGTGCCGTGACTCTGTCCAGTGCCAGACGTAGTTCTGACAGCGCCTCCTGCATGTCAAGTTGTTGGCCACTTGCATTCTTGCGGACGTCCGCACTTAGCAGCAAACCTTTGCTGCGCAGGCTGCCGGGCGCATCGCTGCGCAGCTCAAATCCCGCGCCGCGTTTCTTGCGTTCGCCGTTGACCATATGCCCCAGGGTCAACTGGCTTTTGCCCGAATGCTCGGTGGAAAGCTGTACGTGTTCCTCGTCCTCCCAGTCTTCCAGTTCGACCTTGTTGCCGCTCTGCGTATGGATAACATTGCGCGACTGCAAGCGGTCCTGGTTGGTGATCAGGTCGACATGCTGGCTGTTGTGATGGAAATGCGCGATATACGGCTTGTTCGGATTGCCGTCGTGGAACGCAATCGCCGCCTCGGTCCCATCCAGCGCCGGGAAGTGAAAGCC
>NZ_JBFTOX010000123.1:0-7130 GCF_056398185.1 Cupriavidus sp. 05L310
ATTGAAGGTCGAGTCGATCTTGACGGCGCTGAACACGGGCAGGAAGGGCACGAAGCCGCCGCGCACGGCGCGCATGGCGCGGGCGTCGAGTTCTTCGGTGACGGACAGGTCTTTGATGGCGAGGGTGGTAGTCATGGCAGTTCTCCGGGTATTCAGTAGTTTGCGAATGCAGCTTGCGCGGTGGGCAGGGCCCGCGGCTTAGCGATAGATGTTGTTCTGGGCGTTCTGGGTCGAGTGGACATTCGACTTGATGTCGTCCGCGAAGGCCGTGTTGTTGCCGTTCATGTTGACGACGTTCTGCGTCTGGCCGATCAGCTGCGAAGCGTTGAAAGTCGAGTCGAGCTTGACCGTGCTGAACACGGGCAGGAAGGGCACGAAGCCGCCGCGCACGGCGCGCATGGCACGGGCGTCGAGTTCTTCGGTGACGGACAGGTCTTTGATGGCGAGGGTGGTAGTCATGGCAGTTCTCCGGGAAATGCAGTAGCTTGCGAATTCAGCCTGGGCGGTAGCCCGAGGCTCAATAGATGTTGTTCTGGGCGTTCTGGGTCGAGTGGACATGCGACTTGATGTCGTCCGCGAAGGCCGTGTTGTTGCCGTTCATGTTGACGACGTTCTGCGTCTGGCCGATCAGCTGCGAGGCGTTGAAGGTCGAGTCGATCTTGACCGCGCTGAACACGGGCAGGAAGGGCACGAAGCCGCCGCGCACGGCGCGCATGGCRCGGGCGTCGAGTTCTTCGGTGACGGACAGGTCCTTGATGGCGAGGGTGGTAGTCATGGCAGTTCTCCTTGGGAGCGATTGGGACTTGGGGTTCGGTTGGTTCGAGCATTGTTTCTGCGCTCGRGAGGTACAAACGCATGGAGTGTGCCAAGGCGGGCCAGGTCAGCGTGAATCGCCCGCAAACGCAGGCGGGACGTGGGAAGAAATTTTTCGAGGCGGGGAAAATGGCGCCAGCGCACAGTGCACGGCGGCCTAAATCTGGCGGGCGCATACCAACACAACAGACACCATGTGTTCGCTCGTCAGCGACAGACGCCAGCGGGGCGCGGCGATCGCGCTCAGCGTGACTGGGAAACAGGGGGAGGCGTGATGCGCGCGATACGTTCAGTACGCGCAATGCGATCGGGGGTAGCGCTTGCCCACCACGGAGGCACGCGCGCGGCGCAACCGCGATCCCGGCGGCGCGGTGCGTTCCGCGCCGTACCGGAACGCGATCACTTCACGTAGATCGTGATCTTCTTGGAATAGATCGGCGGGTTGTGCGGGATGTGCTTGTCATCGGCCATCAGCAACTGCAGGGTGTGCTTGCCCGGTGGCAGTTCGATCGTGGTCTCGGTCTCGCCGGCGCCGAAATGCACATGGTTGCGATCGTTAGGAATTTCCTTGTCCATCGGCGGCAAGTCCGTATCGATCAACAGATGGTGATGGCCCGTGTTGGGAAACTTCACGCCACGCGGCGCCACGCCCATGCTGCGCAGCCCGAACCACACTTTGATCGGCTTGCCCGCCGGCAGGACCTGGTTGTTGTTGGGGTAGCCAATGTACAGGTAGGCATTGGACGGCGCGGGCGTCGGACCCGCGATCGCGCTGGCCGGCATGACACCGTTCAGAAGCAGGCCGGCGGCGAGCGCGGCAGCAGATATGAGCTTACGCATGGACTCTCTCCCGTATCGTGCCGCCGGCCCGGCGGCCCGGGCCTTATCGAACGGTAATGGTGATCTTCTTGGAGTAGATCGGCGGATCGTGGGGCTTATGGTCCTTGTCGCCGAGCAGCAACTGCAAGGTGTGTTTGCCTGGCGGCAGCTCGATCCGCGCCTCGGTCTCGCCCGCGCCAAAGTGCACGTGGTTCCGGTCGTTCGGAATCTCCTTGTCCATCGGCGGCAGGTCAGTGTCGATCAGCAGGTGGTGATGGCCGACATTGGGCATGTCGGTCCCCTTGGGCGCGACCCCCATATTGCGCAGGCCCATGCGCACCCAGAATTTGCCGCCGTCGATCACGGCGCCATCGGGGGGCCAGATGATGTAGACCTCGGCATTGGGCGGGGATGTGGCGGACAACGAGATCGAGGGCAACGGCGCCAACAGAGACGCTGCCAGTGTGCCGAGCACGGTTCGCCTGTGCATACGATAGCCCTCCCGAACAACGGTCCGCGCCGGAACATGCAAGGCAACACCTGTGTGGCAACGCGTGCACCCGGCGCCGCTGCAAAGCAACGGACGCAGGCAATTCGCGTGACCTCGAAAGCGCGGTGGATTCTTGCTCTTCGTCAGCGCTTTTGCATTTCGTCATTTAGCTTAGAACGGAAAACTGCAAAAAGATACTTGGTGCTGCCGTGCGCGATCGCTGGGCGCAGGCAACAGTGAGCTTGCTGCGCCACCTTGCGTTGCGAAGCACCTCCGGATTCACAATCGCTGTGCTATGGTTGATTGAGCGAGCCCAGTGCCGCCCGCGCTGCATCGCGTCGGCGCCAGGGACGAGGCGGACCGGCCGGGTGATGGCCGGGTATCATCGCTCGCTGGTGGCGCGTCACGCCGCTTGCGCGTGGGACCGCCGATGCACTTCGGCGCCGTACGAACAAGGCCTGAATATGTGGCGAAAACTCCTTGTCATATGCCTGTTCGCGTTGGCAGCGGCCGTGCGTGCCGAAGCCGGCATCGACACGCCAGCGTCCACCACCGAAGCACGGCTCACGGCCACTTCCGCCGGGAACGGCCAAGCCCGGCGTCTCGCCCTTGTCATCGGCAATGCCGCGTATGCGGACGAACCGCTGCCCAATGCCGCCACCGACGCGCAAGCCATGGGCCAGACCCTGGCAGCTCTCGGCTTTGACGTCATGCTCCGCGAAAACCTGGACCGTGACGGCATGGCAAGCGCGCTTGCCGAATTCCGGCAACGGTTGCAAGCAGGCGGCGTCGGTCTGTTCTACTTCGCCGGGCACGGCATCGAGGTCGCGGACAACCCGGTGCTGATTCCCGTCGATGCGGGCAGCCGCACGCCCGCCCGCTTGCTCACGGCGGGCACCGAGCTTCGCACCGTCCTGGCAAGCATGTCGGTGCCGCGCCCGGACATGCGCAACGTGCTGATCCTCGATACCTGCCTGGACAATCCGTACCGCGGCGGTGCCTTCAAGCCGCCAGCCGCGCCCGCCAACACCCTGATCGCCTATGCCACGGCCCCTGGCATCGCCGCAGCCGAAGGCGTCAGCCATGGCGTATTCACCGCCGCGCTGCTGCGTACGCTACGCATGCCCGGACTCTATGCCGAGGCAGTCTTCCGGCAGGCGGGCGAGATCGTCAGCATGCAAACGGGGCTGCGGCAGCAGCCGTGGGTCTCGTCCTCGCTGCCCGCCCCGCTCCGGTTGGACACGGACGCGGCACCCGCCATCGACAGCACCACCTATTCCGCCAGCCTGGACGGGAATCCGGCGATCCGGCATCGCGGGATCCTCCCGAAAGACAGCGATGAACAATACGAGCTCAGCTTCTGGGATTCCATCAAGAACAGCAATTTCCCCAGCGACTATGAGGCCTACCTGAAGGCGTATCCGAACGGCCGCTTCGCGCCGCTGGCACGGGCAAGGATCGAGCGGCTGCGTGCGGCGGGCGTCAAGGCAGAGCCGCCCGCCGACCGCGCCCGCACCGCGCCCGCCGCCTCCGGGCCAACCGCGGCACAGGGCACAGTCACGCCACCGCCAGCGCGCACGCAGACCGGAAAAGTGCAACCGCCGCCAGCCACTTCATCCGCCAGCGCGCCCGCCGCCCCGGCAAGTACGCCCTCACCCGCCACGCAACACGCCGCCGCTTCCGGCGCGGTGACGGTCGACATAAAACCGGGTGAGATCAAGGACTGCCCGGCTTGCCCCGTGCTGCACAACGTCGCACCGGGCAGCTTCACCATGGGCAGCAATGGCGGCGACCCGACCGAAAAGCCCCCGCACCGCGTCACCATCGCGCAGCCCTTCGCGATCGGCAAGTACGAAGTCACCGTGGAGCAATGGGGTGCCTGCGCCGACGCTGGCGCGTGCCCGCGTATCGCCACCGTCGCAAGCGCCCCCAGGAACGCGCCCATGCGCGATGTGAGCTGGGACGATGCCCAGCAATACCTCGCATGGCTGAACAAGACCACCGGCAAGCACTATCGCCTGCCGACCGAGGCCGAGTGGGAATACGCTGCCAGGGGCGGCACCTCAACGCTCTACTGGTGGGGCGACCAGATGCGCAAGGGAACGGCGAACTGCAAGGATTGCGGCGATCCGTGGAGCGCCGATACGCCGGCCAACGTCGGCTCCTTTGCCCCCAATGCCTTGGGCCTGCACGACGTGAATGGCAGCGTGTGGGAATGGGTCGCCGACTGCTGGCACATTTCCTACAAGAACGCACCGGTTGACGGGCGTGCCTGGGACGAACCCGGCTGCAGCGTACGCGTGATCCGTGGCGGCTCCTGGTTGGAGGGCGCGAGCTATATGCTCTCCTCCACCCGATTCAAGTACAGCGCCAGCGTGCGCCAGTCGCAGAATGGCTTTCGTGTCGTGCGAGACATGAAGTAGCGGCTTCCGTGCCAGTCCCGTCGGGACAAGCTGGCCGACTAGCGCGCCTTGGTGGATATCTGCACCACGTCGGCGCCGATGTGGTCATCTCCATGCTTGGCGGCCATCGGCCCCAACTGCCGTTCAAGCGCGCGCAGATAGTCCTGCCTGGACTCCACCTCCGGGCGTAGCGCGTCGAACAACGGCGCTGGCGTGGTGAGCAGCACGATCAGCTCCGTGCCAAACGGCTTTGCGATCACCCAGTCGCCGAGGCTGCCGACGGTCGCGTGATAGCTGGCGGGAGCCTGGTTGGCCTTGGCGCGCTGGCTGGGCACCATGTGCACGACCTTGCCGTCCGCCATGTAGTAGTCGACATAGACGTAGGTGTCGTAAGGCGGCGTCGTGATATCGACAATCAACGGTGTACCCTCGGTCAGCTGAGCACCTGGCGCCCTGGTGCGGATCGTGGTGAGCGCGTCCCCGTCGCGGCGCCCCGACCAGTAGGGCCCGATCAGCTTGATCACATCGCACTTGTCGTCACCCAGCGGTTGCACGTCAAGGTTCAGTGTCTGCACGCCGGGAACCGCCTCCAGTTCATCTTTCAAGCGCTTGATGCCGAACCGGTCCGCTACGTAGCCGCGCACCTGCAGCGCATGCTCCTGCGCCGATGCCGAGAAAAGCGAGCAAGGCACGCGCGCCAGCACCGGCGCGACAGCCTGCATGGAGAGCGCGCGCTCCGCCTTGGCTTCCTGGCGCGATGGCGCTTGCGGCGGCGCAGGCTGGGCGGGTTGCGTTGCGACGGGCGCGGGAGCGGTCTGTGTCGGGGGCTGAGCCTGGCCGTCCGGCGGGTGACGCGAGCGCCATGCGTAGTAACCCACGCCGCCTGCCACCAGCACACCGGCCAGGGACACAGCACCCAGCCTGGCCATCGGCATCGCGCCGCTGCGCTCGGTTCCCAGGTCGGCCAGGAAGCGTGCCACGGTGGGCGTGCGCGTCGCGCGATCGAAGGACAGCGCGGCACGCAGCGCTCGCCACTGGCCGCGGCTCAGCGACTTCGGCCGCTGCGGCTTGAGGCCGGCACCGCGTGCCTGGTTGGCCGACAACCGCTCGTAAGGATGCCGGCCCGTCAGCAGTTCATACGTCACGCAGGCCAGCGCGTAGATGTCATCGCGCGGGTCCGGCTCGCGATGCTCGAACATCTCGGGACTGGCATAGGCTGGTGTCATGCCGCCGAGCGTGCCAGGGTCGAACACGGTCGGGTCCGCATCGTCCGCCGGTTGCTGGAAGACCCGCGCGATGCCGAAATCGATCACCTTCACTTCACCGCTGTCCGTGAGGAACACGTTGGCAGGCTTGAAGTCGCAGTGGACAAAGCCACGTTCATGCGCATAGGAAAGCGCCCTGCCCATGCCGGTAACGATTGGCAGTGCCTTGGCGAAGGGCATGCCGGCGAAATCCGGCGCGCGCAAGACGCGATTGAGCGACTTGCCCGACAGGTACTCCATGGTCAGGTAGACCACCGAACCATCGCGATCGAAATCATAGACCGTCACGATATTGCGGTGCGCCAGCGTCTGCGCCTTGCGCGCCTCGCGCTGCAGTGCTATCAGCGATTTCGGATGACCGCGGAACTGCACATTGAGAACCTTGATGGCGATATAGGGCTTGCGGTCGGAGGCCTCGAGCTTGCGCAGGTCCAGCGCCTTGTAGACCGTACCCATGCCCCCCACGCCAAGGCATTCCTCCAGTACAAAGCGGCCATTCAGGGTGTCGCCCACCCCCTTGGACTGCTCCGCGCCGGCAATGGCCTGGTCGGCCGGCGGTACCGGCGCGGTCGAGGGCGTGGTGGGCGGGGAAGCCATGCCGGGAGCGCCGGTCTGGACGCGGGTTTCCTCGCCGCCATCCGCGAACTGCGTTGCCCCGCGGCGCTCAATGCGCTGCAGCACCTCTTCATAGACGCCTGGCGGCAGCGGGAAGCGCGTGTTCTCCTCGCAAAGCATGTCCGCCAGCTGCGTCGCGCTGGCCTGGTCCACGGCCAAGGTGCTGTCAATGCGGGCAAGAAGCTCGTCGTGCGACAGACCACCGCTTTGGAAGGTACGTATCAGGTCTGGAATGCTAGGCATCGATGCAGCCGCGACGTAGTTGCGCGTAGTTGCGCCTTGAGCGTTCACTCGCCGCTCACCGGCGAGTACCTACCCACGATGGATACTAGTCCGCACTCATGCCAATCGCAAACCCCTCGTGCATTGCATCAACACCGGCAAGAGACGCCTGCCGCACGATTGACGGGTCCAGGCGGCTGCGTGTCGCGCATTGGCGAACACCCGGTGTTGTTGTGTTGGTATGCGCCCGCCAGATTTAGGCCGCCGCGCACTGTGCGCTGGCGCCATTTTCCCCGCCTCGAAAAATTTCTTCCCACGTCCCGCCTGCGTTTGCGGGCGATTCACGCTGACCTGGCCCGCCTTGGCACACTCCATGCGTTTGTACCTCCCGAGCGCAGAAACAATGCTCGAACCAACCGAACCCCAAGTCCCAATCGCTCCCAAGGAGAACTGCCATGACTACCACCCTCGCCATCAAGGACCTGTCCGTCACCGAAGAACTCG
>NZ_JBFTOX010000124.1:0-7121 GCF_056398185.1 Cupriavidus sp. 05L310
GGCTTTCACTTCCCGGCGCTGGATGGGACCGAGGCGGCGATTGCGTTCCACGACGGCAATCCGAACAAGCCGTATATCGCGCATTTCCATCACAACAGCCAGCATGTCGACCTGATCACCAACCAGGACCGCTTGCAGTCGCGCAATGTCATCCATACGCAGAGCGGCAACAAGGTCGAACTGGAAGACTGGGAGGACGAGGAACACGTACAGCTTTCCACCGAGCATTCGGGCAAGAGCCAGTTGACCCTGGGGCATATGGTCAACGGCGAACGCAAGAAGCGCGGCGAAGGGTTCGAGCTGCGTACTTCTGGCTGGGGCGCGATTCGCGGCGGCAAGGGGCTGTTCGTTTCGGCGGATGACCAGCCGAACGCCGGCGGTCAGCAACTCGATATGGAGGCAGCGCAGAGCCTGCTGCAGCAAGCCCTTCAGCAGAGCGAAGCATTGGCTTCGGCCGCCAACGCGGCACAAGCGGTGGCCGCGGACTACAACCGGCAGAAAGCCTTGCTCAACGATACGCTGACGGCGCTGAAGAAGGCCGGGATACTTGTCAGCGCACCGGCGGGCTTGGCGCTGGCCTCGGGTGCCGACTTGCAACTGACGGCCGCTCAAAACCTGATCGCCACCGCTGGCGGTCATGCCGACATCAGCGTACTCAAGCGCTTTACGGTTGCGGCGGGCGAACTGGTGTCCGTGTTCGCGCAGAAACTCGGCATCAAGCTGTTTGCTGCTAAGGGCAAGGTCGAGATTCAGGCGCAGAGCGATGAGATGCGCCTGCTGTCGGACAAGAACATGACGATCAGCAGTGCAAACGGGTGCGTCGTGATCGAGGCCAGGGAGGAGCTGCTGCTCAAGTGCGGTGGCTCCTATCTTCGCCTGTCGTCGACGGGCATTGAGGACGGCACGCGCGGTGACCGGACCATCAAGGCGGCCGCGTACAGCCGTCAGGGGCCGGCTTCGCTCGCCGAATCGATGAATACGTGGAAGCACGCCAATTTTGATGAGCAATACATGCTCAGATGGCCCTTCGATGGTCAGCCCGTCAGCAATCGCACGTTCTCCATCATTCGCGAAGACGGCAGTGTGATCCGTGGCACCACCGATGCCGAAGGAAAGACGGGGCTGCAGAAGAGTCTTTTCGTGGATGGACTGCGCCTGCGCATCGATCCGGAATGAGTCGCGTTGGCGCGCAGTGCACCTCACAACCACAATCACGCAGAAGCAAACCGGAGCAACTTCGTATGGCCACCGTTGAACGCGTTATCCCACCCTCCATAGCCGATGATGGCTCGGTGCACTACTCGTCCGTCATGTCGCCGTCCGACGACAGCATTGCCGTATGTCACATGGTGCCCGACAGGATCATACCCGTGATCTTTGTGCCAGGTGTGATGGGCACGAACTTGATGGGTGATGACGGAAAACACGTGTGGCTCGTAAACGGGAAGGGGAGTGTCTCGAAGGCGTGGGCGAACAGAGGTCCGGATACACGAAAGCGGATCCTTGATCCCAAAAAAACCCAGGTCTATGCCGATGGAGCCATCCCGCAAGGCACGCGCCAGAACGATGCCGAACTGAAGCGCCGCGGGTGGGGTGAGGTCGGCTTCATGAGCTATGGCACGTTTCTACCCTGGCTCGAGAACGCGCTCAACGACGCCGATCAGTGCAAGACGGGCGAGCGCGCGCGCCTGATGAAGACCCTTGTGGCCAATGCACCTGGCGTCGAGTTGCTAACCCACAATGAGGTGGCACTCTCCTATAAATACCAGCTCCCCTTGCATGCCGTAGGTTACAACTGGCTCCAATCGAATGCAGAGTCTGCAAAGCGATTGGACGGGAAGATCCAGGAGTTCATGGCGTACTACCGGAGCAAGGGCTATATGTGCGACTACGTGATCATCGTGACGCATTCGATGGGCGGCCTGGTATCTCGCTACTACTCCGAACTGATGGGTGGCAACAAGAACGTGCTGGGGATCGTGCACGGCGTAATGCCCGCCACGGGTTCGGCTACAGCCTATAAACGGGTGAAGGCCGGCACGGAGATGCCGGAAGGGATCGTCTTGGGCGCCAACGCCGCGGAGATGACTGCTGTGTTCGCGCAATCACCCGGGCCCCTGCAGTTGTTGCCCAGCCCGGAGTACGGGATGGGTTGGCTCAAGCTCAAGGACGGAAAGAGTACTGTCGGCTTGCCCAAGGCAGACCCGTACAAGGAGATCTATACCGTCCGCGGCAAGTGGTGGGGCCTTTGCGATGACAAGCTGATCAATCCGCTGGATCCGAAGAAGGCGACGATTGATCGGGACTGGATCGGATTTGTGGATCTTATTGAGCGTCAAGTCAAAGTATTCCAAGCGGAGATCAGTGGGAAGTACCACGCAACCACTTACGCATTCTATGGAGACGATTCAGGTCATAAGACATGGGGCGACGTGGTCTGGGAGCGGAGAATCTCCAGTGCTCTCCGGCTGTTCGATGCGTATCCCAAAGTTGACGATCTCGCGGCCGGACAGGTCTTGCACGATCCGGGGAAGGGCGAACAGACAGTGCACCAGCACACTGGCGGCAGACCGTTGGCGACAAGCTTCATTTTGAAGGGGGCCGGCGAGAACGGAGATGGCACGGTACCAATCCGATCCGGCGCCGCCCCAGGCCGAAGAGTCAAGGCTTGTGTGCCATATCCGGGCGTCGATCACGAAGGTGCATACAAGAACAGGTCCCAACAGCTTTTTGCCCTTTGGGCGATCACCAAGATTGCCTGTGGCGTTGCGAAGACCTCGATGGCCTACAAGTCATGAAGAAAGCAACCGTGGTGGCCATCGCATGTTTCGCGCTATGTCTGACAGCCTGCAATCCGCCCAAGCCATTGACGCAAGAGGAGAGAAAAACCATGAACGAACTAACAGCCAATCTCGGTCCGCGCTGCGTGGGACGCTACCTGATTGACATGCCGGCTGATGTGTTTGTGTTTGGAAACCTCACGGTGGACCAGATTCCTCTTGAGGCGATGGCAATGCCGGAGGATCAGTTTCAGCGGGAGGTCACCTCACGCGAAGCGGAGTTGAAAGGTACCAGGAGTGCCGATGCTTACCCGTTCCTGTATGCAAGCGGTGAGGTGTCGGGTGCAGCTACAAGATATTTCATTCATCGGGGCGATGTTCTTGCTCATCCAGCCAGCCGGGTCATCGAAGCTTACAAGTGGGACCGGGGCTTTCAGATCAAGATGAGAACGGAGGGGTGGGATTACACCAACCCGGATCAAACCAACGACTCGCTTGTCGAGCTAATCACTCCCAAGAACATCGTTCCGGAACTGCGCGCCCGCGTATTCGACCTGCTGAAACGTGTGCGTGGCCGTCCGGAAAGTGAGATTCCGTCCGAGCCCGGGGTGTGCTTTTTTGGTGGGTTCCTGCCGGGCAAGGCCGGTGCCACGGAAAACCTTTGGACCCAATTCGTGCTGCATGACAAGATCGACGTTAGTGTCGGTCTGGAGACGAATTCCGATATTCGAGAGCAAACCACGTTGCTGCAACGTGGCGACAGCATCAACGCGGCGCTCAAGGAAAGAGAGGGCCGCACGATTCGAAAGGGGCCGGTGGACTTGCCTGGCTTGCCGGCAGAGGAATGGCTGATGGCGGGGATAACCACGCGAGGTGTGCCTGGACACCATCTGGCGCTGGAGGCGAATTCCAGGATCGGCAGTGCGCAAGCGCCCTTGGTCATCTTGGAAATGGATACTGGATCTGAGAATAGAGTGCTACGCGATCCTATCGAAAAGGCATCGCTGACCGAGGGCGAGGCCGTTGCGCTATGGGACGTGGTCTCACGAACCTTGCGCCCGCGTCCGAACGGATTCTGACATCCCTCAAAGCCAGTAACGTAACAGGAGAACAGAACAGTGAACGAACTGAAATCCAATCTCGGTCCGCGCTGCGCGGGATGCCATGGCTGTTGATTTCTCGCTTTTGCCGAAGGAAGAACCGGAGCCCGGCAATTCTCCATCGCGGCCAGTCTGGGCGATCGTGTTTCTCGTCATGGTGCTGGCGTGCGCATTCGTGATCCTCCTGTCATGGCCGAAGCATCTGCCCACGCACACGTGGAGATTCTGGGCAACCCTGATCCTGTTCCCGGTGGGGATACCTGCGTCGATATTGCTGTTCCGGTATAGCTATCATGAGGGTCACAGACTTGACGTTCTGATGCGCAACGAAGTGATCCGCAGGTACAACGAGTGCGTCTTCGCCTTGGCTGCGCGTCCCTTGGCCTTGCTCGGCGCGGCCCATCGTTTTTCGTCGGACCAGAGCGAGAACGCAACTGGCGCCATAAGGGCAGGTACTGTCAGGCTGGAGACGCAAAAGCCGATCGCGAGAGACGGCGCTCCTACAAAGGCTCGCTGGCTGGTGGTGCCTGGCGTACCGCTTGATCCTGGTGGAAAGGAGGCAGATGATCGCCGTCATTGCAAGGTGACGCGATGGTTGTATTCGGAACTGCTTGACGATCTTGCCAACCGCATCCAGTCCTTGCCTTCGCGGGTCGATCTTAGTGTTTGTCTATGGGTGTCGGGAGGATTGCTTCGCAAGGATTATGTGGCGCTCTGGCAAGAATGCTGGCGAAAACGTCAACTTCGAGATATGCGCCTCGCCGAGGAGACTGAGCCTGCCGGCCTCGATGTTCTCGACAGTTGGCTTGATCAGGCTGCTGGTGGCGAAGGGCGCGAGGCGAGATTGATTGTCGCCATTCAACTGTATCCGGTGCTGAGCAAGACGCCGCCCGTCGGCGCGACGGAAGCGGGAGCCGCTCTTCTTCTCATGCCAGGCGAACAGGCTGGCCGGCTCCATGTGGTGTCTGAGGCAACCCTGCATCGCCCGGTACGCGGTCCGTTCGACCAGTCCGACGGCGCTTTGTCGCATGCCGTGAAATGGGGCGATGTCACTGCCGCGGACATTCCCGGTGGTTGGCAGACAGGCCTCGATGCAACGCAGGCGGGGGTGTTGCGCGAGGCTGCCATGCGTCTTGGGCTGACCGTCCGGCCTACAGACCTCGACCAGACCGTCGGGCATGCTGGCGCTGCGGCACCCTGGCTCGCGATAGCCTGCGCTGCGGGTTCGCTATCCGGTGACGTCCAAAGTCAGATCGTCTTTGCTGGCCAGCCTGACGGTGTGGATTCTGCGGTCGTGCGTTCGGTATCGCGCGAGACTGAGCCAGTCTGACCGCACAGTATTCGTCTGATTTTGCGACGGAGTCGCCAAGGCACGAACTGGAGAGGGTTCCTGTATCGATACAGGCCGAGAGATGGCAAACAAGGAGCTGATTTTGATAAGACGTTACGACATCACGAGGGGTGATTCGACAACCTCTGGTGGAACCGTTGAAGGTGGGGATGGGGACGACAAGGTGGGAGATCGCGAGCAGGCTTATGAGGGCGATCCGGTGTGGTGTCCAGCCTGCAAAACGATGGGACGGATCGTTTGTGTCGGGCCACGCCTGTCGATGACGGGGCCTGACGGGCGACAAGCCGCATTGAGCGATGACCTCTGTGTCTGCCGGTGTGATCCAAGCCCTCGACTGATACCGTCGCAGCACGCGTCTTACATGGATGTCTGAGAACGCCGTGCGACTGGCGTGAGGGCATCAAGTATCCCGATTGAGTTCAGAGCATGGGCATGAACGTATCTCCCGAACAATGAAGAAGCTGCAGATCGACCTTATCTCAATACTCGTTCTCGCACTGCTAGTCGCCGGTGCCATCTTGATGTGGGGCGAGCATGCGGGTATCAGGACGCCCGAAACGCAGGGCTTCTGGCTATCAGTGGTCGCTGTTGGCGCCATTGTGCTGGCGATTGTCGCGTCGTTGGATCGCGTGTGCCGCTGGTGGGATGCCCTGCATACATTGAGCAAGTGGTTAAGTCTTCGGAAATCGGAGATGGCTGGCACGACGCAAGCGAGCATTCTCGCCATCAGTGACCGGAAGGGATCTGAGCCAAGACTGCTGGGGCCATTTCGCCAGGAGTTGCAGCAGCGACACGGTTTTCGTTGGCGCTATCGCCAGCCCTGGCTGTTGATCACCGGCGACGATGCTGCCATTGCCCGACTGTTGCCCGACCTGGCGGAACAGGGTTGGCTGATCACCCCCGACGCGGTGCTGCTATGGAGCAAGAGCGGGCAGAATGGCCAGCCGGACGCCGACTGGCTCAAGCAACTCTACAAACTACGCCGCCGCCGTCCGGTGGACGCCGTGGTCCTGACCACCGACGGCACGGCAGACCTGCCGGCACAGCGTCGTGTCACCCATCCCTACGGTATTGGCCTGGCGCGCATCGCCGAGGTGCTGCGCTGGTCCGCCCCGGTCTACCTGCTCGATGTGGCCCTGACGGACGCGCTCGCCAATGGCAATACGCCGGTCATCGGTTGCGAACTGCCGCGTCTTGCGGATGAGGCAGCCATCGAGAAGGCGCTGCTTGTGGTGCGGGACCGCCTGTTGCAGCGCAGCGTCGCGCAACTGATGCAAAACGAGCGCGACCGCTACATGGGCGAGCTTTCCCAGTGCCTCGACACGCGCGGCAAGGCGCTCGCCGAATGGATTGCCGGCCTGAACGGCGGGCGGCGCCGGCGCATCCCGGTCGGCGGCATTGTCTTCGCGCCGTATCCACGGCCTGCCGCCACCGATGCGAGCGCGCCGACCAGCGCCGACCTGCCGCTCTGGCAGTACCTGGGCGATGCGGCCCGCCGTCAACCCGGACGGCGGACCGGCTGGCACCCGGTCACGGTGTTTTCAATCCTGAGCCTGACGGCTATCGGCCTGTGGGGTGCCGGCATGCTGGTGTCCGGCGTGCTGAACGGGCGGGACCTGCAAGCCGCCCAACAATCCGTGAACGACATCCGGTCGGCCCCCAACCCGGCCGCCCGCCTGCGCGCGCTCCTCGCCTTACAGCAGCAAATCGAACGCTACGAGTACCGCACCCAGCATCACGTACCCCTCGCGACCCGCTTTGGCCTGAATCGCGATCCGGCGGTCCTAGCCGCGCTGTGGAAGCCATACACGCAGGCCAGCCGCGAGTTGCTCGTCGCGCCCGTGCAGCGGGATCTGGAGGCGTCCCTGGTGGATCTCGTGCAACTGCCGA
>NZ_JBFTOX010000125.1:0-6108 GCF_056398185.1 Cupriavidus sp. 05L310
GCGCTCGTTATTGAAGCTCTCCGAGCCGATCTGGAAGACCTGCTCGCCCTTGACGTTGGCGACCTTCGAGATTTCCGGGACCGAGGCGATGATCTTGTCCACCGGCACCACGGCCGACTGGTAGGCCGCGGTATTGGTGGCGGCAGCGCCGGCGCCGGCAATGGTGCCGCCGGTGCCGATGATGACGATATTGGCCTTGCGGGCTTCGCTGGGGGCGCTCGCCTGCGGCGGCGCGGCGGCGGGCGGGGCAAGCTGCGCATGGGCGGCGCCGGTGGTCAGGCTGGCGGCGAGCAGCAGGGCGCCGATGGTGGTGAGACGGACGGAATGCTTCATGATTCTTCTGGCTCTCTATGGCAGCAGGCAATGCTCGTTGGCCGGACTGCCGGTGAAATCCGCAGTCCGGCCCGAGGGTTTCGTTGGCGCGTGGCGCCGGGGATTTATTTTCTATCGATCAGCCAGCCGATCAACAAGCCGACGGCGGCTGCGACACCGATCGATGTCCAGGGACGTTCATGCACATAATCGTCCGCCAGGCGCGCCGTGTGGCGGCTTTTTTCGACCACGACGTATTGCACGTCCGCCATCTTCTTCTTTGCCTTCTTCAGGCGCGCCTGCACCTTGCCAGGCACTTCCTCCGCCGGCCCGCTCGCGGCGTTGGTGGTGGGTACCAGCAGGCTATCCACTTCGCGCAGGGCGTTCCCGGTATTCGACATGATTTTCTCCTCGTTGAATTGCTTGAATGCTTGGCTCATTCTGGTCAAACGGTTAATCAACTACTGAACGACTGAACTGCGGGAATACTGAATTGCGGCATGAATGAACGACTGGCCGGGATACTCAGTTGTATCCCAGCACGGCGACCGCCTTCAGCTCCTCTTCGTCTGCACTGGTGCCGCAGTCGAAAGGGTCGAACGGGGGACTCGGGAGCGCGGAGGCCTGGGGGGCCGGCATGGGTTGCGACTCTTTGATGATCAGCGGGTAGCTGCGAAGCACATGGTTGGCGATGACTGGCATGGCAAGTCGTTTGTTTCCGGATTGGCGTTCAGATCATGTCGCGAGTTCGCACAAGACGCGCGTTGGTCATGGGGGCGACGTGGTCTCCATTCTGTTTGAAGCTGCGCTTGTTCTCCCTGTGGCAGTGCCGGGGAGGGGCAGGTTCAATGCCTGCCTAGCATAAGGAAGATCCGGCGCGCGAATAAGAGCCAATCCGGAATAGTTGATGGAACCGCCTTCTTGCGTCCTGCCAGGTGGCCGGTCAGGCTGTCGCGCGGCCGGATGAGGATGCATCGAGCCCGTTACCGACGCTGTCTGGCCTGGCGGATTTCCTGATGGCCTCGATGGATTCGAACCGCTGCCTTGTTTCTTCGGGAAAGCGGGCAATGAGCGCGGCGATCAGCGTCTCGGTTTGCGCCAGCGCAGGTACCTTGGTATCGAACGGCGAGTCCGTCCGGACAAAGCTGGTGAGCGTGGCCGCGGAGAAGCCAGCGATCGGCGACTTCCATTCATCGGTGAAGAGGATGATCTTCGCGCCGAGACGTTGCGCGGCGGCGGCAAAGTCGATGACGGTTTTCTGGTATCGGCGATAGTCGTAGACGACGAGGACATCGTCGGGGCCGATGTCGACCAGCACCTCGTTCGCCCGCTCCAAAGCCGGCTCGATATGGCGGACCTTGGGCCGTACATGCGTCAGGAGAGACGTGAAGCGCGCCGCGAGGAATGCACTGGATCGCCCGCCGGTGCAGAACACGGATGATCGCGGCTCGCCAAGCAGATCGACGGCGGTATCGAAGTCTTCCGGCGAAGCGCAGTGCGCCACCCGGCTGACGGACATCGCCAGGCTTGCCAGCAGGGGCTTCTGGAAGTCTTCCCCCGGCCCACCGTGCGTGCTGGCTCCCAGCCGCGAAAGCGGTGAATTCATCGCCTCATCCACCTCCGCCAGCAGCGCCCGCTGGAACGCCGGGTAGCCATCGAACCCGAGCTTCACGACCAGCCGGTACACCGTCGGGTCGCTGACCCCCGCTTGCGCCGCAAGGTTGGAGATGGAGGTCAGCGCGGCGCTCGGATAGCTGGTGAGCAGCGTTTCCGCCACCTTCAGCTCGGACGCGGTAAAGCCGGAAGCCCGGTCTGCCAGCGTGTCTCTGATGGATAACTTGGCCACGCTCTCTCCGGGAGTGGATCATAAAAGGAATGCCAGCCTGAAAGTAATGAGCATTACAGTTCGTGGCATAAAACGGAGAATAGCACTCGCGACATTCCGGACCGATTGCGCGTAAACCCTTGGTTTCGCCAGGGAGATGTGCCGTGTATTGTCTGTCAATGTCATGTTTGTCTCACCGTGGCCCATGTCTATGTATTAGACGTTACAGCGTGCCGTGAGCCGCCGGTACCGCTGGCACGCGACGCCGAATGCGAAGGACAGCCTGTGCCGGGGCATCCTGGTAAGCAGCGTAGAGGGAGCAAGGACCTTGAAAGAGACGCCACTAATCGACTGGCTTCTCGGGCGCAGTCACTGGAGTCAACCCGATCGATCGGGGCTTCCCCTGAACCGGCAGTTGTTCGATGACATCCGCGGCGCGATCCTGGCCGGACAGTTGTCCGCCGGTACACGCTTGCCACCGACACGCGAGGTTGCCAAGGGGCTGAACATTGCCCGCAACACTGTCCTGTATGCGTATGAGCGCCTCACCGATGAGGGCTATACGCTCACGCACGGCGGTAGCGGAACGTATGTTGGCGATGCCCCTCCCGATCCTGTCCTGCGTGATTGCGGGTCCGGCGTAAGCCAGGCGGAGGAGGTCGCAGCAGTGCGCGAGGCGTCTCGCTTATCGGCGCGAGGCCGTGAGTTGCTTGACGGCGCCGGCGCGTCGGACCGGCAGGTGGGCTCGTTTGTGCTCGGCATTCCGGACGTCAGGCAATTCCCGCGCGCGATATGGCAGCGGATCATCACCCAGGTCTGGAAAACGGCTTCCCAGGAGCAACTGGGCTACGGCACCCGGCATGGCTGCCCGCCGCTCAAACGTGCGCTTGCGGAGTACCTGGCCCTGGCGCGCGGCGTCGACTGCCTGCCCGAACAGATCGTCGTGACGCAGGGCAGTCACCAGGCGATCGATCTCTGTGCCCGCCTGCTTGGCGACCCCGGCGACGTGGTGTGGGTCGAAGACCCCGGTTACTGGGGCGCGCGCAGCGTGTTCCGCGCGGCGGGGCTGAAGGTGGAGGCGGTGCCGGTGGACGCGCAGGGCATGCAGCCCCCCGTTGCGCCCGAGACCGGACCCAGGCTCATCTTCGTGACGCCGTCACACCAATACCCCAGCGGCGTGGTGATGAGCCTCGCGCGGCGCCGCCTGCTGACGGAGTTGGCGCATCGGCACAGCGCCTGGATCATCGAAGACGACTATGACAGCGAATTCCGCTACCACGGTGCCCCTTTGCCGTCGCTGCAGGGCCTGGACCCGCATCGCAATACGGTCTACATCGGCAGCTTCTCCAAGGTGCTGTACCCCGGCCTGCGGCTCGGCTTCCTGATCCTGCCGCCGGCGCTTGTGGATGCCTTCGCCGTAGCGCATTCCGAGTTGTATCGCGGCGGGCAATTGCAGATACAGAACGCCCTGGCGAACTTCATTTCGGACGGACACTACGCAGCCCATATCCGACGTATGCGGAAGATCTATGGCGAGCGCCAGGTCCTTCTGACGCAGGAATTGCAGCGCCAGCTAGGCGGCGAGATCGACATCGTCGGCACCGATACCGGGCTGCACCTGACCGTCCTGCTGCGCCGTGCCAGCGATCATCAGGTATCCCGCGCCGCGCTGGCCCACGGGATCGTGGCGCGCTCGCTGTCTTCCTACTTTGCCAATCCGCTGCGCGCGCAGAACGGCCTGGTGCTGGGTTACGGCGGGGTCAGTGAAGAGGAGATCGCGCCCGCGGTGGCCAGGCTCGCGTGCGCGATTGAATCGGTGGGGGATGGTTGACGCGTATCGCCTGTGATCCTGGGCTCCTCGTCGACCTCAACCGGATCATCGGTGGACGTTCGACGAACGTGGACCCGGGAACCAGGGTTGACCTTGTCGGCGAAACGCACGCGCAAGCGTGCATTCTTGGATGAGATGAGTCAGATTGTTTCCTGGGGCGGACTTGGTCGCACTGATTGAAGCTCAGGGTGATGGCTTCGGTCGTCCAATGTGTGCGACCGGTCCGCAGATCCCCGTTCAGAATTTCAGGCCAGACCGGTAAATGACTTCTGGTTTTGAGTAATGCAATGCCCCCCCCGGCTATGATCGCCCTGCCAGTGGAGCGCCACTGGTGGCCGCTCTTGGCGAATTCCATCGGGGTCGCAGGCTTGGCCTGCACTAGGCCGGATATAAGTCTGCAACCAACCCTGATCGAGCATCGCGTGACATTTACCTAGCAAACCGGGGCGCGTTCATATAAGTGTGACCGGTGCGTCGATCACGGCTGTGACGCTGCTCGACAAGGAACATCAGCACTATCGAGATGAAGTCGGCATGTCGATGCCACCGGTTCCTCGCATGGTCATCCGGCCGGAGACGACTGCTTGCGTTCCGTGGCGTCGGTGCTGCAGTCGGTGGCAGAGAAGTATCAGATGATTGCCGGGCGCATCGGCGGTGAAGAGTTTGCGCTGCTGCGGTGCGGTTCCGCTTCGCCCTCGCTCGAAGAGGTGCTGGAGCATCTGCGCGTCGCGATTGAGGGGCTGGCGATCGAGCATCGCCATTCTCCGTTCGGCATCGTGACGGTCAGTATCGGGGCCTCGCTTACGCGCAAACAGGGGCAGGTCGAGTCGACACATCGAGAAGTCCTTGCGATCGCGGACCAGGCGCTCTATGCGGCGAAGAAGGACGGTCGGAACAGGGTGGCTTGTCAGGGAATGGCATGCATCTGGTGCCCGCGCGACGATTGCGCGACCGCCTGAATGCGAGCTGACACGATGAGGTAGCCTGATTGGACATTGTCCTTTGGCCGGTGCATAGCGTCTATCACGGCCACCGGTTCCCTTCCGCCGGCCTGGATTTCCAAAAGGCAGCCGCCCCCCCAAGTCTGGCGCTCCCAGAAGACGGCAGAACGCTGGGTCCGGCGCCTCCTCACACCACAGGCCTTCAGCAGCAGGATGAGTGTCAGCGGGGCGCCAGTCCTCTGTTCGACATGTCGAACTGGACCAGCATCGGGGTGACGGTCGTTTCTCTTACAGCGGTGCAGGCAGTGTCGCGGAGGGTTGCGCTGGCGCGGCCGGCTTCTTGTCGCTCGTGCCGCTGTAGGCGAAGTACTTGGCCTTGGCGCCCTTGGCCCAGTACGCCAGGGTGAACTGCTTGCTGTCGCGGGCGTAAAGCATCTCGAGGCTGCCGTTGGCTGCTTCCCACTCGGCGTAGCCGTTCCCGGCATTGGGGTCGGTCTTGCGCTTGGACTCGTAGCGGGCGTCGAGCGTCTTGCTGACCTCATCCATCGCGGACCGGTCGAATGTCAGGGTAATGAGCGCCACGGTGTCCTGGGCGTCGCAGTTCACGGTCGCGCGGGTCAGGCCTGGCAGATTGAAGCGATCCAGGTGCTTGATCTCGACGGTGTCACCGCCTGCCCACGGCGCCGTGCCAGTCTTGACGCGATTCGGACCGGGTGTCATCCGCGCACACTTGGTCTTGCCAAGTTCAAGGCCCAGGGGCGCCGCGTCCTTGCCGGGCGGCTGTGCGTGGGCGGTGATCGATGCCAGCAGGAGGGCGGAGAGGAGGGTGGCCTTCTTTATCATGATTTTGGCGAGATTGATATCTCGAAACGAACATGAGGGAGATTTTACGGCCTGCGGCCCCGCCGCCAGTTCGCGCATGCGTGTTTCTGATCTGGGCACGCTCCAAATAGACTGCGTTCTACAGGAATATGGCCTCGTTATGGTCACGGCCGCGTCTTGCGATTCCCCCTGGGCAGTACCTTCGCACCCGCGCAGCGGCCGTGAAACCCGCAGGGGTTTCCACGGAGCCTGGCGCATTTCGTTCAGACCTTGGCGTGGGTGGCGGCCCATTGCGACGGGTTGACGTCGATGCTCAGCGGGCCGAAGCCGGAGCCGATCACGCCGACGTTGTTGAGCGTGTTCACGTTGATGCTTTG
>NZ_JBFTOX010000126.1:0-5872 GCF_056398185.1 Cupriavidus sp. 05L310
GTCGCGGCCTCGTCCACCCTGCCGTCGGCGCCGCGGATCAGGAACGCATCGTTGACCGCATTGATCGCGTCGGCCTCGATGTTCATGTGCATCGCGCTCATGAACCCGCCCGGCTGCACCACCGTCCCGGTGATCACGCTCCAGCCGCCCTGCACCCGGTAGGCCGACGTGCCGATGTCCACCACATTGGGCCCGGCATCGATGCTGCCCGCCTTCACGTTCAGCGTGTCGCCCGCCGTGATCACGCCGCTGTTGCGCAGCTGCCCGGCAATGTCCAGATTGACGTTCTCACCCGCAATCGTGCCGCCGGTCGGCTTGGTCAGCGCCTGCGCATAGCCTTCCGGCAGGTACACCTGTGGCACCAACGCATTCACCGTCGGGCACGCCGTACTGGCTACCGTGTTGCAACTCGGATCAGGAACAGCCTGCTGCACGTACCACAGCATCGGCGCATCCAGCGCCGCCACCTGCCCCGGCGACAGCGCCTGGCCCACCTGGATGTGGTGCTCCTTCGCGTAGTCCGCCGCGTTCCGGTAGAGGATGAGYTTCTCCTGGTCCGTCACCGAGAGCTGGTGCTGGCTGTCCCACGCCAGCCCGCTGACAAAGCTSGCCTGGCCCGTCTGCYGCAGCGCTGCCTGCTGCAGCTTCTGGCCTTCGGTGTARGSGTCGTAGTAGAAGGTCACGCTGCCCGGGCGCAGCGCKGSCGGCAACTGCGCCAGCAGGCTGTCGGGCGTCACGCCGGCCAGCACCGCGACGGCCGGGCTGTGGTTCAGGTACTGCGCRCGGTCGATGCTGGTGCCGGGCGCGGTGACCGGATTGCCGCCCAGGTTGGCGTTGAAGTGCCAGTCGACCGTTTGCTTGCCGCCCGTGTCCGGCGCAGCCGGCGTGGTAACGATGACCGGGTTGAACTGCCACGGCCTGGTCGGGTTGTCCACCGGCGTGGCGGCCGGGACCGCGCCGCCGGGCGCCGCTACCGGGCCCAGCGGGATCACTTGCTGCGCGCCGGTGGAGGGCGGCGTGGGCTGGGACGGGCTGGTATAGCCGTTGGYGAGGGCGGCGCCGGTCAGGTCGACCGTGTTGCCCATCAGGTTGCCGGTGTTGAGCACCTGCCCGCCTGCCGTGACGGCCAGCGCGCGGCCTGCCTGGATGCCGGATTCAAGGCTGCCGAGGACGGAGCGGCCCCCGGTGTCATGCCAGCGGTCTCCGCCGCTGCGGTCTTCCTGCCAGCGCCCGATCCAGTCGGCGTTCAGCGCGATGCTGCTGTTGTCGACCGCTCCGCTCATCCGCACGGTCACGTCCTGCCCGCCGCTGATCAGGCCGCCGTGGTTGGCCAGCKTGCCGCCGCCGAGCCGGACGTCGCGCGCGGCGGTGATGACCGCCGCCGGCCCGGCCGCGCTGTCTTCGTCYGCCTCGCATTGGCTGTTGCCGTGGGTGCCGCCCGGGTTGCAGCCGCCGGCGTAGCTCGGATTGGTGCTGCCGTAGCTCTTGCGCAGCCTCACCGGGTCCATGGCCTTGTTGACCAGGGTGGGCGCGGTCACCGAGACGTCGCCGGACAGCGACTGGATGGCACCGGCCTGGTTGGTGACGCTGYTGCCGGCCGTCAGCTTGACATCGCCCYGCGCGGCTAGCGTGCCGTGCAGATTCTGGATGTTGGCCGCATTGATGGTGAGSGTGTTGCCGGCGGCCACCGTGCTGGGCGTCTGCTGCCACGCCAGCGTTTGATAGTGGGGGGCGCTGTCGMCCGGGCAACTTGCGGCCCCCGGAAGACAGCCGGGTGTGCTGGTGACCTTGCTKTCGTAAGTGCCCTGGTTGGTGAAGGTGCCAGGCGTGGTGATCGCGAYCTTGCCGGCGGCGGCGAGATCGCCGGCGTTGGTCAGGTCGCCGGTGCCATTCAGGCTCAGGTTGCCGCCGGCTGTGATCTGGCCGGCTTTGCCAAGCTGCTGGCTGACCGTGGATTGGCCCGGCGCGCCCGCTTGCGTGCCGGCGACCGTCTGCCCGAGCGCGATGGGCGACCACGGGGGCGGCGCTGTGCACGAGTCGCAGGCGGCCATGCTTGGCGGCGTGCCRTAGACCAGCGGCCCGGGGCCGTAGGCGTTGGTGCTGTCCTTCGTCAGTGCCGTGAGCTGCGCCATGAACGCCGACAGCTCGCCCTGGTTCACCGTGTCGGCCACGCTGTTGATCAGCGTCGCAGACCGGCTGTTGTCCAGGGCGCCGACATGCAGCGTCACRTCCTTGACGGCGGAGATCACGCCGCCCTTGTTGGAAAGGGATGCGGCGGTAATGTCGAGGCTGCCGCCGCTGATGATCTGGCCGGCGGTGCCGTCGGATTGCCGTACCACCGTATGATCGACGGTAGGCACCCCGCCGATATGGCGCACGCTGCCCGAGTTCAGCAGCGATACCGGCACGCTGTCCCGGCCAGGGATGCCCGGAATCACGTGCCAGAGTGCCTGCCTGAGTTGCTGGTCGCCGTTCGAGGGAATGATCTCTTCGCCCAGGACCAGCAACACGGTGCCATCCGGATTGCGCGTGACGTCGGCCAGCGTGATGTCGATCGGTGCGCCTGATACATAGGCGGCGCAATTGTCACAGCTTCCCCCTTGCAGCCAGGGCGAATAACTGCCGATGATGGTGGATTTGAGCAGGCCGTCGTTGACAACCTTGGTGGTGAAACTGCCCGCATCCAGGGGCGCGGTGCGGTCGTTGATGACCGCGCCGGCGGCGATATGCAGGTTGCCGTTGGCCCCGAGCACGCTGCCGATGTTGTTGAGCGTGCCGCCAATATCGAACTTGAGGTCGCCATTGGCTTGCGTGGTGCCRCCGCGGTTGTCGTAGTCGCCGCCCGTGACGGCGATATTGCCCAGCGACTCGACCGTGCCGCCGTTGCTTACGTTGCCATGCAGCGCAAGATCGCCATTGGCATGTACCGTCCCTGTATTCGCGAGCGCCCCGGCGGACAGGGAAAGCCTGCTGCCGCCCACGATCTGGCCGCTATTGGTCAGCGTGCCGCCGGTAGCCAATGACAGTTCGCCGGCCTTCTGGATGGTCCCTGMGTTCGTGATGCCCTGGCTGGCGTTGAGTACGGCCTTGCCGCCCTGCACGTTCCAGGTGCCGGTGTTGTTGATCGCCAGCGCCGCCAGGGTCAGCGTGCCGTTGGCGTTCAGGGAACCGGTAGTGGCGGCGGACGGATCGAATACCTGGTTCGGCGCGTTGAGCGTCAGGTTGTTGCCCGCCAGTAGTTGGCCAGCGGCATTGTTGAAGCTGCCGTTGCCACCCGTGACGGTGAAGGTCAGGTCGCCAACGATGGGATTTTTCCCGCTCAGGTCCCCGGCGAAGAGGGTGCCGCCCTGATTGCCCGTCAGCGCGCCAGCCGTGACGGCAAGGGTCCGGGTGCCGGCGACGAGGCCCTGCGCGTTGTCCAGGCCGCCAGTGGCGGTGACGTTGACGTTCGCGCCGCCAATGGTGCCGCGGTTGACCAGGCTGGCCGAACCCAGGCTAAGCTGATTGCCTGCCAGGGTCCCGGTATTGCTTACCGCGTTGCCGTTGACAACGAGTTGCTGCCTGGCAATCGTCGCGCCGCTGTTGGCAACCGACTGGCCCGCGAGCATGGCGCTGCCAGCGGTGGTGTCGCCAGTCAAGACCAGGCTCTGGCTGGCAGCCGCATCGAGCGTGCCGTCAACGCCATTGACCTGACCCGGCGCCGAGCCCACACGGACATTCTTGCCGCGCAAGGTGGCATTGCCGCCCACCCATGTCAGCTGGCCCGCGCTCAGGGTCTTGCCCGCGCTCGCCACCAGATTGCCGCCGGTCAGCACGCGGCCGGCGAGGCCGACATCCTGCCCGCCGCTCAGGCTGGCATGGCCCACGCTGCTCAGCGTGCCGCTCACCGTGGCCGAGCCCGCGGAGGCCGACAGGCTGGCCGTGCCGCCGCTGCTCAGGTTGCCAGCCACCGTTGCATCCCGCCCTGCCGCGATCACGGCATCCCCGTCGCTGGTGAGCGCGCCGTCGATGCTGGCGCTGCCAGCGGTCGCGGTGATCGTGGTCTTGCCAGCGCTCTGCGCCTGGCCGCCAACCGTGACGTTTTGCGCGGCGGTGAGGCTGAGGTCGGCATTGGTGCCAATCTGGCCGCTGGTGGTAATGCTGCCGCCCTGCGCGGTCACGGCGACGGCCTTGGACGCCAATACCTGGCCGCCGAGATTGGCATCCGTGCCCGCCGTGACCGCCAGCGTGCCGGGGGATACCACATTGCCCGTGGTGGTCACGCTGCCGGTGACGCCGGTCAACGCCACGTTGCCGCCAGTGCTGCCCGCCTCGCCGTTGATGGTCAGGTTGCGCCGGGTAGCCAGGTTCAGGTCGCCGGCCGATACCGCGTTGCCGTCGATGGTGGTATCCCGCGCGGCATCGAGCTGGATCTGGCCGGGCGAGGTAATGTCGCCCTTTAGCCGGATGTCGCCCTTGCCATCGTTGCCCGCCGCCTGGATCGCGATCCGGGCACCATTGACCGCGCCGCCGACATCCACGCTGCCGCCCGCAACCAGGGCTACGGATTCCTGCGCTGTCACGCCACCGGCGCCGCTGATCGAGCCGCCGGCGGTTACCGATACCGCCTTGCCCGATTCCAGCGTGCCGCCGAGCGTCACATCCTGGCCAGCCTTGACGCTGTATCCGGCCTCGCCGTGGCCATTGCCCGARGCGGTAACGGCTCCGGCAGCGGCAATGGCAACGCTTTCCTTGGCGTAGGTATTGCCGACCTTGAGGTTGCCCGCGGAATCAAGCGTCAGGTGACTGGCCGATGCGGCAAGATTGCCGTCCGCCCGCACGCCGACCCCTGCCGCGGTGCTGACGATCTGGATCTGGCCAGCCGTCATGGCGCCGAAGGCCGTCGCGTCGATTGCCAGGCCGTTGGCAGCCGTGGTGTTGGTGGCGGCGTTGTTCGGTCCGGCGGCGGCGGTGCTGAAGCTGCTTCCCGCAGGCGTCACCAGTTGGCGCCCCGCCACCAGGTTGATCTGGTTGCCGGCATGGAGCGCGCCGTCYACGCCGATCGATTCGGCGATCAGGTTGATATTGCCGACGGTGCCTTCGATGCCGACGCCATTGGCATTGCCCGGTGCGGGGTTGGCAATCTGCACGCGCCCGCCTTGCACCAGGAAGCCGGCCGCCGCCGCGGCATCGAAGCTGGTCGGGGTGCCGGCGGCGGACAGGAACTGTGGCGTGCCGGTGGTGAGTGTTACCTGGGTGGYGTTGGTAAAGCCCGCCCCGCTGGTGTAGACCCCGCCGGGGGCGGCGATGACCAGCCCCGCCGGCGCACCGAACACTTCCACCGTGCCGTTGATCTGCGCGGGCGTCTGGCTGGTCACCTGGTTGATGATCAGGCTGGCCGGCCCGGAYGCGGCGAGATTGCCGTTGGCGCCGACCTGGCCACCGAGGAAGGTGCCGCCGCCAACCGTGCTGTTGTTCAGGATGAGGCCGATCGGGTCCACCACGAAGGACCGGTACTGGTTCAGCGAAATGCCTTGCGCGTTGGGCGTCGTGATGCCCACGACGGGGACGCCGCCCTGAGGTGCGCCCGGCCCCGTGGTGGTGGTGATCGACGGTGTGAAGCGCAAGGGCGCGCTCGGGTCCGTGACCGGCGCCGCATAGGCTGCCGTCGGACCGAAGCTGGCCGTCACCGGCAGGTGTGCAACCGCCCAGCGCAACAGGCTTTGACGGACGGCGGCCGCGTGAATCGCCGGAGCCTCCAGCTCGACCGCGCCGGCTGCCAGCACGCCTGCTGCCTGCTGCGCCTGCTGCAGGGTGACCTGCATCGGCCCGACCCACAAGGTCAGCGCAAGCAGGCCCGCGACCGCGCGTGCCGGCACACTGCGGCGCCCCC
>NZ_JBFTOX010000127.1:0-5072 GCF_056398185.1 Cupriavidus sp. 05L310
TGGCCAACTTCTGCCCACACTCGCTCACCGAACTCAAAACGACCGCCCGCAATCGGCTGCGCAGCGCACAACAACGCGCCAACATCATTGCCGCGTGCTGGAAGCAGGCCGAGTTGTGGTGATGTCGTCATTTATACAAGGATCAATAGAAGCAATAAAACCCCGCCCAACAAACGCATCCCCCCGCGTCAGCGGGGCTACAAGCAGCCCCAAAAAAAGGCATCCACTCACACCACAACATCTTCCAACGTGACCAACTGCGCGCCATCCTGCACCTGATCGCCAATGGCATAGAGCACTTCCTGCACCACACCGTCAGCGGGCGCAGTCAGCGTGTGCTCCATCTTCATGGCTTCCATCACGATCAGCGGATCACCCTTGCCAATGACGGCGCCAGCCTGGACCATCACCGCGATGATGCGCCCCGGCATCGGTGCCACCAGCTTGCCGCCCTCGGCATCGGCCGTGCCCGCGTGGGCGAGCGGGTCGATGACCTCCAGCCGGGTTTGCTGCGCGCCGCTGAACACGTAAAGCGTTTCACCGTCGATATGGGCGCTGCCCTTGACGGTGCGCGCGCCAAGGTCAAGCGCGTAGCCGCCGGCCTGGGTGGTGGCGCGGAAGGGCACGGTCTGCTCGCCCACGGTGAGCCATTGCTTGCCGCCATCGCTGCGCAGGCTGGCAAGCGTTTCACCTTCGCTGGTGCGCAGGCGGAACTGGCTGCTGGCGTCGCCGTTCAAGCGCCATGCCCCGGCGTTTTGCCACGGCGAATGCGCATCCGCCGGATCGACGCGCCGCGAGCGGGTTTCCGCATCCATCAGCGCCGCTACCGCCAGCGCGATGGTCTCGGTGCCCACCTGCGCCGGCGGCGGGAACAATGCTGCCTGGTTGCGTTCGATCAGCCCGGTGTCGAGGTCGGCGGTGCGGAACGCCTGCGAAGTCACCAGCCGTTGCAGGAAGGCGATATTGGTCGAAAGGCCCACCACGTGATACTCCGCCAGCGCCTGCGCCATGCGGGCGAGCGCTTCCTCGCGGTCGCGGCCCCACACGATCAGCTTGGCGATCATGGGGTCGTAGTAGGGGCTGATGGTGTCGCCCTCGCGCACGCCGGAATCGATGCGGACGCCGGCCGGGCCGTCGCCGTCATGCCCAAGGGCGAACGTCACCGCCGCCGGGGTGCGCAGGTAGCGCAGCGTGCCGGTGGAGGGCAGGAACCCCTTGTCGGGATTCTCGGCGTAGACGCGTGCTTCCAGCGCGTGGCCGTGGATGCGAAGCTGATCTTGCTTCAGCGGCAACGGCTCGCCCGAGGCCACGCGCAATTGCCATTCCACCAGGTCTTGCCCGGTGATCATCTCGGTGACGGGATGCTCCACCTGCAGGCGGGTGTTCATCTCCATGAAGTAGAACGAGCCGTCCTGGTTGGCGATGAACTCAACGGTGCCCGCGCCGACATAGCCGACGGCCTGCGCCGCCGCAACGGCGGCTTCGCCCATCGCCCGCCGGCGTTCCTCGCTCATGCCGGGCGCCGGGGCTTCCTCCAGCACCTTCTGGTGGCGCCGCTGCACCGAGCAGTCGCGCTCGAACAGGTAGACGCAGTTGCCGTGCGTGTCGGCGAACACCTGGATTTCGATATGGCGCGGGCGGGTCAGGTATTTCTCCACCAGCACGCGGTCGTCGCCGAAGCTGGCGCTGGCCTCGCGCTGCACCGAAGCCAGCGCGGCTTCGAAGCCTTCGCTGGCTTCCACCACGCGCATGCCCTTGCCGCCACCGCCGGCGCTGGCTTTCAGCAGCACCGGGTAGCCGATGCGGTCGGCCTCGTGCCGCAGCAGCGCCGGGTCCTGGTCCTCGCCGTGATAGCCCGGCACCAGCGGCACCGCGGCTTCTTCCATCAGGCGCTTGGCCGCGCTCTTGCTGCCCATGGCGCGGATGCTCGATGCCGGCGGGCCGATAAAGACCAGGCCCGCCGCGGCGCAGGCATCGGCGAAGCCGTCGTTTTCGGAGAGGAAGCCGTAGCCCGGATGGATCGCCTGCGCGCCGGTCGCCTTGGCCATCTCGATGATGTGGTCGCCGCGCAGGTAACTGTCGCGCGCGGCGGCACCGCCGATGTGCACGGCCTCGTCGCACAGCGCCACATGGCGCGCGTTGGCGTCGGCGTCGGAGTAGACCGCTACCGTGCGGATGCCAAGGCGGCGGCAGGTGGCTGCCACGCGGCAGGCGATTTCGCCGCGGTTGGCGATCAGGATCTTGTTGAACATGGCTGTTCCTAGTTTTAGTTCTGGCGGCGTGGCTGCGATGGCCGCGCGGGTGGTTCGGCGGCTACCCGTGCAGCACGGCGCTTGATTGGCTGGGGGCTGGCTGGAGGTTCGCTCAGGCAGGCCGCCAGGACGGCGAGCGTTTTTCCAGGAAGGAACGCACGCCCTCGCGGCCTTCTTCCGAGGCGCGGATCGCCGCAATGCGGTCGGCGGTATCGGCCAGCAGCGCATCGTCGATGGCCCGGCCCGGCACCTCCTGCACCAGCCGTTTGCTCTCGCGCACGGCGTTGGGGCTGTTGGCCACCAGCGCGGCGGCCAGTTCGGCCACCTTGGCATCCAGCGCGTCGGCCGGCACCACCTCATGCACAAAGCCCAGCCGCAGCGCCTCGGCGGCGCCGAAGCGCTCGGCCGTGATGAAGTAGCGGCGCGCGGCCTGCTCGCCCATGGCGCGGATCACATAGGGGCTGATGGTGGCGGGCAACAGGCCCAGGCGCGCTTCCGACAGGCAGAAATTCACCGGCTCAGCGGCCACGGCGATGTCGCAGGCCGCAACCAGGCCCACGCCGCCGGCATAGGTGTCGCCGTGGATGCGTGCAATCACGGGCTTGGGGCAGGCCCAGATCGTGTGCAGCATCTGCGCCAGGGTCAGCGCATCGGACCGGTTCTCGTCGTGCGAGTAACCGGCCATCTTCTTCATCCAGTTCAGGTCCGCGCCCGCGCAGAAGGCCGGGCCATTGCCCGCCAGCACGATGGCACGCACCGCGGGCTCGCTGCCCAGCGCGCGGAAGGCGCCGGTCAGCTCGGCGATCACGGTCTCGTTAAAGGCGTTGCGCACGTCCGGCCGGTTCAGCGTGACGGTGGCCACGTGCTGCGCGGCGGTGACGGTCAGGGTGGTGAATTCCATGGTTGTGTCCTGTGCGATGCGGTGCGATTCAATATCCGGGGCATTTGCGCGTGCGATCACGGCGCGCGATCACATGCGGAACACGCCGAACTTCATCTCGCCGATCGGCGCGTTCAGGCTGGCCGACAAGCCCAGGCCCAGCACCGTGCGCGTCTGCGCGGGATCGATCACGCCGTCGTCCCACAGCCGCGCGCTGGCGTAGTAGGGGTGGCCCTGGTGCTCGTACTGGTCGCGGATAGGCTGCTTGAACTTGTCCTCTTCCTCGGCGCTCCAGCTGCCGCCCTTGGCCTCGATGCCGTCGCGGCGCACGGTAGCCAGCACGCTGGCCGCCTGCTCGCCGCCCATCACCGAGATCCGCGCGTTCGGCCACATCCACAGGAAGCGCGGCGAATACGCGCGCCCGCACATGCCGTAGTTGCCCGCGCCAAACGAGCCGCCGATGATCACCGTGAACTTCGGCACCTGCGCCGTCGCCACCGCCGTCACCATCTTGGCGCCGTTGCGCGCAATGCCTTCGTTCTCGTACTTGCGGCCCACCATGAAACCGGTGATGTTCTGCAGGAACACCAGCGGGATCTTGCGCTGGCAGCACAGCTCGATGAAGTGCGCGCCCTTCAGCGCCGATTCCGAGAACAGGATGCCATTGTTGGCGATGATGCCGACCGGATAGCCCCAGATCCGCGCAAAACCGCAAACCAGCGTGGTGCCGTAGCGCGCCTTGAACTCATCGAAATCCGAATCGTCCACGATGCGTGCAATGACTTCGCGCACGTCATACGGCTTGCGCGTGTCGGTAGGAATCACGCCATACAGTTCTTCCACCGGATAACGCGGGGGCAGGGGCTCGTGCAGGCGGATCTGGTCCGGCTTGCGGCGGTTCAGGTGCTGCACGATATTGCGCGCCAGCGACAGCGCGTGCGCGTCGTTCTGCGCGAAGTAATCGGCCACGCCCGAGAGGCGTGTGTGCACGTCTGCCCCGCCCAGGTCTTCGGCCGTGACTTCTTCACCGGTAGCCGCTTTCACCAGCGGCGGGCCGCCCAGGAAAATCGTGCCCTGGTTCTTGACGATGATGGACTCGTCGCTCATCGCCGGCACGTAGGCTCCGCCCGCCGTGCACGAACCCATCACCACCGCGATCTGCGGGATGCCTTGCTTGGACAGGTTGGCCTGGTTGTAGAAGATGCGGCCGAAGTGATCGCGGTCAGGGAAGACGTCGTCCTGGTTGGGCAGGTTGGCGCCGCCGGAATCCACCAGGTAGATACAGGGCAGGTTGTTCTGCTCGGCGATTTCCTGCGCGCGCAGGTGCTTGCGCACGGTGAGCGGGTAGTAGGTGCCGCCCTTGACGGTAGCGTCATTGCAGACGATCACGCATTCCTGCCCGGCGATGCTGCCGATGCCGGTGATGATGCCGGCGCCGGGCGCGGCATTGTCGTACATGTCATAAGCCGCGAGCTGCGACAGTTCCAGGAACGGCGTGCCCGGATCGAGCAGTTGCTGCACGCGATCGCGCGGCAGCAGCTTGCCCCGCCCGAGGTGCTTGGCGCGGGCTTCTTCGCCGCCGCCTTCGGCCAGCCTGGCGATCTTCGCCTTGAGGTCGGCGACCAGCGCCTGCATGGCGTCGGCATTGGCGCGGAAGGATTCCGAGCGAGCATTGAGTTTGGTTTCGAGCGTGGGCATAGGTGTCGGGTCTCTGTTCTTTTATGGCGTGCAGTGATCGCGGCGGCGCAGGCCGGCAGGGCAGCTTACGCCGTTTCGGCGTACAGCTCGCGCCCGATCAGCATGCGCCGGATTTCCGACGTGCCCGCGCCGATCTCGTACAGCTTGGCGTCGCGCCACAGCCGGCCGACCGGGTATTCGTTGATATAGCCGTTGCCGCCCAGGATCTGCACCGACTCGCCGGCCATCCAGGTGGCCTTCTC
>NZ_JBFTOX010000128.1:0-4951 GCF_056398185.1 Cupriavidus sp. 05L310
GCGCTCGTTATTGAAGCTCTCCGAGCCGATCTGGAAGACCTGCTCGCCCTTGACGTTGGCGACCTTCGAGATTTCCGGGACCGAGGCGATGATCTTGTCCACCGGCACCACGGCCGACTGGTAGGCCGCGGTATTGGTGGCGGCAGCGCTGGCGCCGGCGATGGTGCCGCCGGTGCCGATAATGACGATATTGGCCTTGCGGGCTTCGCTGGGGGCGCTGGCCTGCGTCGGCGCGGCGGCGGACGGGGCAAGCTGCGCATGGGCGGCGCCGGTGGTCAGGCTGGCGGCGAGCAGCAGGGCGCCGATGGTGGTGAGACGGGCAAAGCGTTTCATGATTCTCCTCGTATAGGCACGACTGAACAGCACCTTTTGGGTGTCTGCGTCGTCTATCGGTCTTCGCAATCCGGCCGGCCCGGGCCTGACTTACAGGTGTCTGGCCAGCGGAGGGTGAACTATACGAGAGGGTGGTCAAATGTGTCGACATTTGCGGATTCGGGGTTTTCCCGAGGCGGGAGGCGGACGGCAGGCACAAAAAAGCCCGGCAAAAGCCGGGCTCCATGCGCGCCGCGGGCCGTCCATCGGCCACTGCGTCAGCGTGCTTCAGAACGCATCGCCGGGCACGCGCACCCATCCTTCCATCAGCACCCGGGCGCTGCGGCTCATGATGGCCTTGGTCACGGTCCATTCGCCGTTGACCTGCGTGGCTTCCGCGCCCACACGCAGGGTGCCCGACGGATGGCCGAAGCGCACGGCATTGCGCTCGCCACCGCCGGCGGCGAGATTGACCAGCGTGCCCGTGATGGCCGCGGCGGTGCCGATGGCCACAGCGGCCGTGCCCATCATGGCGTGATGCAGCTTGCCCATGGACAGGGCGCGCACCAGCAGGTCGACGTCGCCGGCGGCAACCTGCTTGCCGCTGGACGCAACATAGGCGGCTGGCCTGGCGACAAAGGCCACCTTCGGCGTGTGCTGCCGGGTAGCGGCTTCGCCGATATCCTTGATCAGACCCATGCGCACCGCGCCGTGGGCGCGGATGGTCTCGAACATCGCCAGCGCCCTGGGGTCGCCGTTGATGGCGTCCTGCAGTTCGGTGCCTTTGTAGCCGATGGCTTCCGCGTCCAGGAAGATGGTCGGGATGCCGGCATTGATCATGGTGGCCTTCAGCGTGCCGACGCCGGGAACCTCGAGATCGTCGATCAGGTTCCCGGTGGGGAACATGGCGCCGCCGGCGCCGTCCTCCTCGGCTGCGGGATCCATGAATTCCAGCTGGACTTCGGCGGCGGGGAAGGTCACGCCGTCGAGTTCGAAGTCACCGGTTTCCTGCACGGCGCCATTGGTGATCGGCACGTGCCCGATGATGGTCTTGCCGATGTTGGCCTGCCAGATGCGCACGATGGCCATGCCGTTTTGCGGGATGCGGCTGGGGTCGACCAGCCCGGCGCTGATGGCGAAGGGCCCGACGGCGGCGGAGAGATTGCCGCAGTTGCCGCTCCAGTCGACGAACGGCTGGTCGATGGAGACCTGGCCGAACAGGTAATCGACGTCGTGATCGGGCTTGCTGCTTTTGGAGAGGATGACGGTCTTGCTGGTGCTGGAGGTAGCGGCACCCATGCCGTCGATCTGCTTGCCGTAAGGGTCCGGGCTGCCGATGACGCGCATCAGCAGCGCATCGCGGGCCGCACCCGGCACCTGCGCGGCGTCAGGCAAATCCTGCAGGCGGAAGAACACGCCCTTGCTGGTGCCGCCACGGATGTAGGTGGCGGGAATCTTGATCTGGGGTACGTGGGCCATGGATAGTTTGTCCTGGTGAAAACGGGCGGTACGTCGCCGTACCGCCCGAACACGATGCACGAAGCCGTCAGCCCGTGCTTACGCAGCTGCCTTCGACGATTCGAGGAAGTCCTGCGCGAAGCGCTGCAGCACGCCGCCGGCTTCGTAGATCGACACTTCTTCCGCGGTATCGAGGCGGCAGGTCACGGGGACTTCCACACGCTCGCCGTTCTTGCGGTGGATGACCAGAGTGAGGTCGGTCCGGGGCTTGCGCTCGCCGATCACATCGTAGGTCTCGGTGCCGTCGATGCCCAGCGTGGCGCGGTTCACGCCCGGCTTGAACTCCAGCGGCAGCACGCCCATGCCGACCAGGTTGGTGCGGTGGATGCGCTCGAAGCCTTCGGCGGCAATGGCCTCCACGCCAGCCAGGCGCACGCCCTTGGCGGCCCAGTCGCGCGAGGAGCCCTGGCCGTAGTCGGCGCCGGCGATCACGATCAGCGGTTGCTTGCGCGCCATGTAGGTCTCGATGGCTTCCCACATGCGGGTGACCTTGCCTTCGGGCTCGACGCGGGCGAGCGAGCCTGCCTTCATCTTGCCGTCCACCACCACCATTTCATTCTTCAGGGTGGGGTTGGCGAAGGTCGCACGCTGCGCGGTAAGGTGATCGCCGCGGTGGGTCGCGTAGGAGTTGAAGTCCTCCTCGGGCAGGCCCATCTTCGCCAGGTACTCGCCGGCGGCGCTATCGAGCATGATGGCGTTGGACGGCGACAGGTGGTCGGTGGTGATGTTGTCGCCCAGCACCGCCAGCGGGCGCATGCCCGTGAGCGCGCGTTCGCCGGCCAGCGCACCTTCCCAGTACGGCGGGCGGCGGATGTATGTGCTCATCTCGCGCCAGTCGTACAGCGGGCTGACCTTTTCGCCGGTGTCGGCGGTCACGGCGAACATCGGCTCGTACACCTTGCGGAATTGCTCCGGCTTCACGCTGGCGGCTACGACGGCGTCGATTTCCGCATCGGTCGGCCAGATGTCCTTCAGGGTCACCGGCTTGCCATTGGCGTCCGTGCCCAGCACATCCTTCTCGATATCGAAGCGGATGGTGCCGGCAATGGCGTATGCCACCACCAGCGGCGGCGAGGCCAGGAAGGCCTGCTTGGCATACGGGTGGATACGGCCGTCGAAGTTCCGGTTGCCGGACAGCACGGCGGTGGCGTACAGGTCGCGGTCCACGACTTCCTTCTGGATCACCGGATCCAGCGCGCCGGACATGCCGTTGCAGGAGGTGCAGGCATAGGCCACGACGCCAAAGCCCAGTTGTTCCAGTTCCGGCAGCAGGCTGGCTTCTTCCAGGTACAGCGTGACAGCCTTGGAGCCAGGCGCCAGCGAGCTTTTCACCCACGGCTTGCGGGTCAGGCCAAGCTGGTTGGCGTTGCGTGCCAGCAGGCCGGCGGCCACCATGTTGCGCGGGTTGTTGGTGTTGGTGCAGCTGGTGATGGCGGCGATGATCACGGCGCCGTCCGGCATCAGGCCGGGCTCGTTCTCGACCTTGCCGCTGATGCCGCGCGCGGCCAGTTCGGACGTCGGCACGCGCTTGTGCGGGTTGGACGGGCCGGCGATATTGCGTACCACCGAGGACAGGTCGAACTTCAGCACGCGCGGGTACTCGGCGTGCTCCAGGCTGTCCGCCCACAGGCCGGCTTCCTTGGCATACGTCTCCACGAGCTTGACCAGTGCTTCGTCACGGCCGGTGAGCCGGAGGTACTTGATGGTCTGCTCGTCGATGTAGAACATCGCGGCGGTGGAGCCGAACTCCGGCGCCATGTTGGAAATGGTGGCGCGGTCGCCCAGCGTCAGGTGGGTGGTGCCTTCGCCGAAGAATTCGAGGTAGGACGACACGACCTTTTCCTTGCGCAGGAATTCGGTCAGGGCCAGCACGGTGTCCGTCGCGGTGATGCCCGGCTGCGGCTTGCCGGTCAGCTCCACGCCGATGATGTCCGGCAGGCGCATCCACGAGGCGCGGCCCAGCATCACGCTTTCGGCTTCCAGGCCGCCAACGCCGATGGCGATCACGCCCAGGGCGTCCACCATCGGGGTGTGGGAGTCGGTGCCGACCAGCGTGTCGGGGAAGGCCACGCCGTCTTTTACCTGCACCACCGGGCTCATGCGCTCGAGGTTGATCTGGTGCAGGATGCCGTTGCCCGGCGGAATGACGTCGACGTTCTTGAACGCCTTCTTGGTCCAGTTGATGAAATCGAAACGGTCTTCGTTGCGGCGGTCTTCGATGGCGCGGTTCTTCGCGAACGCATCGGGATCGAAGCCACCGCACTCGACGGCCAGCGAGTGGTCCACCACCAGCTGCGTCGGCACCACCGGGTTGACCATGACCGGATCGCCGCCCTGGGCCGCGATCGCGTCACGCAGGCCGGCGAGGTCCACCAGTGCGGTCTGGCCCAGGATGTCATGGCAGACCACGCGCGCCGGGAACCAGGGGAAATCCAGTTCCTGCTTGCGTTCGATGAGCTGCTTGAGGGAATCGGTCAGCGTTGCCGGGTCGCAGCGGCGCACGAGGTTCTCGGCCAGCACGCGCGACGTGTACGGCAGCTTGTCATAGGCGCCCGCCTGGATCGCGTCGACCGCGGCGCGCGTGTCGAAGAAATCCAGCTGGGTGCCGGGCAGCGGTTTGCGGTTTGCAGTGTTCATTTTGTAGGGAAGAAAGAGAGTAATGATCAGGGGGTAGCGGCCGTGCTTCGCGGCCGGCTACCCCCTCTCCCACGGGCGGTACAGGGGAGCAAACCGGCAGCCGGGTGTTACTTGCGATCCTTGATCGGCACGAACTTCAGGTTCTCCGGACCAGTGTAGTTGGCGCTGGGGCGGATGATCTTGTTGTCGATGCGCTGCTCGACGATGTGGGCAGCCCAGCCGGAGGTCCGCGAGATCACGAACAGCGGCGTGAACATGGCGGTCGGGACGCCCATCATGTGGTAGCTCACGGCGCTGAACCAGTCCAGGTTGGGGAACATTTTCTTGATGTCCCACATGGTCGTTTCCAGCCGTTCGGCGATGTCGAACATCTTGGTCGAGCCGGCGTCCTTCGACAGGCGGCGCGCCACGTCCTTGATGATCTGGTTGCGCGGGTCGCTGATGGTGTACACCGGGTGGCCGAAACCGATCACCACTTCCTTGT
>NZ_JBFTOX010000129.1:0-4270 GCF_056398185.1 Cupriavidus sp. 05L310
TCTCGGCCCAGCGCGCGAGGTGGTCGCGGGAGAGCTTGCCGCTGGCCCAGGCCACGCTGAAGGGGGCCTTGTTGGCGCTCTTGCCCTTGATGGCGTTTTCAAGGGCGGCACGGAAATCATCACGGTTCATCAGTTCGGCCATTTGGGGGCTCCTGTGGGCAGCGAGTTCAAGGTTGGGGGACGGCGTGGCGTGGTCCGGAGGTCTCGGCCGCAGAAACCAGCCGAATCCGGGATCCATGTGAATATTGTATACTATCTGCAGTTTTGCGAAAGAGCTTTTTGGGCCAAACTTGCCAAGGCGAGCGATCGCGCATCCGGCCTCGCGCTCACGCGGCTCTGGCTTCACCCGCCGCGGCGATCTGCCTGTAGGCGAAGCCCGCCAGCGCCACGTCTTCCAGACCGACCCCCACCGACTTGTAGATCAGGATGTCGGCGTTGCTGCCGCGTGGTTGCACGCGGCCGGTGACCACATCGGCCAGTTCGACGACCTTGTCGGCGGGCAGCGCGGCGGGGTCGGCCAGCACGATATCGCCGGCTTCGCGCATCGATTGCGGGCGCCATTCCACCACTAGCTTGCTGGCGCGCGAGAGCGCCACATCGTCCAGTTCGCGGGTGTGCGGCAGGCTCGATCCGATCGCCGCGACAAAGGCGCCGGGTTTGAGCGCCTGGCCGGAGAACAGCGGCGTGGTGGAGCGTGACGCGGTGACCACGATGTCGGCTTGCGCCACAGCCTGGTCCGGTTCAGCGAAGGCGACGGGGATGCCGCACCACTGCGCCAGGCGTTCGGGCGTGGCGGCATCCGCATACGGGTCGGACAGCAGGATGCGCTTGAGCGGCAGGGTGGCGGCCAGTTGGCGGGCATGTTGCACGCCTTGCGTGCCGGCGCCGAACAGCGCGAGCACTGCCGCGTCCGGCCGGGCCAGGTGGCGGGCGGCCAGCACCGAGCAGGCCGCGGTGCGCAGCCGGGTAATGGCGCCTGCATCGAAGGAGGCCAGCGGCCGGCCGTCCTCCGTCGAGAAAATCAGGATGACAAAGGAAAACTGCCCCTTGATGGTGGTGTAGACCTTGGCGCCCGCCACCTGCTGCTCGGGAATCACCGCCCCGAGCGTGGACAGCTTGACGCCGCCCGCCTCGGTGCGGATGCGCTCCTGCATGGCGGCCTTGCCTTCGCCAAAGCTGCGGAAGGCGTCCAGCATCACTTGCTGGGCGTCGGCGGCGCTGACGTGGCGGTCGATCATCTCGTCGGTGATATGCAACATGGTGTGTTTCCTGGATTAGCGGGAGAGGATGGGAGATTTCGGGCGCGGGGTTTCAGGCGGGCAGGGCGAGCTTGACCAGCACGCCGATCGCGCCGGCGGTGCAGAGCGCCAGCAGCAGCTTGCGCACGGCCTTGGCCGAGAAGCGGTTCTTGAGGCGGTTCGAGACGGCAAAGCCGACCAGCAGCATGGGCGACAGGCTCAGGCTGAGCCAGAGGTCGCTCAGCCCAAAGCGGCCGGCGGCGGACAGCATGGCCAGCGAGAAGGCCGCACCGGCGCAAAGGATGCAGCCAATGGTGGCGCGCAACTGCGGCGGCGGCAGATGCTGCATGACGATGGCAAAGGGCGGGGCGCCGGCCGAGGTGACCGTGCCCATGAAGCCGGAGGCCGCGCCGGCGAAGGCCATATTCAGTCCGGAAGCCTGCACCCGCCAGCCCAGCAGGCTGAGCGCCACCGCGGCCAGGATCGACAGCGCGAACACCAACGCCAGCAGTTCCGCCGGCAATTGCGTCATCGCAGCCACTGCCACCACCGTGCCTGCGGCGCGGCCCAGAAGGGCATTGCCCGCCGTGCGCCAGGCAATGGCACGGAACTCGCGTAGTGCACCAAGCAAGGAGACGAGGCCACCCATGGCGAGCAGGGGGCCGGGCGCCAGTTGCGGGAAGAACAGCACCGCGACCGGCGCCGACACCATGGAGAAGCCGATCCCGCCTACGCCCTGCAGGCAGGCGCCCACCAGGATCAGGGCGCCCATCATGCCAAATTGCCAGGCCGTTACGCCGGCGGGAAGGAGGGTGGAAATCGTCATGTATGTCTTGTGTGATGCCTGCGTAATCGATCGGTAGGAAGCTGCTGCCTGTCTTTAACGGTATACAGTCTACATAATTTGCAGAAAGAAGGCATCCATTCTGGGTTCTCAACTAACATCCAGCTCCCAAAAGGTGCCTGGAATCCCGCTTATGGCGCGGAAATATAAGGGTTTGCACCGATTTGGGGGGATTCCCTACCCCAAGAAGATTCTGCTTGTTTTGATCTAAGTTAAGAATATAGTATACGTTCATGGGGCAGCCATAGCTCCAGACACGATGGTCTCTACAGACAAAGATCCAAGGGGAATTCATGCAACACGAAGTGGTGATTGGCGCGGCACACTGGATCTACCTATTGGGCGTGGCGGTGATCGTCCTGACCATGATCCTGCGGGCCAACGTGGTCGTACCGTCGATTCTGGGTACGTTCCTGGTGGTGTTCGCGCTGACCGGCAGCCCGGTCTCCGCGCTGGGAGGGATATTTTCGGCAAGCCTGGTGGCGGCCAAGGAGTTGTTCAACATCTTCCTGGTCATCGCCTTCATGACAGCGCTGCTCAATTCGCTGAAGACGCTGCGCTCGGATATCCGGATGGTTGAGCCGTTCCGGCTGGTGATGAAGAACGGCCATTCCGCCTTCTTTATCCTGGCTGGCATTACCTATGTGATTTCGCTGTTTTTCTGGCCCACGCCGGCGGTGCCGCTGGTTTCCGCCATCCTGCTGCCGGCCGCGATCGCCGCCGGACTGCCGCCGCTGGCCGGTGCCATGGCCATTGCCATAGCCGGGCAGGGCATGGCGTTGTCGTCGGACTATGTGATCGGCGTGGCGCCGGGCATCAGCGCCAAAGCCGCCGGCGCGGCGGTCAGTGCGGTGGTGGTGGCCGACCGTGCGCTGGTGCTGTCGATCATTACCGGCGTCATCGCGCTGACGCTGGCGTACCTGTCGATGCGCAAGCACATCGTGCCGGCCAGCGGCAGCCTGCTGACCAACTGGCAAGCCCGCGCAAGCGGCGCCGACGAGCGCTTCGAGCAGTCCGGCACCTTCGACAAGGCCGAGATCGCGCGCGGCACCGAGCACGACGAGCCGTTGGCCACCGATTCCAATATCGAGCGAAGCCTGGCCATGGTGGCGTTGCGCCGGGTCAAGTGGTCGAAGTGCTTTGCCGTGGTGACGCCGCTCGCGTTCCTGGCGGTGGTAGCGGTGATGGTGGTGCCCAAGATGGGCAGCGGCCTGCCCGAACTCAAGGGCGGCGATGCCGCAGCGCTGGTTGGCGGGGTTGCGGCGGTGCTGATGATGCTGGCCACGCTGGCCGCCGAAGGCCCCCGCAAGATGCTCGACGTATGTCCGGAGCACATTACGGACGGCTTCGTCTTCGCCTTCAAGGCGATGGGCTCGGTGTTGCCGATTGCCGGCTTCTTCTTCGTCGGCGCCGGCGAAACCGCGGCGCAGATCCTGGGTGTCGGCGCCGGCAAGGCGCCCAGCCTGCTGTTCGAGCTGATCCAGGCGTACCAGCACATGATCCCGGACAACCACGTGCTGGTCGCATTCGGTGTGCTGCTGGTGGGCATGATCACCGGCATCGACGGCTCCGGCTTCGCCGGCCTGCCGCTGACCGGCACGCTGGCCGGCGCGCTGGGTCCGGTGGTGGGCTTCGATTCCGCCACCCTTGCGGCAATCGGGCAGATGGGGGCCGTGTGGACGGGCGGCGGCACGTTGATCGCCTGGTCCTCGCTGATCGCGGTGGCCGGCTTTGCCCGCGTGCCGGTGCTCGACGCGGTGCGCGCCTTGCTGGTGCCGGTGCTGATCGGGCTGGGCGTATCCACCGTTTGCGCCATGTTCCTCTGGCGGTAGCGACACCGCGCGCGACGAAAAACGAGGCCTCTCCAAGCCTCGTTTTTTTATTTCCGAAAGAGTTGTATACCGTCTTCACAAAAACGGTAGATAGTATACAATCAGATTCAAGGTATCGGACTTACCGGGTTGGGCTGTCTAGCCCGCTCACCTCTCCGGACCACGCCATGCAGTCCCCCAACCTTGAACTCGTTGCCCACAGGAGCCCCCCCAAATGGCCGAACTGATGAACCGTGATGATTTCCGTGCCGCCCTTGAAAACGCCATCAAGGGCAAGAGCGCCAACAAGGCCCCCTTCAGCGTGGCCTGGGCCAGCGGCAAGCTCTCCCGCGACCACCTCGCGCGCTGGGCCGAGA
>NZ_JBFTOX010000130.1:0-4132 GCF_056398185.1 Cupriavidus sp. 05L310
GCGCATGATCCTGATGCTCAAGAAGAAGGGCTACACGGTGGTGATGGTGGAGCAGAACTTCCGCTTCGCCGCGCCGCTGGCCGATCGCTTTTATGTGATGGAACACGGCACCATCGTCGAGCGCTTCGCGGCCGCGGAGCTGCAGGCCAGGATGCCGGTGCTGAACGAGTTGCTGGGGGTGTGAGGAACGCTTTATGACGATACTGAATTTTCCCCTTCCCGCCTTGCTGTCCCAGTTGCTGCTGGGGCTGGTCAACGGTGCTTTCTACGCGATGCTGAGCCTTGGCCTGGCGGTCATCTTCGGGCTGCTCAACGTCATCAACTTTGCCCATGGGGCGCTGTTCATGCTCGGCGCGGTGCTGGCCTGGATGGGCATGAGCTACCTCGGGCTCGGCTACTGGGCGATGCTTGTGCTCTCGCCGCTGGCGGTGGCGCTGATCGGGATCGTGATCGAGCGCACGATGCTGCGCTGGATCTACAAGCTCGACCATATCTACGGTTTGCTCCTGACGCTGGGCATCACGCTGGTGATCGAGGGCATCTTCCGTTCGGTCTACGGTGTGTCCGGGCTGCCGTACTCGGCACCGGAGTCACTGGGTGGTGCCACCAACCTGGGCTTCATGATGCTGCCCAACTACCGCGCCTGGGTGGTGGCCGCTTCGCTGGTGGTGTGCTTCTCCACCTGGTACCTGATCGAGAAGACCAGGCTGGGCGCCTACCTGCGTGCGGGCACCGAGAATCCCAAGATAGTCGAGGCCTTCGGCGTCAACGTGCCGCTGATGGTGACGCTGACCTACGGCTTCGGGGTGGCGCTGGCGGCCTTTGCAGGCGTGCTGGCGGCGCCGGTGATCCAGATCTCGCCGCTGATGGGGCAGAACCTGATCATTATCGTGTTCGCCGTGGTGGTGATCGGCGGCATGGGCTCGATCATGGGTTCGATCCTGACCGGCCTTGGCCTGGGCGTGATCGAAGGGCTGACCAAGATGTTTTATCCCGAGGCTTCGGCCACGGTGGTGTTCCTCATCATGGCAATCGTACTGATGCTGCGCCCGTCGGGGCTGTTCGGGAGAGAGAGATGATGCATCAACCAACTGGCGCGGCGGTGGCCGCGGGCGAGGCAGGACAGGCAGGAAACGCAAGACAGGAGCGGGGCATGCAGAAGAAGCTGTGGTATGGATTGCTGCTGGTGGCGTTGATGCTGGCGCCGATGGCCGGGGCGTATCCGGTGTTTGTGCTCAAGGTGCTGTGCTTCGCGCTGTTCGCCTGCGCCTTCAACCTGCTGGTCGGGTATACCGGGCTGCTGTCGTTCGGCCATGCCGCCTTCTTTGGCGGCGCGGGCTATGCCGCCGGCCATGCCATGAAAGTGTGGGGCGTCACGCCGGAAGCTGGAATGGTGCTGGGGACGCTGGCCGGCGGCTTGATCGGCTACGTGGTGGGGACGCTGGCGATCCGGCGCCAGGGCATCTATTTCTCGATGATCACGCTGGCATTGGCGCAGATGCTGTTCTTTGTCTGCTTGCAAGCGCCAGCCACGGGCGGCGAGGATGGCCTGCAGGCCATCCCGCGCGGCAAGCTGTTCGGCGTACTGCCGCTGGCCGACGACCTGACGCTGTACTACGTGGCGCTGGCCGTCATCGTGGCCGCGTTTGCGCTGATCGTGCGTACGGTGCATTCCCCGTTTGGCCAGATCCTGAAGGCCATCAAGGAGAACGAACCGCGCACCGTCTCGCTAGGCTACGACACAGACCGCTTCAAGCTGATGGCGTTCGTGCTGTCCGCCGCGCTGTCAGGGCTGGCCGGGTCGATCAAGGCGCTGGTGCTGGGCTTTGCCACGCTGACCGACGTGCATTGGGCGATGTCGGGCTCGGTGATCCTGATGACGCTGGTGGGCGGGCTGGGCACGCTGTCAGGGCCGTTGGCCGGCGCCTTGGTTGTCGTGGCGCTGGAGACCAAGCTTGGCGCCATCGGCAGCTTCTTGGCTTCTGCCACGGGCATCGCGTGGTTCGGCTCGCTGGGGGAGTCGGTCACGATGGTGACGGGCGTCATCTTTATCGCTTGCGTCCTGCTGTTCCGCCGGGGCATTGTGGGCCAGCTTGCACTGATCGAGGGCAGGCGTATAGCTGGTCGATGGCTACGAGCACCGCGCTTGATCCCCAAACGGTCCAAAGTGGACCAGATAGGGGGAGCTTAATCCAGCTTGATTCGCGCGTCTCTTGCCAGTTGCCGATACTGTGCGATCTCGGCGCGCACGCGCTGGCGGAAATCCTCGGCGCGGCCATGTCCGACAAAAATAGCTCGTTCGGCGAGCGTATTCTGAAATTCCGGATTCTGCAGGACCGTCTGCAGTTCCACTCGCAGCCGCCCCAGGACATTCTGCGGAGTACCGCGAGGGGCGGCTATGCCGTACCAGAACGCGCCGCTCGACATGGTGACACCGACTTCAGAAAAGGTGGGAACTGCGCTGTACTGAGGCAACCGTGCCGCACTGCTGATTGCTAACGGTTTCAGCCGGCCGGCATCAATGAGCGGTTTGGCAACGGCAAAGGGATCGAGGCTCAGATCGATTTGTCCACCGATGACATCGGCAAGTACCTGCATGCTGCCTCGATAGGCTACAGGCGTCATGTCCACTTGGAAGGTAGAGGCAATCATCGCTCCCACAAGGTGGGGGGCCGTCCCTGGGCCTGTGGTGCCATACGTGACCGCGCCAGGCCGCGCGCGCGCTTGCGCCAGCAGGCTGGCGAACGACTCAATGGTGGCGTTCTCCGCGCGGGTCGATACGACAATGGAGGTCTCACCGACGATGGCGACAGGCGCCCACGTGTCCTCGGCCGCGATCGGCAGACGTGGCCGTAGGGCCGGCAGCATGGAGAAAGTGGTGGAACTGCCCAGGAGAAGCGTGTAGCCGTCAGGGGGTGCCTTTGCTACATGTTCCGCCCCTATCAGCGTGGACCCGCCGGGGCGGTTTTCAATGACCACCGGCTGCCCTAGCCTGAGCCGCAGCTTGTCTGCAATCATGCGCGCGATTGAATCGCTAAGCCCGCCCGGACTGAAGGGAACGACAAGGTGCACCGGGCGCTCAGGGAACGAATCCGCATGGGCGGGCGCATTGGTCAGGATGCCTCCGACCAGCAGGGCACAGATATAGAGTTGGCGCATGGAAGTGGGTAACAGCATCATCCGAATGTCGATTTGCCGTTTACCCTGCGGCCATGTTCACAACCATGCCGTCGGCGGCGAACTTGTCCCTCAGCGCCTGCGCCTTGAGTGGATCGACCCGATAATGACCACCTTGCCGGCATTCAGGCGGCGGATCTGCGTGGCCAGTGCCTCTACGGACGTCGTCGAACATTTTGTCAAGGGAAACATCATCAGGCTCTTGGGCGACATAACCAATTCTCATCGTTGCATATGCCTGTCCGGTCGCGCAATGGCGCGTCATCGATACACGTATCGATGATAGCGTCGCGCAGCCGTGACGTCACCCCGCTGCAGATTCCGATTGCCTGGGAGAACGGGGGCTCATTCGACCACTATGACGGCTCCGGACCGCGCGCGACACGCTCGGCCGGCAACTGTCCGAGACAGAGCGGGCGCTCGGGCGAGCGCAGGCGGAGGCCACCCCGCCGGGCGCTGGCGACGAAAGCCAAGTTCAGGCCTGAGCGGCGTGGGAAGAGGGGGGTTGGACCACCGCGCCCTCCCGCTGGCGCGGATTTCCACTTCAGCCATTCCCGGAGCAACCTTGAAGTCCGCTTAGCCCCCGATTTCGCGCGCTCTCCTTCTTGCAGTTTTACCCCCTGGTAGTGCCTTCGCACGAGGCGGCCGTGGGACCCTCGCGGCCTCCACAATGCGGGGGCACATGCCGTTCAAACCTTGGCGTGGGTGGCGGCCCATTGCGACGGGTTGACGTCGATGCTCAGCGGGCCGAAGCCGGAGCCGATCACGCCGACGTTGTTGAGCGTGTTCACGTTGATGCTTTGCARCTGGGCGATGTTCTGGTTGACGTTGACATTGACGTTGGCCACCGGGCCCAGTCCTTGCAGCCAGGAATTTCCGCCGCGCACCGCGGTCATGGACTTGCTGTCGAGTTCTTGGGTCAGGGCGAGGTCGCGCACGATGATGGATGGCATGG
>NZ_JBFTOX010000131.1:0-4049 GCF_056398185.1 Cupriavidus sp. 05L310
TCGCGTCACTGGGTGGTTTCCTGGGCCGCAAGAGTGATGGCGAGCCCGGCGCCAAAACGATCTGGATCGGCATGCAGCGAACCATGGATGCTGCGTTCATGATCCTGGCGCTACGGGCTGAGGACTCATGACTTCTGTATAAGGAGATGGGCTCAATCCTCCCGATCAGAAGCACCGTCATGGAGTCTTCCAGATCACGAGCCTGGCTTTGCCCCGCTTTCAGAAAGCCTTGCATCTCGCTGTAGCCTTTGAGGGCCGGCACTTCTACGAGAATTTGCTTTCGGAACGTGATGTCCATCCCCCTTTTGGCGAAGTAGTCGCGGTAGCTGGAGAACTCGCTTGACGGCCGGATGTCGTCGTAGACAGCTACGTAGCTGAAGCGGCTCCCCACACTTGCCGGGTTGACAATGTAACGCCACTCTTGCTTGTTGGCATCATACTGAAACGACGCCTTGGAAATACGAAAAGCCACTATGTCGCCAATCTTGATCCCATCGAGCAGTCGTTCGCCACCAACCTCCCTCATGCGTTTGGCAAAGGCGGCGTCGCTTTCAAATTTGCCTTTCCAAGGATTGAACCGCATCAGGGCATCCCTTACCTCATCGGGCGGCAGACTGACTCGCTGTAGATCGAGATCGCTAGCTTTGAGATCGACGGGGCGATACGCCGGCTCCTGCGGTTGCGTCGGTGTGGCGGCGGGGCTAACCTCGGCAGACGACGCCGAGTTGACCTTGGCAGGCTGCACAGAACGTTCATGACAGGCGGCGAGGACAAGGCAGGCAATGGTGACCACGAGGCTGGCTTTGATTTGCATGAGTCTGGTTCGTCTTGAAGGGTGATCTTTTCCGTTAAGCGACAGGCTGGCCGTAGTTCGCGCCGGCCGCGTACTCGGCCGGTGGCAGTTGGCTGACCAGGAGCGCCTTTTCGGCGGCCGTGAGAGCGAGTCGCAACCATCCGGCGCGCTGTGTCGTGCGGGCATAGTCAAGCTCACGTTGCTCCCAGGGGCCGAGCGTACCGGAACCTGTCTTGATGCGTTCATGAGTTTTTCCTATTTTTCTACTTCAACGCGATCAGTCACCCAACACGCGAATCAATCTTTTGCCGCTGACACAAATTGCAACGCCAGAGCATATCAACAGCACAGCAATGATGTAGCCGAGAGCGGTTTCTGGAATCCACCACGTTGGAAATGCCGGGTAGGCTTCCGCCAGAGTTGCGTTCGCTACCTGACGCCCACCTACGCTCTTGATGGAATTTACTGAGGTGGTGGCGATGCCACCGAACATCCCAGCGATTAGCAAGGCGAAGCCACACGACAGAACTGCCTTTCCGAAAACTAAGATACGAACAGGCTTGGTGAGGAAAAATTCGTAGAGGCGTTCGAGCATTTTTTTTCCTTTTTCGATTACTTCAGGCAGTTCTCGACGGCGTATGCACACTGTTCGCCTCGGGTTAGCACACCGCCCGTCGGCCCCGAGTAATTCATCCGTGACACCTTGCCGTCCGTCATCACTACGTTGACGGTGCATGATCTGCTCCGGCGCGTTGCAAATCCAAAGCTGCTCGTGTCACTATTGCCTGCTACGGCAGCCGCGCCATACGTGGTGTTCCCTACGCGCGTGCTTTGGGAGACTCCCGCAGCCGCCGCGTTGGTTGTCGAATACCCATTCGAGTAAGTGTCGCTTCGTCCGTTTCCAGATGCGTAGCTCCACACTTCGACATTGCTTTCGGCGGCTTTCGTCTGCGGCACTCCCATGCAGGCCAGTACCTCGCCCTTTGACATGCCGATCATTGCCGATCGTGCCGCTGTGGCAGTCTGCGCTCGCTCGATCGCGCAGCCAGAAGATAGGAGGGCAGTCGAAACAACGAACGTTGCCAAAACAGTTCTCATGAAACCCGGTTGCATGTTGGCTCTCCTGCCTCGGTTTTTCCTTGGTAAAACGCCATAGCCTGATACCCGAAACCCTTAGCGATATCGTCTAGTAAGGCGTGGTAACAGAAGACATGGGGCCAACGGTGGGGCTTTCCCCGCGCTCTGTTGCTGTGTGCAAAGTGCCGCTCTCGTCTTTCCAGCACATCAAATTGGTTTTGCCAGTCGAATCCTGACCTGGGCGCTGAATCGATACGGTGTTCCATCCAACACATGCGCCGCCGATCTCGGTAGGCGTGCTCCGGAATACGTAATCAGTGCCGCTATCAACATGAAGAATGCCAACGACACCATCTGGAAAGTGAGCTGATTGTCTATCGCACCCTGCCAACGCTAACAAAACACAGATCAAAATCTTCTTTTTCATGGTTTTTTCTCGGTGTTCACGTTGCGATGCAGCCCGCACGGCCCCCCTGCCACGCTTCGGCTATCGCATACTGCGTTGTCCCCCAAGTCGGGCTTGCGCCCGACTGGGCCAGCAGTGTGGCGCGGAAGCGATCACATTCTGCACGCGGGTCCAGTCTAGCTACCGGCTTCTCTATCTACGTCGGTGCCGGCGGCGGCGTGAGACCCTCTCCGGGGCCACTGTTTTGGTTCCTATTCCAAACCATATGCGCTCACCTTCTTGTTGTTGTCTTTTACGTCCTATCGAACCAAGCCTGAAACTGAGTTTGAATTGTGGTGCCACGCCAGAATTTCCTGGATGTATGCGCGGCCCATCTCTGGCAAGCCTCGGAAATCAGAGGACTCACTCGGTAAGAGCCACTTGTCGAGCGTTCGCTTGGACACGCTGAGGCGTGCCGCGAACTCTTCGCGCGTCATCCCGAGCTGGTTCATTGCCCCACGAAGTAAGTCCTGCTGGGTGGCCGGATAGAGCTTCTGCTTTGATCCCATTTATCCCAATGTATAAGGTCCAATTTCCCTGGTCACGTATATCCCCAACGGGGATTATCGTCAACCCCCATAAAAGAGGGGATCGAGAGCGGCGCACGCCTCCCGGAAGTCGCGTTTGGTGACTTCCAGATAGGGGGAGATATGATAAAAGTGGGAGTGGCCGAGCAGCAGTTGGACGGTATCGAGCGAGTGCCCCTGCGCGAGAAGCCGGCTGGCAAACGTTCTCCTCCCAGAGTGGCTGCTATATCCGCTCCTGAGTCCAGCCGCTCGATAGAGGCCCGTCACATAGCTTTGCAAGCTGTCGGCAGCCAGGTAATTGACTTGCTCGCCGGCTTCGTTCGTCCGGCGTTTGACGCTCAGCTCGTAGCGGCCGCCTTTGTGCGTCAGGATGAGGCACGTCTGGGGCATAAGACCCACCCCTTTCAAGGTGATTAGACGACACGTCCAGCCTTGATGACACGGGCGGTAGAAACGTGCCGCCGTGCTACGCATCCGGCCACATAGCCTTTCTTCTTCGGCGCTTTCGGTCCCCGCGTATGTTTGCGCATCGCGCGGGGATCAACGTGCGTCGCCATCTTGATCAACTCGCGACCGAGCTGAGCTGGGGTGAGGAGGTCATAGGCCTGCCACACCTCGGGCGGCACCGCGATCATCATGCCGGCATAAGTTGCCCGGATTTCGCTGGCGAGGTAATACGGTGAGAGATCGATGTCGCTGGTATCCAGCTCATGCCGGATTCTCACCGCAGTCGCAGTCGCAATCACGCTCAGTACGTTATACGCGAGCGCCGCCACGCCGAAGGCCAGCAGCGCCGCGCGCGGTTGGCTCAACGAACGAATCTCACTGTTGAGCACCGATTCCAGCCGCTGAAACATATTCTCTATGCTCCAGCGTCGCCGGTATAGCCGGGCGACGGCCTCGGCCGTCAGATGGGCGGCCGGGACATTGGTCAGCAGGCGGATGACGGTGTCACCATCCTTGGTGGCGCCATCCAGATGCAGCTCGATGCGCCGCAGCACCAGCGGCGCGTTCGATTCATCTGGGATGCTGACCGCTTGCTCGTACACGATGCCGGTTTCGACCCGGCCCATTTCGCGTAACGGCTCCAGCTCGCTGGGGCTCGGATTGCGGCCGTGCTCCCGCACGATGAAGGCGCTGCCGCGACGCTGCCACCCGGCAAGAATCGCCCGGGTGCTGAAGTTGCGATCGGCGATCCACAGTTCGG
>NZ_JBFTOX010000132.1:0-3509 GCF_056398185.1 Cupriavidus sp. 05L310
AGACTGCCGCGCAGGACCTCGGCATCGAGCAGCGACAGGTAGTTTGGCGCCAGGTGCGACAGCACGCGCCAGTGGAAGCGGTCGGCGGTGGGCGGGTACACCGGCAGGGTCGGTGCGGTCAGGTTGCGCACCGCGCCGATGTTGGCGAACCCGTTTTGCATACGCGTAATGCCGGCCTCGCGCAGGCCCTTGCGGGGCAGCATGCCGTTGGTGCCGGTGACCGACAGCGATAGCGTTTCCCGGGGGAGGGTCTGTTGCCGTTCCCAGGCATGGCCACCGAGCACCACCCAGGTGTCGAACCTGCCCGAGGGACCGCGGCGCACCCGTGTGTGGAAGTAGCGCTCGGGCATCTCGTGGCGCAGCATGCCGCCCCGGTGGCGGAAGGCGGCGAACGGCGCGTACTCGAAGCGTGCGCCGCTGTCCGCCTCGAAACCCCGCACGGTGTCGACCGAGTACGCTTCGACATGCTGCCCGTGTTGCTCCATCGCGCGCACCCGGTACTCGGTTTCGAGGTGAGTGGCCGTAATCGGGTCGGCTTCCAGTTCGAACAGGTTGATGATGGGCGTGCAGAAGAGCCGCACGTTCTCGGCCGAGAAGCGCATGTCGTCGGGAAACGGCCTGGCCAGTACCGCCTCCACGTCGAAGTGCGCGGCGTCCGGGGGAATGGCGGCCATGTCCAGCCCCACCAGGTCGACGAACATGAATTTCTCGGGGAAGGTGAAGTACTCCAGCAGCAACTGGTAGCCGCCGAAGGCATTGTCTGGCTTCGGCCACAGGCGTGCCTGCGCGTCGAACCCGGCCGGTTCCAGCGCCAGGCCGGGCATTGCCTGGGGCGCGCCCGGGCGTTCAGCCGGGTAGCCGGGGATTCGCACCTGCATCGCCTGCGGCTGGGCGGTGAGCGCGGCGTACAGCGCCAGCGCCAATGGCCGGTCGGCATGGAGGTAGAGCCGCAGGCGCGGCACGGCCAGTTGCTTGCGGAGTGCCTGCGCCTGCAGTTCGAGCCTTAGCTGGATCACCGAGCGGCCATCCTCGCGCGCGTAGGCATTGGCCTCGGTCAGGCGCAGCGGGTACAAGTCGACCGCTTGCGTGGTCCGGTAAATGCACTCGACGCTGTCGCCACTGCTGGCTGCCTGGGTGCCAAGCGGCACCGGGTCGGAGAGCACCTCCAGTCCGGCCGGCAGGCTTTCGTGGCGCTCCAGGGCTCCGGTGGACGGAGTGAGTTCGAGAATCGACAGCGAGGGAATCATGCGCAGGTAGTGCGGCCATAGCATGCTGACCAGTCCTTCGGTCAATTCCGGCAGTTCATCGTCGAGCTTATGGCGCAGCCGCCCCATCAGGAAGGCGAAGCCCTCGAACAGGCGCTCGACGTGTGGGTCGCGCTCGCCAATGCGGTCGATATTGAGCATGCGCGCACGGTCCGGATACGCCTGGGCGAACTCCTTGCCGGCCTCGCGCAGGTACCGCATCTCCGCTTCGTAGTAGCGCAGGATCTCGTTGTCTTGGGTGGAGTGGTTCATGAGGCAGTCTGTTGGCTCGCCGGCTAGGCGATGGCCACGGCGCGGGCCGGGTCAATGGAGGTCAGATCGCCGACCAGGGTTTCGATGCGGCGGGCAAGGGCGGCCTTGTCCGCATCCTTGCGCGTCATGCGGGTCTTGAGCAGCCGCAGCAGTTGCTGCTTGGCCTCGAATGCGAGCGAGGGTTCCCAGGCAGCCAGTTGAAAGCGTTGCGCGTTCACCTCGAGGGCGCTCAGCAAGTGCAACGCCGTGTCCGCCCGGTCGGCACGTTCGGCGACGCGCGCCATCACCAGTTGCCGCATGAAGCGGTCGCGCTCGCCTTCCGGCGCCGGCAGGCCCTGCAACCAGGCGAACGCGGCATCGAGGCTCTGTTGGGCGGCCAGGTCCGCCGCCTGGGCTTCCGTCTCCGCCCAGTCGGTGCTGGCTGACGCGACCGATACAGGCGCCATGGGTTCGCCGCGCTCGATATCACGTACCGTGGCATGGCGCGCAATCCACTCCAGCGTGGTGTCATCCGCAAACGGCGTGCCGTCGGTGAAGGCCAGTTGCGCGAGACCGGGCAGGCGTTCGAGCATCAGCGCACAGTCGGTGGCGAGCAGGTCGCGCGCGCGGGCATACTCGCCACCCGCCTGATCCTGGGCGGTGAAGGCGTAGTACTGCAAGTCCAGCCAGAAATGATTCGCGCCTTCGGCGAAGGCCTGCTCGACGCGGTCGAGGAGTTCCGGCCACTGCTTTTGCAGCATCAGGCGCTTGAGCTGGGCGCGCAGTTCGGCGCGCGGCGCCACCAGGCGCGTCTTGCCGCTGGGTTCGTGCGGCGGGACCTCGGTCAGCGTGTCCCAGCGCACGCAGCGCATCAGGCGGTAGGCGGCGAGATAGCCCTGGGGTTGCTCGCGCAGGAACAGCGCCATCTGGCGCGCCCGGTCGAGCAGGTCGCGCGCGGAGCCTACCTCGCCGGCCGCTGGCAAGGCCAGGGCGGGGTGTGGCCTGGATGGCGTGTCCCGGCCAGTACTGTCGGTGGTCAATGGGGACTCGACGCGGCCCTCGAACCGGCGGAAGAGTCCGTCCAGCACCGGACGTGCCGCCTCCGGCCATGACGCGGTGCGCTCAAGGATCAGCGCAAGCGTCGACAGCGTGCGCTCCAGCTGTGCCCCGGTCAGGCCTTGCACCCGGTCGAGCCGGTCTGTGAAGGTCGCGCCGGCCAGCCATTCGAGTGCGGCCTTGCGGCTCTCGGCACGGGCGGGCAGCAACTGGGCGCCAAAGCGGTCCATCAGCGCCGACAGCAACTCGAAGCCAGCGGCAATCCCTTCGGCGCCATCGCGCCGCATGCGCCCGTAGACGTAGTACACCGCCAGGCGCACGTCCTTGGCGGTCTGCTTGAGCAGCCGTTCGGCGGACTCGATGATCAACGTATCGTTGATGCCGGACAGTTTGGCGACCTCGTCCTTGATGGCAAGGAAGTCGTCGTCGTAGCCCGGATCGTCGCCTACCGGGACGTCGGGACGGATGGGTTGCAGCCATGGGTCCCAGCGCGCCTGTGGCGAGCGGGCGAGATCCGCAGGGGCGCGCGAGCCGAAGAGCGCGCTGAGGAGGTTGTTGAACATGGTTTTTCTCTACTTACGCTGGCCTGGAGTGGCACGTGCCGCGACCTGCGGCTCGCGGCCCACGAAGATGCGCGATGGCAGCACGAAGCCCCGCAGGGCCAGCATCTCCAGCGGTCCCTGCCCGACCTCGGTACGCATCAGGTAGCGCACCGGATAGGTCAAGTCCGCCGTAACAGGAGCCTTGGCGCTGCGCGCGGTCAGACTGTCGGGATCTTCGGCGAGGGTCTGGCCATGCCCGTCGGCCCGGTTCTTGGCGCCTGGCTCTTCTGGCGCATCTGGCCTCGCCTGCCACGTCAACTGGTAGTTCGCGCTATCGACCGGCTCGATGTGCGCCTGCTCCAGCATCCGCACCAGTCCCCAGCGGCCGCCGAACTCGTAGTTCTTGTTGGTGCCC
>NZ_JBFTOX010000133.1:0-3345 GCF_056398185.1 Cupriavidus sp. 05L310
CGAGTTCTTCGGTGACGGACAGGTCCTTGATGGCGAGGGTGGTAGTCATGGCAGTTCTCCTTGGGAGCGATTGGGACTTGGGGTTCGGTTGGTTCGAGCATTGTTTCTGCGCTCGGGAGGTACAAACGCATGGAGTGTGCCAAGGCGGGGCAGGTCAGCGTGAATCGCCCGCAAAGGCAGGCTGGGCTTGGGATCGATTTTTTTCGGGTACGAAAAATGGCGTCAAAGCCTGGCGCGTGCGGGCCTGGATCTGGCGGGTGCAAACCAACACAACAACACCGGGTGTCTGCTATTACGAGACACGCTGGGCCCGTGCATCGGAGGCGGACCGCACGTGCGCCTTGTAAGAGGCTCATTGGCCTCTCGCAGGAAGGCCTGATCCGTAGCGTGCCAACGGATGCCACGGCAGCCAAGGCCGACCGAATACCGGACGGAGAACGGCGCCATGGTAAAGGCCCAACATCAACCATGCCGGAGGCAGCATGCAGGAAGAGTTCGGGTACAAGGATGCGGCCGGTCGATGGGTCGCGGGGTTCGGGTCCCGTCGCGATGCCATTTCGGCGGCAGCGCAGATGGGCATGACGCAGGTGGTTACCGCGGGCTTTAGCCCTGAGCCTCCGTCCTACTTCGCGCGGTTCGAAGCGACGAGGATTATCGAGCGGATGCTCTCTGGCATGGCCTTGGGCGAACACGAGGGCAAATTGATTGGCAGCGAGCAAGCCCAAGATGTGCTCGCCCCCATTCTCGCGGCAGCGATCGGTGATGGCTTTCCCGGCCGCGAGTCCCCAGAGTCATGGAAACTTCAACTGGATCTCATGGATCGGCTGGAAGCCGCGGTTGCCGCATGGCTGGAAGAGAATCACCTGGAGTTCGCGCCGCCTAAAGTCGTGGTGTACGGGTCGGAGCAACTCCACGTCACCGGCACGAATCTGGATGTACCGCTTCGGTAGGCCTTTTGGGGGTAGCTTTGATTTCGGCGCCATTTACGACGGTTCGCAAGCCCAGCAGCGATGCGATGTTGAAAACGACAGCAATCGAGAGCATGAAAGGCTAGCACCTCTGTTAGTCGCCGCGGTGGTCGAATAGGGCGATAATGGCGCTTCAGGCCACCCCTCAGCTTGATCATGAAAATCCTGTTTCTTGTGCGGCATGCCAAATCGAGTCGCGACGATCCGTCCTTGCCCGACCGGCAGCGACAGTTAGACAATCGCGGCCGCAATGACGCGTCCAAGATGGGCAAACGCCTGACTGATCGCGGCGTCGATCCCGATCTACTCATGTCGAGCCCGGCGCTGCGTGCGCTGACCACGGCGCAACTCATCGCCGATGAGATCGGCTACAAGCGCAAGGACATCGTCGTCGATGAGCGCCTCTATGCCAGCAGCTCGGACAACTTGCTCACCATGATCTGCGCACTCGACGACAGGCTGGACCGCGTGATGCTCTTCGGCCACAATCCCGAGTTCACCGACCTCGCACATCGGCTATCGAGCGCGATCATAGACATGCCCACATGCGCAATCGCGGAGTTTTGCTTCGACGCAAAGGCGTGGGCGGATGTCGCGGAGATCGGCCCGGCGAAGGTGAGGATGGACGCACCGAAGAGATAGTGCAGGCATTCGCCAATGCGCAGCGCCAGGCCCAGCTTCATCGGCCCCGCTACACGGCTTGAAAAGGCGGCAGTGTGTACACTACCGTCCTACATTTTTTGTTTGGCCCATGAAGATCACTATCAACGAAGAGCTCCGTGCCTATATCGATCCACTTACAGAAGACGAATACGCAGCATTAGAACGCAGCTTGCTCTCGGAAGGGTGCCGCGATGCGCTGGTGTTGTGGGGCGATCTCCTGGTGGACGGACACAACCGCTACAGCATCTGCCACGAGCACGGAATCCCTTTCAATACGGTACAAAACCAGACGTTCCAGTCTATGGACGATGTGCACCTGTGGATGATCGACAATCACCTCGGGCGGCGCAGCGTATCAGATTTCCAACGAGGGGTACTTGCCCTGCGGAAGAAGGGAATCGTATCCGCGCGTCTGGCGCAAACGCAAGCGCAGCATGCAAAACCTGCCGGGACCGAAGTCGCCACGCAATCCGGGGCCGATCCGGTGTTGACTCGCGAGGCTGTTGCGCGCGCAGCACGGGTGAGCAGTGCGACGCTTGGTCAGATCGAGAAAATCCAGAAGACGGCTGCGCCCGAGTTGGTCAGCGCAGTAAAAGCGGGCGTAATTTCCATTAATGCCGCGGCTGCCGTAGCCTCCTTGCCTGGCGAGAAGCAAGTAGCGGCTGTTGCTGGAGGCAAGAAGGAACTGCGCCAGGTGGCGAGACAGGTGCGCGAGGCCCGCGTGCCACCCAAGCCTGAACTGGCGCCACCGCCCAACGACGCCACACCCGATCAACTTGCAATTCATCGCCTGACGGTATTGGTTGCACAGCTCACAGAAGAGCGCGATCAGTTGAAAAAGAAGGTGCAGCACTTGACCGTTGCACTCGCAGAGACCCGCGGTGGTCAATAGAGCGGGCGGAGAAGGGCAGGGCTGCCGAGCAGGCGATCGAACGACTACACGGACTTCCGGCGTCCAAGCCGGTCATCAGTGACGACATCGGGCTGTGGCTGGCACCGCGCGCAGTGGCTGCGCTGCGGTCTCAGGGCATCGGCGTGCTGGCGGCGCTGACAGTACGCGTGCCGCGCCGACGCCGCTGGTGGGTGGCCATTCCGGGCCTGGGCGCGGCCGGGCCCGGCGGATTGAAGCGTTCTTCGCCCAGCACCCGCAACCGACCGAGCGCGTCCGCGCGCTGATCCCGCGGGAGTGTACCGAGGGAACAATTACGTCATGCCGCTTGAAGGCGACGGGTCGCAGGGGCAGTTTCGCGCGCCGTGCCAGACCTGCACCCTCAATGCGGACAGCGACTACGCGGCCATCCACGGCTGGTTGGCGCTGCAGCAGTCGGCGGCGACCCTGCGCGCCTATCGCAAGGAAGCGAAACGCCTGATCCTTTGGGCGCATCATTGAGCGGGGGCGGCCGTTGTCCTCACTCACCACGGAGGATGCGACAGCCTATCGCAGATTCCTGCGACGACCAACGCCCCGAGAGCGCAGGGTGCTTTTCTTGCTGGAAGCCGCGCCGGTATTGGCTGGCAGCCCCGTAGATCGGATTTAACATAACACGTATTATGTGCTCCACGAGTGTCAGGGCTAAGTTGTAATGTCCGTTTATAGCCAAGTTCAAATGTCCGAGTTTGCCAAGCGTAATCTGAGCGGTTTCCAGTCTACTGGAGGCTGCCATGGCACCGGACACCATCACCCTGACCATGCGGCAAATCGATCGATTGAAGA
>NZ_JBFTOX010000134.1:0-4144 GCF_056398185.1 Cupriavidus sp. 05L310
GACTGATCAGCCGGACCTCAATGCCGATCGACTGGAAGCGTCTTGCCCAGTGGTGCGCTGTGCTGCAGGCTTCCATAACAACCATCCCCGGCTTCAGTGTACGCACCGCCTCCAGGAGCGAGCCACGCGAGACCTTTGCTCGATGTACGAACCGTCCGCGGCGGTCGGCGCCATGGAGCTGGAATACCTGTTTGGCGAGATCGATGCCGAGGATGTCGACTTCCATGATGAACCTCCACATGTCAGGTTGATGCCAACAGTGTCCCCCGAAGGGAGGCGTCGGGTCCATCTCAGTAAAATCTGGCGGTCTGGCCGTGAAATCTGTTAAGAATCAAACAGTTGGAAAGTTACTGGCTCCACGTAGCCCTCATGGCCGAAAAGCCTTACTGCAAGCCGAATTCGGAGCGGTCACCGCCAGATTTCGCACGCAAAGTACGATGATCCCAGAATGGCCACAGTGGTCGGGTCGAGCGGCCTGTCAGAATTGATCGAGTACATGTCGAAGTTCTTCTTTGCGGATTTTCGCTGCGCGCAAGGCCTGCTCGGCCCTTTGGCGCAGGTGCGCTCCAGATCTGTCGAGAATTGGGTACGCAATGCCTTCAACTGCCGCTCGAGCGCCTCGACCTAGCGCTTGCTCTCGTCGTGACGCGCCTGCGTGGGCGGTCTCCAGCGGACCGGTCCGCATCTCGACCTGAATGAGGCGGAGCTGCTCGACGACCACGGCAAAGAGATCGGCGGCATTCACCGGTGCACCTCCCGACATGGCGTCTTCAATCGCCGCCGGCGAGGGCGGCGCGAAAGCACTGCCTAGCAGCGCTGCCTCAAGCTTGACATCGGCGATAATCGCAGCACACCGGCATGACGGGAGTATCGAACGGTCGTGCCTGTATCCCCCCGTATTTGAATCTGGAGGACGCCATGCGTGACATCATCGACGGCTTTCTGCGCTTTCAGCGCGACGTCTATCCTCAACGAGTCGAGCTTTTCAAGCAACTCGCAACGACACAAAATCCGAAGGCGCTGTTCGTCACCTGCTCGGACAGTCGGGTCGTGCCCGAGCTCCTCACCCAGCGTGAGCCGGGAGAACTGTTCGTCATTCGCAATGCCGGAAACATTGTGCCGTCCTACGGTCCGGAACCTGGTGGCGTTTCGGCCACCGTCGAGTATGCGGTCGCGGTCCTGGGCGTGCAGGACATCGTGATCTGCGGGCACTCCGACTGTGGCGCGATGGGCGCGATCTCGCGTTGCACATGTCTTGATCACCTGCCGGCAGTCGCGAGCTGGTTGCGTCATGCAGATGCTGCGAAAGCGATCAATGCGGCGTATCAGTTCGATACCCCTCGCGCCAAGCTCGACGGTCTCGTCAGAGAGAACGTGATCGCGCAGTTGGCCAATCTACACACCCATCCGTCCGTGGCACTTGCACTCGAACAGGGGCGCATGAATCTGCACGGATGGGTTTACGACATCGAGAAGGGTAGCATCGATGCCCTCGACGGCCCAACACGACGATTCGTACCGCTCGCCGAGTCGCCGACAACTGTTGCTGTGGCTTCGCGCAATCGCGGACAGGTGTGAGAGAAGTTGGCAGCGACTCGATGTAACAGGGAGCCGCTTGACCAGGTGCCCGCATGGCGATGTGAAACCAATCCAGGATGCACTCACCGCGATCACCAAAGCCAAACTGACCGTAGCCATGCGCAATCACTCGGTCAGACCGACGCGGAAATGTTCCACGGTCTGCCTGGCGTTGACCGCCCGCTGCAACCAGTCCGCCATGGGACCGCGGCCGTCCCAGCCCTGCCCGTGCGCGTTGCGGTAGCGCACCGCTCCAGGCAACGTCGCCGGTGGCGGCTCGGCAAAACAGCCGGCGGCCTGCAGGTCGGCCACGGTCAGGCCGTGCTGGGCCATCTGGATGCGGATCCAGGTAATCGCTTCGGCGCGCTCGATTTCGATCGACTTCATTCCAGGTGCACAGATTTGAGGAAGCTGTGGAGCAGGATCCTGCGTTGTCGTCTCAAAGACCGTTAGGCCTCAACATTGGTCCGGCGGATCGCTGGTGTAACGCAACCCGCTCGCTTGGAGTTGGGAATCACGTGGTCACCCCGCTGCGCAAAAATTAATCAGACCCGAGGAGCCCGCCGGGCATCTGGTCCTAGCGCGGTTTGTCCACAGGCTTATCCCATCTCGCAGTGGACAAATCCTCGCCTCCTCCCTCCCTCAGGCCGGCCCCGGCTTGAACTTGAACGTGAACTTGGTTTTAGTCGCTGGCACCTGGCGCCTGGGGGTCGCCAGGCGGCGCGTCGCGGTGGTCTCGGCTTGCGCGCGCTCTGCCCGCCGCAGCGCCGCTGCCAGTTCGGCGCGCAGCCCGTCTTGTGCCGCCTGCCCTCGTCCGAGCGCCTGCTCTGCCTCCGCCAGTTGCCGGCTGAGCGTATCGCGCTCGGCCTGCAACCGCGCCCGCACCTCGGCACCGGCCACGGCGGCGTCTTGCGCCCTCGCCTGCACCGCCGCCAGCTCAGCGCGCAGGTCCGCGGCCGCCTGCTCGGCCTTCTGGCGCAGCGTGCGCTCCTGGTCGATCTCGCGCAGCGCGCGGCGCTCGGTGGCCTCGGCGCGTTCCTGCGTCATCGCGACCTGCGCGCGGGTGCGCTCCAGCTCCGTCGAGAATTGGGTACGCAACTCAACCAGTTGCCGCTCGAGCGCCTCGACCTGGCGGGTTCCTGCCTCGTGACGCGCCTGCGCGGCCGCGTGGGCCTGGCGTTCGGCGTCCAATTCCCCCTGCAGCGCCGCGCGCGCCTGCTGGGCGGCGTCGAAGTCGGCCTGTACGGCGGCTGTCTCCTGCTCGGCCACCACCACCGCGGCCCGCGCCTGGTCGCGCTGCGCTTCCGCCTCGCTCGCCTGCAGCCGCGCTTCGGCCCGCAAGGCGGCCAGCTCGCCGGTGGCCGCCTCATTGGCGGCCTGCCAGATCGATTGCACGGCATTGGCGGCGATCGCCTTGAGCGCGTCCGGCAACYCGGGATGGTCGATGGTCACGCGCATCTTGCCGCGCAGGTCCGCCCAGAACTGCGCCAGCACCTCGGTGGGCGTGCCCATGCTGCCCTTGCGCACCAGGCCGTAGAGCTTGTTGGCGGTGGGCGTGATGGGGTAATCGTACTTTTCGTGCATGTATGGACCCGACGCCTTTTGCAAGCTTCTTGTTCGTGATGTCGAAACGGTCTGCATGCATGTATCCGGCTTGCACTTGGACGATAGCCGAAGCACGCCCGCAGCCTCGATGAGATCCGCGCACCCTGTCCTTAGCAAAATCGCGGCGATCAGTTGCTGCAGCCAGACGCTCTGTGGATCGGMTTTTTTCGCTGCRTAGCGCAGGACTGCCCGCGCGCCGTGGATGAGCAACGTCCTCAAGTATGTGTCRCCGCGCCGGCTGATGCCGTGCAGTCGAGGCTTGCCCMCTGAGGAGTACTGGCGTGGTACCAGACCGAGCCAGGCCGCCAAATGTCGGCCGTTCCTGAATTGCTTCGCGTCGCCGACAGCGGCGACCATGGCTGTGGCGGTGATCGGACCGATGCCGGGCACTTCCGCGATCTTTTTGCACAGCGCGGAATGCTTCATGAACGACTGGATCGATGTTTCGATCAGGTGGACGCGCTCCTCGATCGCGTGTAGGTGCTGCAGCAGTTCAGTTAGCAGCGTCTGGCAGAACGACGTCAATTCGTCGGCGCTCTTGCTGAGTAGTTCCGGGATCGCGCGCTTGAACGCCTCTGGTGAGCGCGAGATCGTGAGTCCGCGCTCACCGAGCAGGCCGCGCATCTGGTTGATCATGGCGGTACGGTGGCGTATCAGGATCGCTCGYATGCGGTGCGCAGCCTGGATGTCTTGCTGCTCGACCRATTTGACTGTAACGAAGCGCATGGCAGGCCGACTGGCCGCCTCGACGATCGCTTCGGCATCGTTGCGGTCATTCTTATTGGTCTTGACGAAGGGTGAAACATACTGTGGACTGATCAGCCGGACCTCAATGCCGATCGACTGGAAGCGTCTTGCCCAGTGGTGCGCTGTGCTGCAGGCTTCCATAACAACCATCCCCGGCTTCAGTGTACGCACCGCCTCCAGGAGCGAGCCACGCGAGACCTTTGCTCGATGTACG
>NZ_JBFTOX010000135.1:0-2890 GCF_056398185.1 Cupriavidus sp. 05L310
ATGTCAACGTCAACCAGAACATCGCCCAGCTGCAAAGCATCAACGTGAACACGCTCAACAACGTCGGCGTGATCGGCTCCGGCTTCGGCCCGCTGAGCATCGACGTCAACCCGTCGCAATGGGCCGCCACCCACGCCAAGGTCTGAACGGCATGCGCCCCCTCGCTTCGCGGAAACCCCGCGGGTTCCACGGCCAGCGGACACAATGCTCCGGCGCGCACTAGCGCAATTGGGAGCCCATCATCCGGTTGCGTTAAGTTGACAATGCCCGCCGAAGCGCAGCCGCCATTTCGGCCTTCACGCGCTCCTGCGCCACCCACCCATCCGTTACACCTTCTGCGCCTCCCCACACTGTCGGTCGCCATCGTCACTCCCATCACTTGGGCGATGCATCGGTTGCGGATTGGTAATCCGGTGATCACCATCACCAGGCATGCAGCGCCATAGGCCGGCAGCGCGCCTGGACGCCACCTACGCCAAGGCATGCACGGCTTGCGCCCCCGCATGGTGGAAGTGGCTGGGACAGCTATATTAATCCATGAAATTTCATTTAATATAAATTAAAGCAGATTTAATTAATATTAAATTCATGAGCAAGAAGTTAGCAATCAGCTCATAGGCGTCCCTCATGACAACCAGGCGACACCGTTGCAAATACCGCACGCACGCATAAATAAAAGATCGAAACTCTTTTGAAACTCCGATAATGTTGCACAGCACAAGACCAAGCACTCGTGTATGGCGCCCTAGAAACACTGCAGCCCGTTGTGTTGAACGCACAAAAGCAGTGCATTGACCAAAACGGTCTATCGGAATTCGACGATGCTGGCACGGCATTTAGTTGTGATGTTGCGACGTCAAAAGTCGAAGCCGGCTGCCCTATCGCGGATCCACAGCGCAGCGAGTTTGAAGCACTTCCGCGTATGCGAGGCCCCGCTCCTTTCGATTCGCCTGCCCCGAAGGGCAATGGGTTTTCCGGCCCGTGCTTTCCTTTAGTCCAATTTTGTTTTGATCGTTGTGCCACAGGAGCTACCGTAATGAAATTGCTTCGCACTCTTACCATTGTTGCCTTTGCACTCGCAGCTCTTCCTCATACTGCGCTGGCCGCCGATGCGCTGCCATCTTATGCCGGCGACCTATCGCAGACCTCAGTTTCCGGCCTGTCGTCGGGCGCCTTCATGGCGGTCCAGTATCAGGTCGCATACTCAGGTTCTGTCGCCGGTGCCGGTGTGGTAGCGGGTGGGCCGTATTATTGTGCGGCTGGGAACATCCTCAACACAACGATCTGCATGGGGCAGGTGCCGTTCGTGCCGCCGAATCCTGCACTGATGGTAGCCGCCGCAACGGGTTTTGCGTCGCTCGGTCAGATCGACCCGCTAGCGAATTTGCAGAAGGCCCGGGTCTATGTATTTAGCGGAACGAAGGATACCGTTGTCTACCAGCAGGCTGTCGACGCGACAGTGTCGTTCTTCAAGGAGGCCGGCGTTCCTGCGTCTAGCCTGCAGTATGTGAATAACGTGGCAGCCGGCCATGCATTCATCACACCGGCGTTCGGCAACGTGTGTTCCGATAACGCATCTCCATACATCAGTCACTGCGCGGTCGGCAAGCGAGGGTACGATCAGGCTGGCGCGTTGCTGCAGCAGATCTACGGCACGCTGAACCCGCCGGCGAAGAGTTTGTCAGGAAGAATCGTGCCGTTCGACCAGCGGGAGTTCGCGACGACCGCGACAGGCATGGCGGATACGGGCTTCGTTTATGTGCCGAGTTCATGCGCTCAGGGAGCACCGTGCAAAGTCCACGTGGCATTCCATGGGTGCAAGCAGTCCGAAGCCGTGGTCGGCAATGATTTCTATGCGAAGACGAACTACAACTATTGGGCGGACACAAACAACATCCTTGTGCTGTATCCGCAAGTGAATGCGTCTACGGTTCCATTTAATCCGCAAGGCTGCTGGGACTGGTTCGGTTATACCGGATCTGATTACGCGCTGAAATCGGGAGCGCAATTGAGCGCTGTCAACGCCATGGTCGGCCGGCTGCTATCCAAGCCGTGATGTAGGGCGGCCGCTAACTCGCCAGGAAATCCTGCTCGTGTTCTCGGCCAATGCCGGCTTCTCGTTGGCGCCAGAGCCTAACGAGCCTCCCAAGCCCATGGATGCGCCCGGCGTTCGCGAAGAAACTACTACTTTTGGTTATGAAAGATCTGTTTGTTATTTTTGTTTCTTGAGAGCAGCAGATGCGACAGCTAATGAAGTTCCGCTTGTCAATGGCGGGGCATGGCATCGGCGCGGAAACGGCAGTGGTGTATTCTCGGACGGCGCCCTCGGAAGGCCGTCCATTACCGATTTCGCCAACCACGCATCACGCCCACTTCTTCCCTAGCGCCTCCAGACCTGCCTTTTGCAGATCCTCCTGGCTCATCACAATGGGAACTCCCCTTCCCGGCGCGCCCCGTGGCTTCCGCGACGGGCACGCGGAAATGTTCCACGGTCTGCCCTGCATTGACCGCCCGCTGCAGCCAGTCGGGCATTGCGGCGCGGCCGTCCCAGCCCTGCCCGTGCGCGTTGCGGTAGCGCACCACACCAGGCAACGTCGCCGGTGGCGGCTCGGAAAAACAGCCGGCGGCCTGCAGGTGGGACAGGCTCAGCCCATGCTGAGCCAGCTGGATGCGGATCCAGGTAATCGCTTCGGCGCGCTCGATTTCGATCGACATCATTTTAGGTGCACAGATTTGAGGAAGCTGCGGAGCAGGATCCTGCGTTGTCGTCTCAAAGACGGTTAGGCCTCAACATTGTTCCGGCGGATCGCTGGTGTAACGCAACCAGCTCCCTTGGGGATTGGGAATCACGTGGTCACCCCGCCGCTCAAAAATTAATCAGACCCGAGGA
>NZ_JBFTOX010000136.1:0-2686 GCF_056398185.1 Cupriavidus sp. 05L310
TGGTTGGCGATGTCGCTCCAGGTGAGCGTGCCGGTGGTCAGGCTGTTCTTGTCCTTGCCTGCCTCGCTGGCGATCACCGCGCCATGCAGGTCGGTATTGCCCTTGACGGTGATATCGAAACCGTCCTTGCCGGCCTGGATGCTGGACTGATCGCTGACGTTGGCGTAGCTGCCATTGGCCTTGCCCAGGCTCGCGGAGAGGCTGCCGGTAGCGCCGGCCTGGCTGATGCTGATACCACCCCCCATGCTCTGCTGCCTGGCACGCATCTCCTCGGTGTCCTGGCGGCTGGCGATATTGAGATTGCCGCCTGCACTCCCGGTCACCTTGCCGCCAGCGATCGTGCCGCCGAGGACATTGGTGTCGTTGCCCGACACGAAGGTAACCGACTCGCGGCCATTCACATGGCTGTTGGCTTGCGAGATGCCCTGGCTGTCCGAGTTGCCCTTTGCTTTGGAAGCGGAGGCCGATACGCCGAAGCCGGCATTGCCCTGGCCAAGGCCGTACGAGACACCAACTATGGACTTTCTCATGCCGACTCGCGAATTTACGAAGATCAATTATGGTTTTTTCTGTCGATCCTATTTTATGTCGCGCTATCTTTTTCCTTTTATGTGCCATATTAATCCGAGGGTGCAGAAAATAGCGCTCATAAGTAATCCTCGAGTGATAATAAATCGGAGATCATCCATACTCCATGGATATTCTGCGGCGTACCAAAATTGCGTCAAGAGAACAATGAAAATCTTGATTGATGCAACGCCTATGAGTGAAATCGATATTACTAAAATAAAGAACAAAAATAATCTGATCATTAAATTTAATCTATATTTGATTTTTCTATATTAATTCTGGGGTTGATGAAATAAGTGTTGATTAATACGCCGGCCTCGGCTCCAATTATCGTGGTGAATTCGATTTGACTGTGAGCGCTTTCGAAATAGTATTGCATGCCATATCGATATTCCAATAGACCATATCGAGCAAAATATGGTCATCGCAAAAAAATATCTTGATGAAACATTAAATTTAAGAAGCCAAAGCGTTATAAGTGGAATTTGCATTAGCCAAGGGGAAAGTAATCCACTTGAGATTTTGATGAAATGTCGTGTTCTCATTTTCCATTCATTTTTCTTGGTGTTGGTAAGGATGGCCCGTTTTCATTGTTTCTATTTTTTAATATAGACCGGATGGTAATCGCCTCTCGAGTGAAGATGATTATTACAAATAGTCCGGAAGTAATCCGAAAAATTGAATATTTATTTTGGTCTATAATAATATGACGTTTAAATATAGTTGCTTCTCCCCAGATTACAATTTCCGGAAGCCATGCAACAAGTACGACAAGGAGAATTGTGCAAACAGTTCTACTGATAACGCCGCGCCATGTGCGCTCTCGCAATAATGCATCTAGCTTTCTGCTCATTTTTTCATTTCCTTGCCGGGCACGAAGGATCCGCCTCCTTGTATCGTCGAACCTGCTGTCGCACCAGCGTAGCCAGGTAGCGGATTGGGAAATCCCTGAAGAATAGCGGGAACCGCTGGATTGACCGAGCCACCAGGGTAAATTAGCTTGGGTGCGTTCTGTCCAAAAATAGTTGTTGTGGCGGTTCCAGCGAGCCAGCCTAATCCTCCAAAGATCGACCCTACGGCACCCGCCAGTAGGGGGCTATCATTCTTTCCATAGTACGTATTATTGAAGGTTGTATTCAAAATATTGGTTGCGCCACCGAGAAACATATTGCCAGTAAATCCAGTTGCGGCACCAATTGGCGCAGTCAGTGCACCGGTTGCCGACGCAAAGGCCTACTGAGTCGGGTTGACTTTGCCGTCCTGCGCGAACTGTCCTGCGGCATCAAAGCCCCCGCCGCCGACCGCCCCAATCGCTACAAGCGTTGCGGTGCTGCCTGCGGCTACGGCCGGGGTACCAATTGCGGCGAGTGCGCCAACAGATGCTGCAATGACGGCGGCGCCGATCTTATTGTCGAGGGACTGTTCTCTAGCTACTGCCGACGCAACTTGACCTGCGGTCGGCTGAGTCAGGCCGTTGTCTGCATAGAAGTTGTTGATTCGATCTTGCGGCAGGTATTTCGAGTAAATGCCTGCATCGGCTTTTTGCGCGTCTGTTGCGAAGAACATGTAGCCCGGCCCACTCGTGCCATCCGATGGGGTCATTCCGTGACCCTGACTCAGAAAGCTACTCGCCGCTTGATCCCATGCACCGCCAACGCCATTCTGCACTTGACGAAAGCTCTGTTGTGCAAGGCGCTCCTCGGCGTCGGCAACCTGAGCATCGGACGGAGCTTGCCCGCCATTGAGCCGCTGTGCGAAAGCCTTGGCATTGTCTTTGATCCACTTCTGCTCATCTGGATGCAACTGCCGATTGAACCGATCCACATTCGCGGCCGCCGCCGCACCCGACCCACCACCCACAACGGCACCAATGCCACCCGCTGCAATGTTCGCCGCCACATTCCCGAGCGCTTCATTCAGCCCCGCATTGCCAGTATCCGTGCTCTCTGACACAGCATTGCCAAGCTCTTGAAGCTTGGGCGCAGCCAGCGACGACGCACCCGCACCGACTGCGCCGGCCACCGCGTTGTCGCCACCCAGGCCCGCAACAAGCGCGCCGCCTGCGGCGTGCAGCGCCGCACGGTAGTCGCCGCCTTCCTCCCATTGCTTCGCGTCG
>NZ_JBFTOX010000137.1:0-2536 GCF_056398185.1 Cupriavidus sp. 05L310
GCCTTGGCGGATTCCTCGGCCGCAAGAGTGATGGCGAGCCTGGCGTGAAGACGATTTGGCTGGGGCTGAAAGAAGTTCATGTCGCGGCGAAGACACTGCGAGGCTTACGAGCCGTCGATGATGGGGACAATTGTGTATAACCACATGCCCTATCCTTCTGCGCCACCCTCGAATTACGGCCCCAAGAAAATCGGCGTGCCGCGAGCGATCCATCACACATCCGTGCTCGCGGAAGCGGCCCCCATTAAACATCACCTGCTTATGCCGGGCGCCAGGCCTAGTCGAGACTTGGGTTGCAGGTCTAAGAGCCACCCCTTTCAAGGTGATTAAACGACACGTCCAGCCTTGATGACACGGGCGGTAGAAACATGCCGCCGTGCTACGCATCCAGCCACATAGCCTTTCTTCTTCGGCGCTTTCGGTCCCCGCGTATGTTTGCGCATCGCGCGAGGATCAACGTGCGTCGCCATCCTGATCAACTCGCGACCGAGCTGAGCTGGGGTGAGGAGGTCATAGGCCTGCCACACCTCGGGCGGCACCGCGATCATCATGCCGGCATAAGTTGCCCGGATTTCGCTGGCGAGGTAATACGGTGAGATCTCGATGTCGCTGGTATCCGGCTCATGCCGGATTCTCACCGCAGTCGCAATCACGCTCAGTACGTTATACGCGAGCGCCGCCACGCCGAAGGCCAGCAGCGCCGCGCGCGGTTGGCTCAACGAGCGAATCTCACTATTGAGCACCGATTCCAGCCGCTGAAACAGAATGAAATGAACGCGTCCCACCCGTGAACAACGGAACGAAGAGGAGGATCCTCACGGGCCAGCGGCATCCATGTGCCAAAAGTGGAAAATGCATGCATTTCCCACAACCGGAGCATCCAAATGAATTTTACTGCAGTAGGCGTGGATATCGCGAAGACGGTTTTTCAGGTGCACTACGTTGACCAAGAGACAGGCGAGATCGTGAACAAGCCAGTCAAGCGGGCGAAGTTTCTGGAGCACTTCGCGAACCGTGCACCGTGTCTTATCGGCATGGAAGCGTGCGGTGGTGCACATCACTGGGCACGGCAGCTTACGAAGATGGGCCACCAAGTGAAGCTGATGCCGGCGGAGTTCGTCAAGGCGTTCAACATCCGCAACAAGAACGATGCGGCGGATGCTCGGGCGATCTGGTTGGCGGTGCAACAGCCAAGCAAAGCGGTGGCGGTAAAGACCGAGATGCAGCAGGCAATGCTGGCGCTGCACCGGATGCGCCAGCAGTTGGTGAAGTTCCGCACGATGCAGGTCAATGCGTTACGCGGCTTGCTGACGGAGTACGGCGAAGTGATGGGCAGGGGTCGGGCCGCGCTGGATAAATCCATACCCGAGGTAATTGCCAGGGTGACACAGCGCTTGCCAATGGCGCTGATCAATACGCTACGCGAGCAGTGGAATGGACTTGCGAAGCTAGATGAGCAAGTCGCGGAAATCGAGCGGCGCATGCGCGAGTGGGTCAAGGAAGACCAGGCGGTGAAGGCGATCAGCGAGATTCCCGGCGTTGGACTGCTGACAGCGACGGCGGCGGTTGCGATGATCGGCGATGCGAAGACGTTTCGGTCGGGACGTGAATTCGCGGCGTGGGCGGGTCTCGTGCCCAAGCAGACAGGATCGGGCGGCAAAGTGAACCTGCATGGGATCAGTAAGCGGGGTGACACGTATCTACGCACCCTACTGATCCACGGTGCACGATCGGTGATAACGCACGCAAAGGAGCCTGGCCCCTGGGTCGAGCAGATGACCAAGCGGCGGCCGGCGAATGTGGTGATCGTGGCGCTGGCCAACAAGATGGCGCGGATGATCTGGGCGATACTGGCCCATGACCGGCCATACCAGAAAGGATACGTGAGCGCGAAGCCGGCTTGAATGGTGGGCGCCACGTCAAAGACTAACGTTTAACGCAGGGTGAACGTCGAAAGGTTGCGTTGGCAATCGAGTGTGATGACAAACCAGGTAGGACCGGGACTCGCTAAACCTGAATAGAGAAGAGAGCTTCGATCTCGCTAACAGAATGAGGTGTGAGTCTGCGTATTTCATAGGGGCCCGCAGCAGTAGTACCGGCTGCAAAAGGCCGGATATAGAGCTGCAACCCATCCTGTCTGTCAGAAGCACACGAAAAACTAGCGCAAAAGGGACGCGTTCATATAGATTCTCTATGCTCCAGCGTCGCCGGTATAGCCGGGCGACTGCCTCGGCCGTCAGATAGGCGGCCGGGACATTGGTCAGCAGGCGGACGACGGTAACACCATCCTCGGTGGTGCCATCCAGATGCAGTTCGATGCGCCGCAGCACCTGCGGCGCGTTTGATTCATCTGGGATGCTGACCGCTTGCTCGTACACAGTGCCGGCTTCGACCCGGCCCATTTCGCGTAACGGCTCCAGCTCGCTGGGGCTCGGATTGCGGCCGTGCTCCCGCACGATGAAGGCGCTGCCGCGACGCTGCCACCCGGCAAGAATCGCCCGGGTGCTGAAGTTGCGATCGGCGATCCACAGTTCGG
>NZ_JBFTOX010000138.1:0-2525 GCF_056398185.1 Cupriavidus sp. 05L310
GCCCCCGACTCGTTGTTCATTCGCGCTCAAAAAAGCCAGGAGTAAACGCGAATCCGCACGAGTTTACAACCCCTCCCGCCCAAGTCCCATCAAATTCTGGTCGCACTGCGCCCGGTCAGGACGCTGGACTTTTGTATAAGGAGATGCCCATAACGGGGTAATGCTCTGTTTCTATATATTCGTTGCTGGTTGGAGGAAGCGATATAAGGCATGTCTTAAATGCCTATGAGAGAGTTTGGAAAGTGGACCGAAAAGATCTCGGCGCTCGCCCTGGGACTTGCCCGCGCAGTGGGGGTTGCACCACCCGTTGGCATCGCCCGACAACCTCGGACCCTGCAGGATTTTCTCGGAAAGTCGCGTATGGGGCGAGGTAAATGAGTCTGCCGCTACGGCATTGTCACGTTAGCGGCGCGGTGACGTGAGATCGCGCGATGAAGAAGAAATCGCTCTATCACGGCCATCGGTTCCCGGCGGCGGTCATCAGCCAGGCCGTGCGCTGGTATCACCACTTCAACCTGAGCCTGCGAGACATCGAGGAGTTGTTGTTCGAGCGCGGTGTGGTTGTGGCCTACGAGACCATTCGCCGCTGGTGCGACAAGTTTGGCGCTGGCTTCGCCGATCGGGTCAAGGCCGCAAGGCGCAAGCCGGGTAGCACCTGGCATCTCGATGAAATGTTCGTGACGCTGCGCGGGGAGCCGTACCTGCTCTGGCGGGCGGTCGACGAACATGGCGCCGAACTCGACATCCTGCTGCAGAGGCGGCGCGACAAGGCCGCGGCCAAACGCTTCTTTCAGCGTGTGCTGCGCTCCTGCCCAGCACCGCGTAAGATCGTCACCGACCAACTGCGCAGCTACCCGGCCGCAAAGGCCGACATCCCGGAGCTGGCCGGCGTCAGGCATGTGTTCGTGAAAGCCGCAAACACCTCGCTGCGCGATTCGCTGCATGGCGCGCATTCACTGAAGCGGCCCAAGATCCGTCAACTCCCGCCTGAGCGGCGGGCTCACTCGGCGCTGCCTTGCCTTGCTATCGTCAAGTTGACAGTGCCCCGATGTTGCACTCGGTGGGCGCAACGGCAGCCGAGAGTGACTGTCGGATAAAGTTCGGCGAACGTCCCAACGCCTACTGATAGGTCATCAGGAAGGTCATTTCGGTATTGGCGCTCCCCGCGCTTATGGTCGGTCCTGTCTGGAAATAGCGCGCGTTGAGGGGAATCTGGTAGCTGCCGCCGGTGCTGCTCTGATAGCCATTGAACGGCACAGGCGTGCCCAGCGCGAACGGATTGCCGTCTTTATCGAGTAGTTGCACTCCAATGCCGCTCGCTTTCGAACCCGCATCCAGTGTGACGACTGACTGTCCGGCACCCGGAACGATCGCGGTGACCGAATCGATCTCGTACTTAATGTTGTTCATCCCCGCGGGACAGTTGCTGAGATTGAGATTGAATTGGGTCGCCGCAGTCGTTGACCCTGGGCCGCGGAACTCCAAAGTATTGTGCTGTCCCAAAGACACGGTCACATCCGGTGTCGTGCAAGCCGTTAAAGCGATCGCCGAGGCATTGCTGGGGGACACAACACTGAAGACAGACACTCCACTGTTACCTGAAAAGAAGAAGCCCACCACACCGGCAGCACCCGGCCCCGTTGGGTTGAGGGATAGGGCGCCAGAACCCACAGGACCGGTCACAACAAGGTTGACGGTCACGTACACCTGCGATGGGAAGTAATTTGCCCCAGACTTAATGGGAAGGGACGGCCCACTGAGCGCTGAATCCATGGTCACTGTTCCAGGCAGGCCACCGCCTGAAATTGACGAGGTGTAGCCAATCCCTTTTACCGAAGTGGTGCCGACGCGATTCGCGACAACCCCGACGGCATTGATTGCCCAATAGTTCGTCCCCGCAACCCCACAATTGTCGTTGTAGGTTGTCCCAGCGGTACCGGTGATGGGCACCGTCGTCGTGGCAATTATTGAACCGACCGCAGCGTTTCTGGGGACGGTGATTGTCGCTGGAAAGCGAACTTGGGTGGCGCCCAGATTGATGATTGGAGTGCATGCGTGAGCCGGAAGGGCGATGCCCAGGAGGGTTGCCAAAACCATTACTACAAAGATGCCGCTTCTCAAGGGCCGGCCGCGTTGGCGTGCGTCCGATGCCCGCGACATGCCTGCCTGCTCGAGTCCGAAGGTCAAAATGTTCATCTGGAATTTCATGTCATCAATCACTGCTGGAAATTATGGAAAGATCTGAATGCAGCGCGCTGCAACACTCCCCCGCAGGGCTAAAGAATCTTCCCAACTGTCATCGAGAAACATTCGGAAACCAGGTATTCAACGTCACTTCGCGCTCGGCTCTGGCCCGTACCGGGAGAGATGCTTTAGGCCATGCGGTTATACACATCGTTGACCCACCGAAGCGATCCTGGCGCCCCGGAAAAGTGTTTACATTCAAGGACTTGAAGCGGCACTTGTAAACTGTCTGAGTCTCGCGTTTACTTCTGCCTTTTTGGGTGACGCGTTGACGATTGAAT
>NZ_JBFTOX010000139.1:0-2519 GCF_056398185.1 Cupriavidus sp. 05L310
TTGACGTTGACATTGACGTTGGCCACCGGGCCCAGTCCTTGCAGCCAGGAATTTCCGCCGCGCACCGCGGTCATGGACTTGCTGTCGAGTTCTTGGGTCAGGGCGAGGTCGCGCACGATGATGGATGGCATGGTGGTTCTCCTTGGCTTCACTGAATGACTTGAAATGTTCCTGAGTGGCTGGTTGGCAGCGGAGGTGGCGGGGCCGCCTCCGCGTCTGCCGGGCCGTTCAGCGATAGATGTTGTTTTGGGCGTTCTGGGTCGAGGTGACATGCGACTTGATGTCGTCGACGAAGGCCGCGTTGTTGCCATTCATGTTGGTGACGTTCTGCGTCTGGCCGATCAGTTGCGAAGCATTGAAGGTAGAGTCGATCTTGACCGCGCTGAACACGGGCAGGAAGGGCACGAAGCCGCCGCGCACGGCGCGCATGGCGCCGGCGTCGAGTTCTTCGGTGACGGACAGGTCCTTGATGGCGAGGGTGGTAGTCATGGCAATTCTCCTTGGGAGCGGTTGGGACTTGGGTTCGGTTGGTTCGAGCATTGTTTCTGCGCTCGGGAGGTACAAACGCATGGAGTGTGCCAAGGCGGGCCAGGTCAGCGTGAATCGCCCGCAAACGCAGGCGGGACGTGGGAAGAAATCTTTCGAGGCGGGGAAAATGGCGCCAGCGCACGGTGCGCGGTGGCTTTGGTCTGGCGGGCAAAAACCAACACAACAGACACCGGGTGTCTGCAATTACGCGACACGCCAGGCCCGCACATCGGAGCGCGGGACGCCGAGCGTCGGGCCCACGCGGCCACGCAGGCGCGTCAGGAGCAGGGCAAGCGTCAAAGCGATGCGCTCGCGCGGCAGTTGCAGGAGTTGCGTATCCAGTTCTCGACAGAGCCGGAAGCCCGGCGCCCGCGCCTAGGCGTGGCGCCTTGACCTCAGCAACTGGTTACTGGCCGGACGGGCCGGGCGCGGCTTTCTTTTACCCTCTAGCCGTCCTGGGCCGCGATTTTGGCCACGCTCCTTCGTGCTTCGTCCGCGGCGATGGCCACACGATTGCGCCCAGACGCCTTCGCCTCGTATAGCGCTTCGTCGCTTGCATTGAAGAAGACCCGCAGGCTAGCGAAACGCGCGCGGTCCTCTGCGATAGCCACACCGATGCTGACTGTAAGCACCTGGTTGGCGCTCCCCAAATTTGGGATCGCCAGGCTCTCGACTGCCGAGCGAATTTTCTCGGCCACGGCGATGGTGCCTTGCATGCCGGTGTTGGGCAACAGCACGGCGAATTCCTCGCCGCCGTAGCGGGCGGCATAGTCGCCAGGCCTGCGGATACTGTCGGCTATGCAGCGGGCAACCGCAGCCAGCGCATCGTCGCCGCCCGCGTGCCCGTAGTGGTCGTTGAAGTTCTTGAAATGATCGACATCGATCATGAGCAAGGACAAGGGCTGCTGGTTGCGCCATGCTCGGCGCCATTCAATGTCGGCGGCTTCATCCAGGGCGCGCCGGCTGCCGATACCCGTCAGGCCGTCCGTATTGACCATGAGCCGCAGGTGTTTTTCCATCGCCAGCCTGCGCCTGAACTGCCGGGAAATCAGCACCGAGAGCGCGATGAGCATGGCGTCGAGGGCAAGGATAAGCCCGCCGAACAGCCACGCCCTTTTGCGCCATTCCGCATAAACGTAGTCGGTCGACAGGCCAACGACAACCACGAGCGGGAAACCGGTAACGTGGTGGAAGTTATATAGACGTTCAGTGCCATCCAGTGCGGCAGTGCCGACATAGGATCCTTGCGAAGCTTGAGTAAGCGGAGCGAAGGACGGGCTGCTGGCAATGCTCCGCCCGATGGTGCTTGGCTCATACGGGCGCCGCATGAGAACGATGCCATCGTCCCGCAGCAGCGTGATGGTGCCCCCCGGGCCAAGCTTCGTCCCTTCGAACAGCCTCCTGAAGTAGTGGGTACGCAGCGTGCCGACGACGATGCCGGCAAAGCTGCCGTCTGCGTGCGACAACCTTCGGCTAAGGCCGATCGACTGGCCACCGTCCGTCAGGCGAGGCTGGAACGGCTGGCTGACATACAGTCCGGCAGTGGCCGAATCGCGATGCACCTTGAAGTAATCGCGGTCAGAAAGATTGACGGGACGGGGAGGGATCGAGCGGGAGTCGAGCACAAGGTGGCCTTGCTCGTCCGTCACCAGCAGGGAGCCCATGTCCGTTGCGGTTGTGGAACGGTCAAACAACACTAGCTGGCGGATGGCGGGAGGCAACCGGAGAATCTCGGGATCTTTGACGCCGTCGATTACGGAGTGCATCGACAGCTCATAGATTTCCAGATTGCGGGCGATATCGTGCTCCAGGATCAGCGAGAGATTGGCGGCCCCTTCCTGTGCGCGGGCATACGCGTCCTGGCGCATTTCATGGAGCGCACCGGCCCCTACGGCGGCAATGGCAACAGCAAGCACAAAGCTGCTGGCCACGAAAAGATTGAGGGATTTAAAGTTCACTTTTTGGCGCGGGCCAAGGTTATCCGGTTGCAT
>NZ_JBFTOX010000140.1:0-2474 GCF_056398185.1 Cupriavidus sp. 05L310
AACCAGGACAAAGTGGTCATCACCGTGGCGCCTTACGGCCCCGAGTGGATGCCGGCGGATTTCCCCGAAGACATTCCGGTGACGATGGAGGAACAGGTGCAAAAGGCCGTTGACTGCTACAACGCCGGTGCCACGGTGCTGCACCTCCACGTRCGCGAACTCGATGGCAAGGGCTCCAAGCGCCTGTCCAAGTTCAACGAACTGATCGCCGGCGTGCGCGCCGCGGTGCCCGACATGATCATCCAGGTCGGCGGCTCGATCTCGTTTGCCCCGGAAGACGACGGCCAGGCCGCCAAGTGGCTGTCGGACGATACCCGGCACATGCTCGCCGACCTGGACCCCAAGCCGGACCAGGTGACGGTGGCCATCAATACGACGCAGATGAACATCATGGAGCTGCTCTACCCGGAATACCTGGAGGGCACCTCGCTGGCCAACCCGGCTTTCCAGGCTGCCTACAGCGAAATGACCGTGCCCGCCGGCCCCGCCTGGGTCGAGGAGCACCTGAGGCGCCTGCAGGCCTCCGGCATCCAGCCGCATTTCCAGCTGACCGGCATCCATGCGCTGGAAACRCTCGATCGCCTGGTGCGCAAGGGCGTGTACACCGGACCGCTGAACCTGACCTGGATCGGCATCGGCGGCGGCTTCGATGGYCCGAATCCGTTCAATTTCTTCAACTTCATCCATCGCGCGCCGGATGGCTGCACGCTGACCGCCGAATCGTTGCTGAAGAACGTCCTGCCGTTCAACATGATGGCCATGTCGATGGGCCTGCACCCCCGCTGCGGCATCGAGGACACCATCATCGACCAGCACGGCAACCGCATGACCTCGGTGCAGCAGATCGAGCAGTGCGTGCGCGTCGCCCGCGAACTCGGCCGTGAAGTGGCCAGCGGCAAGGAAGCGCGCAAGATCTACAAGATCGGCGTGCAGTACAAGGATGCCGAGGARACCCTGGCAATGCATGGCATGGCGCCCAACCGCAAGCCGCGGCAGGCAAACCTGCCCTTGCGCGCAGCCTGACGCCAGCCCGGGCAAGCGGACCGGCAACGATGCCCGTCCGCTCGCCATSGATCRCACAATCCGCGCCGAATTCGCGGCGCCACAGCGGCAYCAGACCGCAGGAGACTTTCATGGGACAGTCCCTCTCCGGGGCCGCTCGCGCGGACACGGATCTCACCGCCAAGCCGGCACGCTCGCATGCCTACGCGTGGCTGGTATTCGCCCTCATTTTTGCGCTCCTGCTTTCCGACTACATGTCGCGCCAGGTGCTGAACGCCGTCTTTCCCCAACTGCGGCTTGAGTGGGGCCTGTCCGACGCCAAGCTCGGCTCGCTCAGCGGCATCGTCGCGCTGATGGTCGGTCTGTTCACGGTGCCGTTCTCGCTCGTCGCCGATCGCTGGGGYCGCGTCAAGAGCCTGGCCCTGATGGCACTGCTGTGGAGCTGCGGCACGCTGGCGTGCGCGCTCTCCGCCAGCTACGGGCATATGCTGGCGGCCCGCTTCTTCGTCGGCATTGGCGAGGCGGCCTATGGCAGCGTCGGGCTGGCCGTGATCCTGAGCATCTTCCCGCCTTCCCTGCGTGCCACCCTGACCGGCGCCTTCACCTCCGGCGGCATGTTCGGCGCGGTGCTGGGCATGGGGCTGGGCGGTGTCGTGGCGGCCCGCTTCGGCTGGCGCGCGGCGTTCATGGCCATGGCGGTATTCGGACTGATCGTGGTGCTGATCTATTGCGTCACCGTGACCGAAGCCAGGCTGGCGCGGCGCACGGCAGGGCCACGCGCCACCCACGGCGGCGCGGCGCCAGCCCGAGCCCGCATCCCCTTGCCGGCGCTGCTGCGCGGGCTCTTCTGGGCACCGTCCCTGGTCTGCGCCTATGTCGGCAGCGGCCTGCAGCTTTTCATCGCCTACGCGATCATGGCCTGGATGCCGAGCTACCTGAACCGGTACTACGGCATGCCGCCCGACAAGGCGGCGCTGCTCGCCGCGGCGCTGCTGATCGTCGGCGGCGTCGGCATGACCTTGTGCGGGATGCTGACGGACCGGGTTAGCCGCAACGCGCCGGCCCGCAAGCTGACGCTGGCGATCCTGTTCTGTCTCGTGTCGTGCGTGCTGTTGCTGGCGGGCTTCCGGCTGCCGCCGGGTACCGCGCAGTTGCTGCTGATCGGTTTCGGCATGCTGCTGGCAATGGGTACCTGGGGCCCCGCCGGCGCCATGGTGGTCAATCTCTCCCGCCCCTCGACCCATGCCACCGCGCTGGCAATGCTGACGCTGGCCAACAACATCCTGGGCGCCGCGCCGGCGCCTTACCTGACGGGCCTGCTGGCCGACAGGATCGGATTGCTCGGGGCCCTGCAGGTGGTTCCGCTGATCTCGCTGGTCGCAGCCGCCGTGTTCTTCATCGCCAGGCCGCGCTACCTGCGCGACCTGCGGCTTGCCGAAGCGCGCAATGAGGCAGAGCGCGCCGGCGCCTGA
>NZ_JBFTOX010000141.1:0-2446 GCF_056398185.1 Cupriavidus sp. 05L310
GCCCTACGGGCTCCTTGCGTTGCGCCCGGATCGGACACATTCTTGACGGCAGCCATCGTTGCCTTGGATGAGTTGTTGACGGTCATACCTACCTCGTTGCTCACTAATCTATCAGGGATAGGTGACGCACGTCATATTGGCACGGGGGGGCTGGTCGTTATAGCCATAGCAGCCACGGTCCATAGTCTCGAAAGCTTGATGCACGACAACTCTCAAGGCCACTCCTCAAATATAGTGAGTTAACCGTCAGCGCTTGGAAGTCAAAGACCACTTGCCAGATTTTCGCTCTTGGACTTCCACGCCCTGTGGAGTCCCTAGTATGACCGAGCGCGCGTCAGGAAGCGATATGTTGGCTATATGAGGTGAGCAGCAACGCATCACACGCCAGTGATGCGCAAGCCGCAAGCAGGCTCGCTACTTGAGAGGAGTTGACAATGATCAGGAAGTTTCTATCGGCAGCGATTTACGCGATGGTGTTCGCCGCACCGGCAGGCATTGCGCTGGCTACACCCGCCGCGGGATCGAAAGCAGAATACGACGCCGCAACGAAGCAGGCAAACGCCGACTATAGGGTGGCTAGTGACAAATGCGCCGGACTGAAAGCCAATGCCAAGGATATTTGCCAGGCCGAGGCAAAGCGTGATCGCGACGTGGCTAAGGCGGAAGCTGAGGTGAAGCGCGAGGGCACAGAGAAAGCACAGGCTCACGCACATAAGGTCAAAGCCGACCGGGACTACGATGTCGCAAAGGAGATGTGCGACGACAAGACGGGCAACGCGAAGGACGTGTGCGTGAAGGAAGCTAAGGCTGCGCATGAGAAGGCGCTAGGCGCCATCAAGATAGAAAAGGCGAAAGAGAGTGCCGGCGCTGATGTCTCCGAGGCCCGCCGCGAGGCCAAGAAGGACACCATGGACGCTAACTATGAGGCCGACAAGCAAAAGTGCGACGCAATGTCCGGCGGCGCCAAGGACAAATGCATCTCGGACACGAAGGCGAAGTACGGAAAGTAGTAGTTGGAGTAGTTGGCTAGGTGCGCGGCGCATGCTGTCGCCGCTTGTTGGAGGTGAGCGGGTCCGGCCGCGGACTCACCATCAGGAATCCGAAAAGGAGTTGACCATGAATTGGGATCAGATCGAAGGCAAGTGGGAGCAAGCAAAAGGCAAGGTCAAGGAGAAGTGGGGAAAACTGACCGACGATGACCTTACCCGGGTCCAAGGCAAGCGCGATCAACTCGCCGGAAGAATCCAGGAGCGCTATGGCTTCACGAAGGAACAGGTTGAGGAAGAGATGAAGGCCTGGGAGCGTGATAGCAAGCTGTAGGCGTAGTTCAATGGGCTGGTGCATCTCACTGAGTAGGGAGATTCTTGCGGCAGTTACGACAGGTGTTTCTCTTGGTAGCGAAATGCTTGTGCGCCGCAGCCCGTAAGTGCCAGCCCTCAGTTTAATCTTGGCGGGTACCCCGCGAGCGTGGATGGGGTGTTCGGACGGGCTGCCCGCCAGGTGCGATGGGATTGAGCGGGTCTCCGTTCCCGGGGATGAGGTGCTGTGCCAGCCACGCAATGCTGCCCGCGAGCAGCGCGGAGTGCCGTCTCCGCCGTGGTTTGAACAAGGGAGGACATCATGTTGTACTACGCGCTGGTTTTCTTCTTAATCGCCCTGGTTGCTGCGGTGTTCGGCTTTGGTGGCATCGCCGCAGGCGCTGTGGAAATCGCCAAGATCTTGTTCTTCATCTTTCTCGTGGTGGCGCTGGTGACCTTCGTGATGAGTCTGGTCCGCAAGGGCAGATGATGCCCGTCAATTTCGAAGCTAGTAAGGAGGCCACGTCATGCTGTTCCACCATTCAAGGGTTCCCAAGGCCGCGCTCAACCTCAGTGATAGCGTCGACAGTCCGGTAGGGGAAATCCAACGCGCTGTCCGAGACACGCGGCGGGCCGCTATCCAAGGGGCGACGCCACTGCTGGAGGAAGGCAAGGCGTTGATCGCGCAGTTGGAGCACCTCATCGAAGCGCGCGCCCGCGATGCTCCGGAAGAAGTGGCCAAGGCGGGAAGTCGCCTGCAGGACAGGGGACATGTCCTGAGCAGCGGCATTCGTGGAATGGCTCAGGATGGCGCGCATCGCGTCCGTGTGCGAGTGGATCATGCGGTGGAAGGCTTGCAGCAAGGTGTAGTCGAATCACCGCTGAAGACAGTCGGCATCGCCGTCGCTGTTGGCGTTCTGATCGGGCTCCTGGTGGCGAGCAGCGGCCGCCGGCGCGACTAAGCCGGTGTAAATCCGGCATCCGGTAGAGACACCTGAAGGCATGTGGTTATACACAATTGTCCCCATCATCGACGGCTCGTAAGCCTCGCAGTGTCTTCGCCGCGACATGAACTTCTTTCAGCCCCAGCCAAATCGTCTTCACGCCAGGCTCGCCATCACTCTTGCGGCCGAGGAATCCGCCAAGGC
>NZ_JBFTOX010000142.1:0-2197 GCF_056398185.1 Cupriavidus sp. 05L310
AAGCGGGTCGCGTTGAAACGCCAAGCGGGAACCCGTGCGGTGGCTCCGGCCTCGGGGGCGGCGCTGATGCCGACGGTGGCGTGGCACACGCGGTCCATTCCCAGCTGTACCGTATCGTAGTGAATCACCAGGACCGTCCCGGCGGCACTGAAGAAGCGCTCGAACTCCGTCGAGATCAAATCCTGCACGATGGCGCCGGGGTCACCCACCGGCTCGTCGCCGTAGGCGAGGACGCCGAGAGCTGACGCGGGCGAGGCGGAAAAGGTGAGGGCGGCGCCGATCGCGGCGATGGTGCTACGCATGTATTTCTCCTGACAGATGACGGTCCTTCGGCTTCCAAGCCGGAACCTTGAGTGTTTCTGTCAGGATGCCCTCCCGCCATCGAAGTCAAGAGGCGGCGGCAGGCGGTTTGCGGCTGCGGGCGGGTCTCTGCGCGGCACTACCGGCGCCGTGGGCGTCCAGTTCCGTATGGCCCTGGGTCTCGGCCAGCTTCGCGGCTTCGGCCTGTTTTTCCCGCCATGCTTTCAGTTCTGCCTGAGCGCCGGCAGCAACGCCGACGGCCTCGGTCAGCCTCTCTCGCGTGGATTGATGCGCGGCCTGCGCTTCCGCCAATTCCACGCGGACCCGACCTTCCCGTTGCTCCGCGCTGGCCAGCCGTGCCTCGGCTTGTGCCTGGGCCGCTTCGGCGGCGGCCCGCCGTGCCTCGGCGACGGCTGCCATCTTGTCGGCTTCCGTGCGTGCCGTTTGCTCGGCGGCCAGCTGAGCCCGAAGCTGTACCAACTCTTCTTCGAGGCGCGGCACCGCTTCCAACCTGAGTTCGGCCTGCGCCAACATACGCCGTACCACAGCGGCATCGTCGCGCTCGCGCTCGGCATCTTGGGTCAAAAGTCGTTCGATCTCGGCGGATTGACCAGCGGATTTGCCAGCAAGCGTGTCCCGCTCGGTGGTGATCTGGAGCAGTTGCTCTGCGAGCGCGTCTCGTTCTGCCTCCAGCGCAGAAAGCAGCCGCGTATTTGGCTCGGATAGCTTGCGGGGCACGGGTTTCTGGCGGCCTTGCCAGATCGTCGAGTGCCGGTGAATCGTATTCATACTGCCGCTGCCGATACGCTCCCGGACGGCCGCCAACGTGGTTTTGCGTCCCTCCGCAAGCAGCGCATCGGCTGCAGCTGCGACAACTTCATAGGCAATGCCAATCCGCGCCATATCGTATCTTCAGGGGTTTCGTATCATATCGTATTGTATATCTTGCGATATGAAAGCCGTTTGTCGCTACGGCCGAACGGAGAAGAACACGCGTTGTTTGCGCTCCCATCGACGAAGACGCTTTGGGGCCAATGAGCTAGAGCGCATTTCCGACCAGGAACTATCGGCTGTCATCCACGCCTTGGATAAGGCCCCAAGGCGCCGGACGGAGTCGAGGTTCCCTGACGCGGTGCACCTTGCTATCTCCCCACGCCATAGATCCGGAAGCCCGCGCTCTACCATCATTGCATCGACATAGGCGCAGGCGCGACGGATTTTCTCGGCACACGCATCATTCCGACGACGCCGTCTCAGCCAGAAAGCGACCGCATGCCGCCGACTCCTAAAATCATCGGCCTGGACGATGCCGCCCGTCCCGTAGTTGGCTTCGTTGACGAGACCTCTTAGCAGCGTAAATCGAACCGATATTGGGGTGCTATCGAGCCACTCAAGAAGAACGCTGGCTGGCGTCTTGGGATAAATGTATCGCATCGACTCGGGGGCTCTATGAAACATCAGGCCCATATACAACGGCACATCGTTGGTGACCTTTAAGGGTTCGACAGTTGCGAGAGTCGAAGTCCTCGCCGGGGATTGCACGCCCGATCTGGAATAGGTGGTCCTGGGGGACCGACCAGTGCGACCGCCATCATCCGGCTTCTTAGAGCCCGTTTGATAATTCAGGGATGGGCGATTCTGCGTAGCAGCAGCCCGCCCATTGCGATATAGACCATGGCCTCGGACACATCAGGACGTCGCTCGTAGTCCCTGACAAGGCGACGCCAGCGAACCATCCAACCGAAGGGACGTTCCACCACCCAACGCCGGGGTAGCACCGCGAAGCCAACTTGATCCTCGTGGCGGCGCACAACCTGCACGACGAAGTCGAGCGTCGCGGCTTTATCCATCAACGTGCGACGATCGTATGCGCCATCTGCAAACAGATGCTTCAGTC
>NZ_JBFTOX010000143.1:0-1877 GCF_056398185.1 Cupriavidus sp. 05L310
CCGGCGGCTTCCAAGCCGGTCATGGAAGGCAAGGCGGGCCTGTTCAAGAAGTTCGCCGGCATCGACGTGTTCGACATCGAACTCGACGAGAAGGACCCCGAGAAGCTGGTGCAGATCATTGCCGCGCTCGAGCCTACCTTCGGCGGCATCAACCTGGAAGACATCAAGGCACCGGAGTGCTTCTACGTCGAGCGCAAGCTGCGCGAACGCATGAAGATTCCCGTCTTCCACGATGACCAGCATGGCACCGCCATCGTGGTCGGCGCGGCCGTCGTCAACGGCCTCAAGGTGGTCGGCAAGGACATCGACAAGGTCAAGCTGGTGGCTTCCGGCGCGGGCGCCGCGGCGCTGGCGTGCCTGGACCTGCTGCTCGACCTGGGCATGAAGCTCGAAAACATCTGGGTGACCGACCTGGCCGGCGTGGTCTACGAAGGCCGCACCGAGCTGATGGACCCGGAAAAGGCCCGTTTCTCGCAAAAGACCGACAAGCGCAAGCTGGCCGAAGTGATCGACGGCGCCGATATCTTCCTGGGCTTGTCCGCCGCCGGCGTGCTCAAGCAGGACATGGTCCAGCGCATGGCCGACAAGCCGCTGGTGCTGGCCCTGGCCAACCCCAACCCGGAAATCCTGCCGGAGCTGGTCAAGGAAGTGCGCCCGGAYGCGGTGATCGCCACCGGCCGTACCGACTACCCGAACCAGGTCAACAACGTCCTGTGCTTCCCCTTCATCTTCCGCGGCGCGCTGGATTGCGGCGCGACCACCATCACGCGTGAGATGGAAGTCGCCGCGGCGCATGCGATCGCGGARCTGGCGCGCCAGGAGCAGAGCGACATCGTCGCCACCGCCTACGGCATCCAGGACCTGTCGTTCGGCCCCGAGTATCTGATTCCCAAGCCCTTCGACCCGCGCCTGATCGTCAAGATYGCGCCGGCGGTGGCCGAGGCCGCCATGCAGTCCGGCGTGGCCGCGCGCCCGATCAAGGACATGGACGCGTACCGCCTGCAGCTGCAGCAGTTCGTGTACCACTCGGGCACGCTGATGAAGCCGATCTACGCGGCTGCCCGCCAGGTCGACATGGAGAAGAAGCGCATCGTCTTCGCCGAGGGCGAAGAAGAGCGCGTGCTGCGCGCGGTGCAGGTGATCGTCGATGAAAAGCTGGCCAACCCGATCCTGATCGGCCGCCCGGCCGTGATCGCCCACCGCATCGAGCGCTTCGGCCTGCGTCTGCGCGGCGGCATCGACTTCACCGTGGTCAACCCGGAACACGACGCGCGCTTCCGCGACTACTCCGAGGCGTACTTCAAGATGATGGCCCGCCAGGGCGTCACCCAGCAGTACGCCAAGCTGGAAATGCGCCGCCGCACCACGCTGATCGGCGCCATGCTGGTCAAGCAGGGCGAGGCCGACGGCATGATCTGCGGCACGGTCAGCACCACCGCCGCCCACCTGCGCTACATCGACCAGATCCTGGGCGGCACCAAGGAGGTGTACGCGGCGATGAACGGGCTGGTGCTGCCGGGCCGCCAGATCTTCCTGGTCGACACGCACGTCAATATCGACCCGACCGCCCACCAGCTGGCCGAGATCACGCTGATGGCCGCCGAAGAGCTCAAGCGCTTCGGCATCGTGCCCAAGGTGGCGCTGGTGTCGCACTCGAACTTCGGCTCGTCCGAAGCGCCGTCGGCGCAGAAGATGCGCGAAACGCTGGCGATCCTGCGCGAACGCGCGCCGGAACTCGAGGTGGATGGCGAGATGCACGGCGATTGCGCCCTCGACCCGAAGCTGCGCGACACGCTGGTGCCGGACGGCGCGCTCAAGGGCGAAGCCAACCTGCTGGTGTGCCCGAACATCGATGCGGCCAACATCGCCTACAACCT
>NZ_JBFTOX010000144.1:0-1804 GCF_056398185.1 Cupriavidus sp. 05L310
GTCTTGCGACGAAAGACCAGTTGGAAGTCTGCCCGCTTTCGCGTGGGATGATGTTTCAACCCCTATCCGAACCATTACAGCCCGGCATTCGCTTTTTCCAACCTCCCATACCCGCACAGCCAACAGCGTTCCTTGCGGTTCGCCTGCCTGAGCCAACTGCGCTCCGGCAGCCATACGGGCTTACCACGTTCCCTGCGCATTACACGACTGGGTTAGGGTCTGCATATTCGCCGGTGGCCTGATAGCGACGTGCCCCGAGATCCTAGCGGGACAACCGACCACGTACCATTTTGGTTAGTGCCTGTCAGCAGCTTTGGCACTGCAATGCTTACGACGTTTATCAGCAGTTCACTTACATTACCCATACCAGCCAGCCTAGCGCCTTGACCCCGTTGCTGCTCGGAGCCTCTATCAAAGGACCTCACGATCCATTAATACCCTTGAGGGGGCTACATTGTCAGGAGAGCTTCACACCCCACCGTTACCAGTGACGCATGTCTCCCTAGGCTACTGCTAGTCGCATAGCAGGTTCTCTATCAGAGCACCCTTACGGGGATGTCCGACCGAACCATAACGCGCAGAGCTTACGCTCCGGGACCTCACTTCCTTACTTCACATGCCCCTCTACTAGCGAGCGCTTGACGGCGGTGTACTCTCGCGAGTGCCTACCGTCCCAAAGAGCCTAGCGCCAGTCCATCCGGACCGGTTTGAATGCTATGTAACGTCTATGCAACATACTCCGTTGCATAGCCACCCGCCTCTCCATGGAGGGGCGTTTACAGAGAACTCGCCCAAAGGCGAGCGTCCCCGCCCTTGGGCAATGGCTGGAAATCCATCCAGCAAAAAGCAAGCTGCAAATCCGGCCGGTGTTCTGGCCTTCCTCGCAACGTTCTAGACTCCCCCTGGCTGTTCGGCCCGGTTCGTCTAAGCAAGAAATGGTTGGGATTGGACAGTTCAGGCGGAAACCTTCCCCTTGTCCCAACAAGGTCGATGCTCCTTACGTTGGAGCTGCCCGGACACGATAGTGCGTGTCGCACAGGAGGGTAGGGACAAGTCATTACTGACCCATCCCCCCCGAGGAACCGTACGTGCGAGTTTCCCCGCATACGGCTCAAATCTCTGCAAAATGTTAGCTAAACACCGGTTTCACAACAGTTTGACCGTGGTGGTGAACTTGGATGTGGCAGTTCGGGTGCAACAGCACGCGATTCCCTAGAGCGTCCGAGCCGCCAAGAATGCGCGGATCCAAGTGGTGATCTTCCCACCCGGTCTCTTTGGTTATCTTGCACTGACACACCGCACACAGTCCTTGCTGGGACAAATACAGCTTGATCCACTGCTTTCGGTGCGACATGCTTGACTGCATGCGCTCCTGCCGCAACTTCTCGCCATACCGCTCCTGCTCAGGATCAAAGGGGTTGTAGCTCCCCTTGATTTTTGTGTGCCGCTGGATAGCTGTACTCGATAGCGAATACAACCCCTTCCAGTAGCTACTACCATCCGCCTTTGTAACTGTGGTCCCGAACACCCAGTTTCGTTCCCCGACCGCTGCGTAGTACTTCTTCCGCACCCAGCCAGAGTCCTTACCGTTGTGTCGCCGTTTCGCCCACCGCCACAGAGCCCCAAAAATATCGTGCTCTGTACGTGTGAACGTCGCCTTCGCAACCACTGGACTGTGATACTGCGCCCAGCCCCTTAGCATCGGATTCAGCAGAGCGATTAGATCCGCCTGCTTTACCGCTTTGTTAGCACTGATGACTTCCTTCACCTTGCGATAGAACGTCTGCACGTTCTTTTTGCTTGG
>NZ_JBFTOX010000145.1:0-1770 GCF_056398185.1 Cupriavidus sp. 05L310
TTTGCCTGCTACCGGGCGATCTCAGAACTGCGCTTCGCTCAACGCATTGACCGGCACCGCGCCTGCCACGACGGCATCGCGCAAGGCCGACGCCTGCGACAGGATGTGCTCCGCGAAGAAATGCGCGGTCGCGATCTTGGCATCGCTGAAGGAAGGATCCTCGCCACACTTCGCATCCGCGGCCAGCATCGCGCGCCCAAGCTGCCAGCCCGAGAACACGATGCCGCAGAGCTTCAGGTAAGGCACGCTGCCGGCGAACACGGCATTCGGATCCGACTTGGCATTGGCCACCACGAACGCCACCACCGCCTCCAGCGCCTCGCGCCCCTTGGCCAGTTGCGCTTGCACCGCGGAGAAAGCCGCGCCGCCATGCTTGCCCAGCGCCGCCTCGGTTTCAGCGATCTGCGCGCAGATGCCGCGCGCCACGGCGCCGCCGTCGCGCACCGTCTTGCGGCCGACCAGGTCGTTGGCCTGGATCGCGGTCGTGCCTTCGTAGATCGGCAGGATGCGGGCGTCGCGATAGTGCTGCGCCGCGCCGGTCTCCTCGATGAAGCCCATGCCGCCGTGCACCTGCACGCCAAGACTGGTGACATCGATCGACAGCTCGGTGCTCCAGCCCTTGACGATGGGCACCATGAACTCGTAGAAGGCCTCGTTCTGCTTGCGCACCGCTTCGTCGGGATGCTGGTGCGCCGTATCGCATGCCGCCGCGGCCACGTAGGCCACCGCGCGCGCGCCTTCGGTCAGCGAGCGCATGGTCATCAGCATGCGCTTGACGTCGGGGTGATGGATGATGGTCACCGCCTCGCGGGCCGAGCCGTCGACCGGCCGGCTTTGCACGCGCTCGCGCGCAAAGGCTACCGCCTGCTGGTAGGCGCGCTCGGAGACCGCGATACCCTGCATGCCGACCGAGAAACGTGCCGAGTTCATCATGATGAACATGTATTCCAGGCCGCGATTCTCCTCRCCCACCAGCGTGCCGATGGCGCCGCCGTGGTCGCCGAACTGCAGCACGGCGGTGGGGCTGGCCTTGATGCCCAGCTTGTGTTCGATCGACACGCAGTGCGCATCGTTGCGCGCGCCCAGCGAGCCGTCTTCGTTCACCAGGAACTTGGGCACGATGAACAGCGAGATGCCCTTGACGCCCTCGGGTGCCGTCGGCGTGCGCGCCAGCACGAGATGGACGATGTTCTTCGCCATGTCGTGTTCGCCGTAGGTGATGAAGATCTTGGTGCCGAACACCTTGTAGGTACCGTCGCCCTGCGGCTCGGCGCGCGTGCGTACCGCCGCCAGGTCCGAGCCGGCCTGCGGCTCGGTCAGGTTCATGGTGCCGGTCCATTCGCCGGAGATCAGCCTGGGCAGGAAGGTGGCTTTCTGCGCATCGCTGCCSGCGGTCAGCAGGGCTTCGATGGCGCCGTCGGTCAGCAGCGGGCACAGCGCGAACGACAGGTTGGCCGAGTTCAGCATCTCGTTGCAGGCGGTGGCGATCAGCTTGGGCAAGCCCTGGCCSCCGAATTCCTGCGGATGCAGCACGCCCTGCCAGCCGCCTTCGCCGAACTGGCGGAAGGCGTCCTTGAAGCCGGGCGTGGTGGTGACCACGCCGTCCTTCCAGCTGCTGGGATCGGTGTCGCCGATGCGGTTGAGCGGCGCCAGCACCTGTTCGTTGAACTTGGCGGCCTCATCGAGCACCGCCTGCGCCGTCTCGGGCGTGGCGTCCTCGAAGCCGGGCAGCTGGCTGACAGCGTCAAGGCCGGCCAGTTCGTTCATCAC
>NZ_JBFTOX010000146.1:0-1760 GCF_056398185.1 Cupriavidus sp. 05L310
CTCGACCATGACCGAAGGCATCGTCGAGAACGAATACGCTCTGCCGATGCAGGTGACGGCTCATCACCCGAAGGTCGATGTCGCGGTGCTCTGGTGGCGCTCGGTGGGTAACACCCACACGAGCTTCGTCAAGGAGACGCTGATCGACGAGATCGCCACGGCCGCGAAGCAGGATCCCGTCGCTTGGCGCATGGCACGACTCGACACCACCAAGCATGTCCGACAACGCGCCGCCTTGCAGCTGGCCACGGACAAGGCCGGCTACGGCAAGCGCAAACTGCCGAGGGGGCATGCGTGGGGCGTGGCCGTACACGAGTCGTTCGGGACGGTGGTTGCGTATGTCGTCGAAGTGTCCGTCGCCAAGGGTGAGGCGCGCGTGCACAACGTCACGGCCGGTGTCCACTGCAATCGCGTCGTCAATCCGCTGACTGCAGAAGCCCAGGTCCAGGGCGCATGCATCTTCGGCTTGTCGATGATTCGGCCCGGCTTCGCCATCGAGATGGAGAACGGAGTGGTTCGGAACAGCAATTTCCCGGACTATCCGCCACCGCGGATGCCCGATGCACCGCACATCGACGTGTTCTTCGTGCCGTCCGAAGACGCACCGTCGGGACTGGGCGAGCCTGGCGTGCCACCGATCGCACCGGCGGTCGCCAATGCACTGTTCCGGCTGACGGGCAAGCGCCAGCGGCAGATGCCCTTCGTCATCTGATCGTTCAGAGGCAGAGAGGCATCACGTCCTCTCTGCCCCGCAATCTACCGTTAACAGCAATCGTTCGGTTACTGTGCACCCTGTATGCCGCCCCTCGCACATTGATAATGTTCCCTCAAAGGGCTTTGTCATCCTCGATGACGATGGATCTGTAAGGCCCAGAACCTAGTTCATTCGGCGTAGCCGGCAATCAACATATCTGACGCCGCCGAGGCGTTCCGCGACGCGGAGACAGTCAACCTATCTGACGGCTACATCTACGACATCGAACTCGTATGGCATCGGAATTCAAACTACGGCATCCATTGCGCGTGGCATGTCATGTCATGTCGCAAGCCAGTGAATGCGGAGATGCGCATCCTAGCGTCGCTAATCTGACGCGCTCGCAACCCGGCCGCTTCGGTCGCTGGCCGTCAGTTCATTCCGTCGCTTCCAGCTCTACTAGTGCGTCCTTTCGCCGGATGCTGCTTGGCGACACGCCGTAGGCGCGCACAAAGGCCCGGCGCATACGATCGCGGTCCGCAAACCCTGTGTCCTGCGCCACGGTTTCCATCGGGTGACGACCTGACTCGAGCATGGTTCTGGCCGCTTCCAGCCGGAGCATCTCGACGGCCTTAGCCGGGGACTGGCCGGTCTCCTCACGGAACACCCGGCTGAACTGGCGCGGCGACAGGCGCGCGGCATCCGCCAGCTCCTCCACCGTCAGCGCATTGCGCAGATTTTCCTTCGCGTAGATCAGCGCGCGTTTGACGCGATCGCTGCGCGGCTCGAGTTCCAGTAATGCCGAAAACTGGGATTGCCCACCGGGGCGGCGGTAATAGACGACCAGGCGTCGGGCCACGTTACGTGCCAGCGCCGCGCCGTGGTCGTGCTCGATGAGCGCCAGGGCGAGGTCCATCGCCGCAGACATGCCGGCCGAGGTCCAAATGTTTCCGTCCTGCACAAAAATCCGATCCTCGTCGACACGAACCTGAGGAAAGGTTTCCTGCAATCGTCTGGCATGCAGCCAGTGGGTGGTAGCAGTCTTTCCGTCCAGCACGCCGGCCTC
>NZ_JBFTOX010000147.1:0-1738 GCF_056398185.1 Cupriavidus sp. 05L310
GCATTCAGCGCCAGGATATTGGTCTGGAATGCAATGCCTTCGATCACGCCGATGATGTCGACGATCTTCTTCGATGCCCCATTGATGTCGTCCATGGTCTGCACCACGCGGCCGACCACTTCGCCGCCCTTGACGGCTGTCTCCGATGCGTTCGCCGCCAGGCCGCTGGCCTGCCGCGCGTTGTCCGCGTTCTGGCGCACCGTGCTGGTCAGCTCTTCCATGCTCGATGCGGTTTCTTCCAGCGACGCGGCCTGCTGCTCGGTACGCTGCGACAGGTCGCTGTTGCCCGCGGCGATCTCGCGCGAAGCGGAGGCGATCGACTCTGCCGAGTCCTTGAAATCGCGCACCATGGTGGACAGTTGCTGCTGCATCTGTTTCATGGCGTGCAGCAGGCTGTCCTTGTCGCCGCTGCGCAGTTTCACTTCCGCGGAAAAATCGCCTTCGGCGATACGCGAGGCGATGGCCACGGCGTAGGCCGGTTCGCCACCCAGCTGGCGCGACAGCGTGCGGGCGAGGAATGCGCCAAGCAGCACGGAGACGGCCAGGCCGCCCAGCACCAGGCCCAGCATCCAAAGGCGCGTCCCCTCGTAGACGCCGCGCGCTTCTTCCATATTGGCCAGCGCGCGGTCGTCGCGGCGCTTGACCATCTTGGCCATCAAGTCCTCGAGCGCGCGGCTCTCCTTGATCAGGTCTGCGCTCTCGCTAAAGACCTGGCTCTCGAACTGCGAGGTATCGAGCGGCTGTTTGCCCACCAGCGCCACATACTTGCCCAACCGCTCGCGGTAGGCCGGCAGCAAGGCATCGTATTGCTTGACCAGGGCCAGGCCTTCCGGCTGGGTGAATGCCTGGCGCGCCCGCTTCATGCTCTCGTCCAGCATGCCAAGCGATTTCTCGATCTGGTCTTTCTCGGCGGCACGCTCGCCCATGGTCGATGCGGACAGCAGGGCGATCTGCGCGCGGCTGCCATAGAGCAGGCTGATATTGCCGGACTGCACGGCCTTGAGGGCCTGCAAGTCATCGTTATAGATCTTGCCGGTCCAGTCAGCCATGCGCCCCATATTGACGACGCCCAGCAGACCCATCACCACGCCGATAAGCGACACGACCAGAAATCCAACGACCAGCTTGGTCGTGACGCGCAGCTGATTGAACCATTGCATGCAGACCACCTCTCTTTTCTGAATGACTTGACCGGGTGCCCCGTCTGCCCGTGCCGGCGGATTGCCGGCAATGCGAACGACAGGTGCTACCTTTTTTTCTGGAACAGTGCTTGAGACTGACTGTTTCAACTTGTTGCCTTGGCCGGATACCTGGCCGCGTCAGGCTTGCGCAAGCCGCTGGGCGCTGCCCTGGCCCACCCGCACCGGGCGCGCTTCCGGCCGCATGGTGACGCGGAAGGTGACCACCGCATCGCGCAAGCGCGTGGCCTGGTCTTCCAGCGAACCGGCAGCGGCGGCGGCCTGCTCCACCAGTGCCGCGTTCTGCTGCGTCACCTCGTCCATCTGGGCTACCGCCTGGTTCACCTGCTCGATGCCCGAACTCTGCTCGGCCGATGCCGCGCTGATCTCGCCCATGATGTCTGTCACGCTCTTGACCGCCTGCACGATCTCGCCCATGGTCTGCCCGGCCTGGCCCACCAGTGCCGAGCCGTTGTCCACGCGCGCCACCGTATCGCCGATCAGGCCCTTGATTTCCTTGGCCGCGTTCGCGCTGCGCTGCGCCAGGCTGCGCACCTCGC
>NZ_JBFTOX010000148.1:0-1721 GCF_056398185.1 Cupriavidus sp. 05L310
CGCGTCACTGGGTGGTTTCCTGGGCCGCAAGAGTGATGGCGAGCCCGGCGCCAAAACGATCTGGATCGGCATGCAGCGAACCATGGATGCTGCGTTCATGATCCTGGCGCTACGGGCTGAGGACTCATGACTTCTGTATAAGGAGATGCCTATAACGAGCAGCTCAGCCAGCACTACGCGCGCTTTTTCCAGTGGCGTGCGTGGCTGCTGCGGCGTTTGGAACAGCGCCCTTTCTACCTCGCGTCCAATCCCCAGGACCAGACCGACCTGCAGGAATCGAATGACCGCCTCAAGGGCGACCTGGTACTGGTGCGATACCGGGCCGCGCCCGATCGTTCCCCTTATGGGGATCGCAACCCGCTCATGCTGTCGCCCCAGGAGCGTGCCGGGGCCAACCTGATGCAGGTACTCGCCGCCAATATGGCCAAAGCGCTGACGCCGTTTGAGACCGCTGCGATGTCCCACTTTGAAGATCCTGTGCCGCCGCCGGATGGCTGCCATGCGCTGTTCGAGGACCACATGCATGACTCGCTGGCGGGCTTCTACATGGCAGGCGCCGTGACCGAGCTCGATCGCAACACGGCCATCGAGAATGTGTGCCGCAAGCATGCGGCCAACCGGCCGCTCAGCGGGTTCGAGGTGAAGATCTACAAGGAAAACCAGGCCTGGATCGACCGCCGGATGACACCGCCGGAGGTTGGCCAGGGGCCGAATTGCAAGGCAGAGATTGCCGCCGTCTTCCCGGTGCAGACCGATGCGGATGTCGGAGACCTGCGCGACTGGGTGATCGTGAGCCAGACCAACACGCGGCGGGAGGGCGGTGGCTACCTGCGGGACCGGGCCATCTTTAGCGAGATGTAAAGAACGTCAATCGAGAAGAATATGAAATTTGATCGCGCCATCGAGGCCTTCATCAAGGAATTTGTCTCGGACCTGGCCAACAAGAACGTCGCGATTTTTGCGGGCGCTGGCATGTCGAAGAGCGTGGGTTATGTGGACTGGCCATCGCTCCTTAGTGATATCGCGGCTGAGCTCGGCCTGAGCGTGGATAAAGAGCACGATCTGATATCGCTGGCCCAGTATCACGTGAGTCATCGCGGCAACCGATCCGGGATTACAAAAAATACTGGAGGAGTTTTCTCATCAGGGCGAACTGTCGGAGACGCACAAAATCCTGACGCGCTTGCCTATTCCTGTCTACTGGACCACGAATTACGACACGCTGATTGAGGATTCTCTCAAGGATGCGTTCAAGATCGCGGACGTCAAAAAGGATGACAAGCAGCTAGCAAATACGCGGCCCAAGCGTGATGCGGCATGTGCCTGGTGCCGGAGAAGCGCGAGCTGTTCGGCTCGATGAGCGTGGCGGACAACCTGGTGCTGGGGGCGTATCGTCGCAAGCGCGCCGGGGAGAAGAACTTTCTCGACCAGATGGAAGTGGTCTACGGCTTGTTCCCGCGCCTGAAGGAGCGGGCGAAGCAGGATGCCGGCACGCTGTCCGGCGGCGAGCGCCAGATGCTGGCGGTGGGCCGCGCGCTGATGGCCAAGCCGCAACTGCTGATGCTGGATGAACCAAGCCTCGGGCTGGCGCCGCTGATCGTGAAGGAAATCTTCCACATCATCAACGACCTGCGCAAGACCGGTGTGGCGACACTGCTGATCGAGCAGAACGCACGCGCGGCGCTGCAGGTGGCGGACTATGGGTATGTGATCGAGACGGG
>NZ_JBFTOX010000149.1:0-1688 GCF_056398185.1 Cupriavidus sp. 05L310
TATCTATCTCAGGGGATGGCGCGGTCATTTCCGGACACCTTCGCTGGGATAGAAATGGTAGGGATAGTCAGGGTGCCCAGGTGCTTTCGTTGTAACCAGCACCGTGACCTCATCGTTGGGAAAGAAGTGCACGGCGAGATGACCACGATCCTTAGCCGTATAGGGAGGCACATCCACCACCCGCGTCTTCCACGGGATCGGGTTGGCGTTACGGTCTTCCGTCCACTTCACCGTGACCGTCATGCCCGGCTGCCATTCCCTTGGCACGGAAATGCAGCAAACGAAGCCGCCGCCGCCCGCATGTGGGTAGATGTTGCCGCCTGCAGAGCCATTGACGCTATATGCTGCGACATACTGATCCGTGTAGTTGTAGCCCACCAGGTCCATCGCGGTGGCAGGACTGCTAACAGCGCAGGCTGTGCCCAGCATTGCCACGGGCACAGCAAGACCGCAGAGAACAGACTGCATCCGGGTTCCCATAGATACGCTCCAATTTCGGGTTGAGCTTGACTCTGGCATCTTAGGGAGCACCCTGCCCCACATCACCTTGGTCGGGAAGAGTTCCGCGGATTGCGTAGTCATCGCCCGACACCTTCGTCAGGGTATGGATAGGGATAGTCAGGATGGCCAACAATCTTCGTTGCGACCAATACCTTTACCTCATCGTTGGGGAAGAAGTGCACCGCGAGATGACCTCGATCCTTGGACGTATAGGGAGGCACGTCAACAATGCGCGTTTTCCAGGGGATCGGGTTGGTGTTTCGCTTCCCCGACCATTTCACCGTGACTGTCATGCCGGGTTGCCATTCAGCGGGTACAGAAATGCAACAGACAAATTTTCCGCCCCCCTCATGCGGGTAGATATTTGCGCCCGGATAGCCGTTGACGCTATATGCAGCCACATACCGATCCGTGTAGTTGTAACCCACCAGATCCATGGCGATTGCGTGACTGGTTGCTGTGCACGCCGTGCCAAACGCCGCAAGCAGCAGTGAAAGACTGCGGTAGATTCTTCTAGGCCAGGAGTTCATGGCTATTCCTCGTGTCGATGCATATATTCCCAGTGCCATCGGAAAAGACCCTCACATTGAGTTACCCGGGGGCATTGTCCTGAGGCAAAGTGCTGGCTAGCCCCCGCCGCCCGCTGCATCGCCTCGCGCGGCGAAAGCGCGTGCAGGCCGCGAGTCGGAAAGAGCTCCGAGGATCGCGCGGTCATTTCTTGACACCTTCGTCGGGGTACGGATATGGATACTCGGGGTGACCAGCAGTCTTCGTCGTGACCAGCACCGTGACCTCATCGTTGGCTAAGAAGTGCACCGCGAGATGACCCCGATCCTTAGCCGTATAGGGAGGCACCTCCACCACACGCGTTTTCCATGGGATCGGGTTGGCGTTGCGGTCTCCCGTCCACCTCACCGTGACCGTCATGCCCGACTGCCATTCCCTAGGCACAGAAATGCAGCAAACGAAGCCGCCGCCGCCCGCATGTGGGTAGATGTTGGCGCCTGCAGAGCCATTGACGCTATATGCTGCGACATACTGATCCGTGTAGTTGTAGCCCACCAGGTCCATCGCGGTAGCAGGGCTGCTGACAGCGCAGGCTGTGCCCAGCATTGCCAGGGACACAGCAAGGCGGCAGAGAACAGACTGCATTCGGGTTCCCATCGACACGCTCCTATGTTGGGTTG
>NZ_JBFTOX010000150.1:0-1672 GCF_056398185.1 Cupriavidus sp. 05L310
TCCTCGGGTCTGATTAATTTTTGAGCGGCGGGGTGACCACGTGATTCCCAATCCCCAAGGGAGCTGGTTGCGTTACACCAGCGATCCGCCGGAACAATGTTGAGGCCTAACCGTCTTTGAGACGACAACGCAGGATCCTGCTCCGCAGCCTCCTCAAATCTGTGCACCTAAAATGATGTCGATCGAAATCGAGCGCGCCGAAGCGATTACCTGGATCCGCATCCAGCTGGCTCAGCATGGGCTGAGCCTGTCCCACCTGCAGGCCGCCGGCTGTTTTGCCGAGCCGCCACCGGCGACGTTGCCTGGTGTGGTGCGCTACCGCAACGCGCACGGGCAGGGCTGGGACGGCCGCGCCGCAATGCCCGACTGGCTGCAGCGGGCGGTCAATGCAGGGCAGACCGTGGAACATTTCCGCGTCTAGCTGGTGGCGAGTAGAGGCTACCAATTCGATTTCCTTCGCCGGCTCCATCGGGAGCCGCTCGGTCGTGGCTGAGAAGTTTCACCGTGCAAACCAGTTAGCTTGGTCTCCGGACCCATGTATGATCTCTTCCGCCTATGCTCAAACTTGCCGCAACCCTTCGTATCGAACTGCTCCATGTCAAGCCTCTGGTCTGGCGTCGCTTTGTTGTCCCGGCGGATATACAACTCCCCAAGCTCCACAAGGTGATCCATTCTGTGATGGGCTGGGAGGACACTCACCTGCATGAATTCGACATCAACGGCGAGCGGTTCGGCGTACAGGATAAGGACGTCTCGGATGAAGGCCTGCGGTCGGAGAAGGGCGTCCGGCTGAACCATGCGCTCGGCTCGGCCACCGAATTCGAGTACCGATATGACTTTGGCGATGACTGGCAGCACCGCGTCATTGTCGAATCAATCGGCTACCCGGACTTGGCCCTGGCTCTACCGGTTTGCCTGGCTGGCGAAAACGCTTGTCCTCCGGAAGACGTTGGCGGGCCACACGGATATGCGGAATTCCTTGCAGCGCTTCGGGACAAGACCCACGAACAGCACAATGACTTCCGGTCGTGGGTTGGCGGCGTATTCGACGCAGTTGGCTTTGATGTGAATGCGATCAATGCGAGGCTGCGGGCGATTCGGTGACGCGCCCGCGCAGTAGTTGATCGGCCATGTTCTATGCGCTCGCTGGGATAAATCCGTCCGCAGTCGCAGTAATCGCGGTAATAAGGCCGCAAACGGGCGCCAAATCATCAGAAAATCGATGAAGTGACGCGACCACAGCAGAGCCTGGGGCTTCTATCCGGCTGGCAAGGCGGATGCGCCAGATTTTGCATCTGATGGACGCGGTCCAGCGAATTCGATGGATTTTCAACCAATTGATTTGAACGGAATTTTTCCGCATCAGCGCCAGATTTTACTGAGATGGACCCGACGCCTCCCTTCGGGGGACACTGTCGGCATCAACCTGACATGTGGAGGTTCATCATGGAAGTCGACATCCTCGGCATCGATCTCGCCAAACAGGTATTCCAGCTCCATGGCGCCGACCGCCGCGGTCGGCCCGTACATCGAGCAAAGGTCTCGCGTGGCTCGCTCCTGGAGGCGGTGCGTACACTGAAGCCGGGGATGGTTGTTATGGAAGCCTGCAGCACAGCGCACCACTGGGCAAGACGCTTCCAGTCGATCGGCATTGAGGTCCGGCTGATCAGTC
>NZ_JBFTOX010000151.1:0-1670 GCF_056398185.1 Cupriavidus sp. 05L310
TTCGCCCCCGCCGGCATCCGCCTGATCCCCGTCGTGCACGAGCAGGGCGCCGGCCACATGGCCGACGGCTATGCCCGCGTCTCCGGCCGCCACGGCGTCGTCATCGGCCAGAACGGCCCCGGCATCAGCAACTGCGTCACCGCCATCGCCGCCGCTTACTGGGCCCACAGCCCCGTGGTCATCGTCACCCCCGAAGCCGGCACCATGGGCATCGGCCTGGGCGGCTTCCAGGAAGCCAAGCAGYTGCCGATGTTCCAGGAGTTCACCAAGTACCAGGGCCACGTCACCCACCCGGCCCGCATGGCCGAGTTCACCGGCCGCTGCTTCGACCGCGCCATGGCCGAGATGGGCCCCACCCAGCTCAATATCCCCCGCGACTACTTCTACGGACAGATCAAGGCCGAGATCCCCCAGCCCCAGCGCCTGGACCGCGGCCCCGGCGGCRACCARCGCCTGAACGAAGCCGCCGAACTGCTCGCGCAGGCCAGGTTCCCCGTCATCATCTCCGGCGGCGGCGTGGTCATGGCCGATGCCATCGCGGAGTGCCAGGCGCTGGCCGAGCGGCTGGGCGCCCCGGTGGTCAACAGCTACCTGCATAACGACTCCTTCCCCGCCAGCCACCCGCTGTGGTGCGGCCCGCTGGGCTACCAGGGCTCCAAGGCGGCCATGAAGCTGCTCGCCCGCGCCGACGTCGTCATCGCCCTCGGCTCGCGCCTCGGACCGTTCGGCACCCTGCCCCAGCACGGCATGGACTACTGGCCCAAGAACGCCAAGATCATCCAGATCGATGCCGACCATAAGATGCTTGGCCTGGTGAAGAAGATCTCGGTGGGCATCTGCGGCGACGCCAAGGCCGCCGCCGTGGCGCTGACCGAGCGTCTGGCCGGACGCACGCTGGCGTGCGACGCCTCCCGCGAAGACCGCGCCGGCCAGATCGCCGCCGAGAAGGCCGCSTGGGAGAAGGAGCTCGACGAGTGGACCCACGAGCGCGACCCCTACAGCCTGGACATGATCGAGGAGCAGAAGCAGGAACGCACGCCCACCGGCGGCCACTACCTGCATCCGCGCCAGGTCCTGCGCGAGCTGGAGAAGGCCATGCCGGAAGACGTGATGGTTTCCACCGACATCGGCAACATCAACTCGGTGGCCAACAGCTACCTGCGCTTCAACAAGCCGCGCAGCTTCTTCGCCGCCATGAGCTGGGGCAACTGCGGCTATGCCTTCCCCACCATCATCGGCGCCAAGGTGGCCGCACCCCACCGCCCGGCCGTGTCCTATGCCGGCGACGGCGCCTGGGGCATGAGCCTGATGGAGACCATGACCTGCGTGCGCCACAACATCCCGGTGACGGCCGTGGTGTTCCACAACCGCCAGTGGGGCGCGGAGAAGAAGAACCAGGTGGACTTCTACAACCGCCGCTTCGTCGCCGGCGAACTGGACAACCAGAGCTTTGCCGAGATCGCCCGCGCCATGGGCGCCGAAGGCATCGTGGTGGACAAGCTGGAGGATGTGGGCCCGGCGCTCAAGCGCGCCATCGACCTGCAGATGAACCACGGCAAGACCACCATCATCGAAATCATGTGCACCCGCGAGCTGGGCGACCCGTTCCGCCGCGATGCGCTCGCCAAGCCCGTGCGCATGCTCGACAAGTACAAGGACTACGTTTGAGC
>NZ_JBFTOX010000152.1:0-1633 GCF_056398185.1 Cupriavidus sp. 05L310
CTCGACCATGACCGAAGGCATCGTCGAGAACGAATACGCTCTGCCGATGCAGGTGACGGCTCATCACCCGAAGGTCGATGTCGCGGTGCTCTGGTGGCGCTCGGTGGGTAACACCCACACGAGCTTCGTCAAGGAGACGCTGATCGACGGGATCGCCACGGCCGCGAAGCAGGATCCCGTCGCTTGGCGCATGGCACGACTCGACACCACCAAGCATGTCCGACAACGCGCCGCCTTGCAGCTGGCCACGGACAAGGCCGGCTACGGCAAGCGCAATCCGAGGGGGCATGCGTGGGGCGTGGCCGTACACGAGTCGTTCGGGACGGTGGTTGCGTATGTCGTCGAAGTGTCCGTCGCCAAGGGTGAGGCGCGCGTGCACAACGTCACGGCCGGTGTCCACTGCAATCGCGTCGTCAATCCGCTGGAAGCCCAGGTCCAGGGCGCATGCATCTTCGGCTTGTCGATGATTCGGCCCGGCTTCGCCATCGAGATGGAGAACGGAGTGGTTCGGAACAGCAATTTTCCGGACTATCCGCCACCGCGGATGCCGGATGCACCGCGCATCGACGTGTTTTTTGTGCCGTCCGAAGACGCACCGTCGGGACTGGGCGAGCCTGGCGTGCCGCCGATCGCCCCGGCGGTCGCCAATGCACTGTTCCGGCTGACGGGCAAGCGCCAGCGGCAGATGCCCTTCGTCGTCTGATCGTTCAGATGCAGAGAGGCATCACGTCCTCTCTGCCCCACAATTGATCGATAGCAGCAACCGTTCGGTTACTGTCCGCCCTGTATGACGCCCCCCGCACCTGATAGTGTTCCCTCAAAGGGCTTTGGCATCCTCGATGACGATGGATCTGTAACCGGCAATTAGCAATCTCGAATCGATACCAGCATGAGTATTGAGCCCCATAAGCTACTTATAATGCACTTCGAGAGTGAGGCACCGACCGCTCGTGGGTACTGACTACCGCGCGCCAGGATTCCCTATGCGGCTTGTCTGGTGTCGGTATCCGTAGGGGTGAGGCCGTATTCAAGCCGAGATGCACGTCATTTCGCAAGCCGGTGAGTGCGAAGCTGCGCATCCTAGCGTCGCTGGGTCAGACATGCTCGAAACTTGTCGCATCGGTCCCCGGCCGTCAGTTCATTCCGTCGCTTCCAGCTCTACTAGTGCGTCCTTTCGCCGGATGCTGCTTGGCGACACGCCGTAGGCGCGTACAAAGGCCCGGCGCATACGATCGCGGTCCGCAGACCCTGTGTCCCGCGCCACGGTTTCCATCGGGTGACGACCTGACTCGAGCATGGTTCTGGCCGCTTCCAGCCGGAGCATCTCGACGGCCTTAGCCGGGGACTGCCCGGTCTCCTCGCGGAAGACACGGCTGAACTGCCGCGGCGACAGGCGCGCGGCATCCGCTAGCTCCTCCACCGTCAGCGCATTGCGCAGATTTTCCTTCGCGTAGATCAGCGCGCGTTTGACACGATCGCTGCGCGGCTCGAGTTCCAGCAATGCCGAAAACTGGGATTGCCCACCGGGGCGGCGGTAATAGACGACCAGGCGTCGGGCCACGTTACGTGCCAGCGCCGCGCCGTGGTCGTGCTCGATGAGCGCCAGGGCGAGGTCCATCGCCGCAGACATGCC
>NZ_JBFTOX010000153.1:0-1593 GCF_056398185.1 Cupriavidus sp. 05L310
TGTCAGGGCTAAGTTGTAATGTCCGTTTATAGCCAAGTTCAAATGTCCGAGTTTGCCAAGCGTAATCTGAGCGGTTTCCAGTCTACTGGAGGCTGCCATGGCACCGGACACCATCACCCTGACCATGCGGCAAATCGATCGATTGAAGATCATTCAGGCGCTGGCGGACGGCTTTCTCAAGACCGGTATCGCGGCAGCGAGGCTGGGACTCACGGCACGCCAGACGCTGCGTCTGCTGCGGCACTATCAGACCGTCGGTGCGCCTGGTTTGCTAAATAGCCATCAAGGGTTGCCGGGCAACAATCAATTGCCGCCCGGGCTCGAATCGCGCGTCCGCAGGCTGATCCGCGACACCTACGCCGACTTCGGCCCGACCCTGGCCTGCGAGAAGCTGCGCGAGCGCCATGGCATCACGCTGGCCAAGGAGACCGTGCGCCGGATCATGATCGACGCTGGCTTCTGGGTGCCGAGGAAGCTGCGCCCGCCCAAGGTCCACCAGCCGCGCAGGCGCCGCGCCTGTCTGGGCGAGCTGGTGCAGATCGATGGCAGCGACCATGCGTGGTTCGAGGAGCGGGCGCCGGCCTGCACGCTGCTGGTCTATGTCGACGATGCCACCAGCCGGCTGATGCAGCTGCTGTTCGTGCCGACCGAATCGACGCAGGCGTACTTCGAGGCAACGCGGGCCTATGTCGAGCACCATGGCAAGCCGATGGCGTTCTACAGCGACAAGGCGAGCATCTTCCGGGTCAATCGCCAGGAAGCAGCCGAAGGGCGCGGCTACACGCAGTTTGGGCGGGCCCTGTACGAGCTGAACATCGACATCCTGTGCGCCAACACCAGCCCCGCCAAAGGCCGTGTGGAGCGGATGAACGGCACGCTGCAGGACCGGCTGGTCAAGGAGCTGCGGCTGCGCGGCATTAGCACCATGCCAATCGCCAATGCCTTTGCGCCGGCCTTTATCGCCGACTTCAATGCCCGCTTTGGCAAGCCGCCGCGCAGCGACTTCGATGCCCACCGGCCGCTGCGCGTTGACGAGGATTTGACGCGGATCTTCACCTGGCGCGAATGGCGCAAGGTGTCGCAGAGCCTGACGCTGCAGTACGACAAGGTGATGTACCTGCTGGAGGATCGGCCCGAGCTCAGACGGCTAATCCACCGCTATCTCGAGGTGGCGGAATATCCGGACGGGCGGATCGAACTGTGGGCCGATGGCATCGCTCTGCCCTACACCACCTATGACCGGCTGGCCGAGATCGACCAGGGCGCGATCGTGGAGCACAAGCGGCTGGGGCATGTGCTGGCCATTGCGGCCAAGGTCCAGGCGTTGCGTGACAGCCGGCAAACCGCAGGGCCTTCGCGCACGCTGTCGGGCGAGCCCCCGCGGCCACACCAGCCTGCGCTCCACACCAAGCGCCAGCGGCTGATCAATCGGCTGGATCTGGAGCGCGCCATCGCCGGCACCACCGCCCCACCCTGTGCTGGCTTCTCCCCTTCCGGCCAGCTTGACCGCGTTACGGCTAAACCACAAAAAGCACGACCGCACTGACATTTCAAATTAGCCAGCCGACTGACATCTAAAAACAGCCTAGACAA
>NZ_JBFTOX010000154.1:0-1586 GCF_056398185.1 Cupriavidus sp. 05L310
CTGATGCTGGATGATCGAGCGGGCCGCGAAAGGGCGCCGGTCCGCGCCGGATGCCTCGCGGCGCTGCCAATCGGCGTAGGCGAGGGTGGGATTGGTGAGCCAGAGGCTGTCGACGGGTGTCATGACCGCATTTATATACTGAATTCCGCTTTCCCCGCACCCCAACCGCCTCTTCGAGGCGGACATAGCCTTCAGGTTAGCGGGGTGGAACCAGGCGGACAGATGCTCGCCGCCGTGTGGCTCTGGAGAAAAGGTCGCCACCATGCTCATGCGCGATGCGGATTGCGCTTGAGGCGGGCATAGCGCGGATAGCGGGCGTCGAGCATCTCTTCTATCATCTGCTGGCGGTCTCCGTCCTCAGGGTCGGGGGGGCACTCCAGCAGGTTTGTGTCTGCACAGAAACGCATGATTTCCAACAGCAACGCTTCGCGCCGCGGCGGTGGGAAATGCAGGCGTCTGGCTTTGGTCCAGTAGCGGTGGCCGCGATGGGTGAGGGCAAGCAGGGCGTCGGGCGTCCCATCGAGGTTGGCAGCGAGGGCCTTGGCTTCCAACTGCAGGGTGATGGTGATAGTCATTGATTTGGCTGGAGATTCGTCAGGGCGATCCAACGGGAAACGATGTGCGCGCGGTTTCCCGTTCCCTCCTCGACGTCGGCTTCGGCGGTCATGCCACTGGGTCCTTGGAAAATGCTCCGGATGGTTGCCCAACGGGGCGCAATGCCGGGCAGGTGGCGGTAGGCGTGAATGACGCGCTCGCCCACCGTGAACGGCCCAGCGCGGCGGAAGTAGGGCACCCCGTTGGGAAAGCGCCCGATCTCTTCGGTTAGTTGGCAGGACAAGCCGTCCAGGTACTGGCCGAGCTGGGAGCGCTGCATCCCGATGCCGCCGCTGGTTTCCACGATCGCCGGCGTAGCGCCAGCACCAACCTTGCGGGCCCACCGCTCAACGGCCGCGCGCATCACCCGACGGTAGTGCATGCCGCCGGCGAGGAAGACCGGGCCGACCTGGTCGGGCCACGCCGCACCGGCCATCGCCGTCGACAGGCCCGAGAGCATGGATCTCCGCGCGATCCGCGGTCATACGGGCATCGTAGGGGGCAATCTCCGCGTCCGGCTGGATAAAGCCATGCTGTGCCGAGAGGATGATGACTTGGGGCTGCGCATCGGCTCGCACGTGCGCGCGAAACGTTTCATACATGACGCCGCGATACAGATCCATGGCGGGGGCAGGGCGGTTGAGCTTCGTGGCCGAGCAGGCCATCAGTACCAACGGGCGAGCCGGCGATCGTGCGACGGTTGCGCGAGCGATTTCATCAAAGAGGCTGAGTTGCGTGGGGTGGGCTTGCATCGGAAGCACGGGGGTGATGGGACATACTTCCAATCTACAGGCGCAGGCTGGAAGTCAAGGCCGGACAGCCGGGGGGGCCGTCAAATGTCCCGTCCGGCGCGCTTGGCGTTGCGCGCCCCGACAAGCGAGGCCTCGCTGCGCGTTGCCAACTCGGGGATTGGCACCTGCATCATGTTTCGTGCGGCCTCGCGTATCGCGCTGGTGAGGCACTCACGTCTGCCACCCAGGTCAACATTCCCA
>NZ_JBFTOX010000155.1:0-1584 GCF_056398185.1 Cupriavidus sp. 05L310
TGGGAATGTTGACCTGGGTGGCAGACGTGAGTGCCTCACCAGCGCGATACGCGAGGCCGCACGAAACATGATGCAGGTGCCAATCCCCGAGTTGGCAACGCGCAGCGAGGCCTCGCTTGTCGGGGCGCGCAACGCCAAGCGCGCCGGACCGGACATTTGACGGCCCCCCCGGCTGTCCGGCCTTGACTTCCAGCCTGCGCCTGTAGATTGGAAGTATGTCCCATCACCCCCGTGCTTCCAATGCAGGCCCACCCCACGCAACTCAGCCTCTTTGATGAAATCGCTCGCGCAACCGTCGCGCGATCGCCGGCTCGCCCATTGGTGCTGATGGCCTGCTCGGCCACGAAGCTCAACCGCCCTGCCCCCGCCATGGATCTGTATCGCGGCGTCATGTATGAAACGTTTCGCGCGCACGTGCGAGCCGATGCGCAGCCCCAGGTCATCATCCTCTCGGCGCAGCATGGCTTTATCCAGCCGGACGCGGAGATTGCCCCCTACGATGCCCGTATGACCGCGGATCGCGCGGAAACCATGCTCTCGGGCCTGTCGACGGCGATGGCCGGTGCGGCGTGGCCCGACCAGGTCGGCCCGGTCTTCCTCGCCGGCGGCATGCACTACCGTCGGGTGATGCGCGCGGCCGTGGAGCGGTGGGCCCGCAAGGTTGGTGCTGGCGCTACGCCCGCGATCGTGGAAACCAGCGGCGGCATCGGGATGCAGCGCTCCCAGCTCGGCCAGTATCTGGACGGCCTAAGCAATGACCCCTCCGAAGAGATCGGGCGCTTTCCCAACGGCGTGCCCTACTTCCGCCGCGCTGGGCCATTCACGGTGGGCGAGCGCGTCATTCACGCCTACCGACACCTGCCCGGCATTGCGCCCCGTTGGGCAACCACCCGGAGCATTTTCCAAGGACCCAGTGGCCTGACCGCCGAAGCCGACGTCGAGGAGGGAACGGGAAACCGCGCGCACATCGTTTCCCGTTGGATCGCCCTGACGAATCTCCAGCCGAACCAATGACTATCACCATCCCCCTGCAGTTGGAAGCCAAGGCCCTCGCTGCCAACCTCGATGGCACGCCCGCCGCCCTGCTTGCCCTCACCCATCGCGGCTACCGCTACTGGACCAAAGCCAGACGCCTGCATTTCCCACCGCCGCGGCGCGAAGCGTTGCTGTTGGAAATCATACGTTTCTGTGCAGACACAAACCTGCTGGAGTGCCCCCCGACCCTGAGGACGGAGACCGTCAGCAGGTGATAGAAGAGATGCTCGACGCCCGCTATCCGCGCTATGCCCGTCTCAAGCGCAATCCGCATCGCGCATGAGCATGGCGGCGACCTTTTCTCCAGAGCCACACGGCGGCGAGCATCTGTCCGCCTGGCTCCACCCCGCTAACCTGAAGGCTATGTCCGCCTCGAAGAGGCGGTAGGGGTGCGGGGAAGGCGGAATTCAGTATATAAATGCGGTCATGACACCCGTCGACAGCCTCTGGCTCACCAATCCCACCCTCGCCTACGCCGATTGGCAGCGCCGCGAGGCATCCGGCGCGGACCGGCGCCCTTTCGCGGCCCGCTCGATCATCCAGCATCAG
>NZ_JBFTOX010000156.1:0-1491 GCF_056398185.1 Cupriavidus sp. 05L310
CATGTGGTTATACACAATTGTCCCCATCATCGACGGCTCGTAAGCCTCGCAGTGTCTTCGCCGCGACATGAACTTCTTTCAGCCCCAGCCAAATCGTCTTCACGCCAGGCTCGCCATCACTCTTGCGGCCGAGGAATCCGCCAAGGCGTGCAATCAGGCGCAGCACCTCGTTCAGGCTTGGCTTGGCCGGCTGCTTGACTCTGGTCAGCAGATAGGCGCCGCGTATTTCATCAGGGTCGAAGAACAACTCAGCGTCCAGATCGGGGCAAGTGCGTCCGAGTCTCATCAAATGCGCTATGCGCCAGGCGACGACCATGAACAGCGCCAAAGCGCGCTCAAGGCGTTCCACCGCCGACAACTGAAGCACTTCAACGCGGCAGGCGTTCTTCAAGATGTTGAAGAGAGTCTCTATCTCCCAGCGCGCGCGGTACCAGTCGATAAGTTCAATCGCATCGTCCAGATTGGCCGCGGCACGATTTGTCAGCAGGCGCCACTCGATTGGCTTGACGCCGGCCGGTGCATCGAACTCGCGCGCGAGGATGCACGTCGCCGCGACTGTCTTGCCTTTGCCTGCAGGCAGGTCAACTCGCTGCACCCACAGTTGCTGGCGCACGGTACGCGCCTTGACGCCATGCCGCGATCCCATCGTGAAGGCAATCGCGCCAACGGGCTTGCCGTCGGCGGTGCGCTGCCACAGCTTCTCGCCATCTGGCAGGCAGCGATTGTGAGCGGCGCGTATCAGCCAGTCCGCAGGCGTACCGAGCTCTTGAGCACGAAGCATCAACGCCATCAGGTCTGCTTCGCGGTCAGCGACGTAGACCAGCCTCGTGTTGAGCAACTCCGCCGCCATTTCAGCGATGCGCTCGTAACCTTCGATCCAGCGCAGGCTCTCCTTTGGCCCGCCGCGCTTGCCGAATTTGTCCCGCTTCTCGCGCGCCCACATCCACGCGTCCAGCACGCCAAGCGGCTCGCGTTGCGGCGTGACGGCGTAGGTCGCGTGCAAATACATGCCCCGCTGGGCTTCATAGTTCAGCGGCCCCAGACCGATCGCCGCTTGGCCGTTGAAATCAAGTCCCGTCGTGTCCTGAAGACACAGCACGACCGGCTGGGCCTGCATTCTCTGCTGGGACTTTTGCCAATGCGGCGCCAGAATATCGCGCCAGTCAACGCTGTCGTTGCCAAAGAAGCGATAGGCTCCCATGGTCTCGCCCCAGCCGTGGCACGCCTTCGGTACGCTGGCCATCGGATCAGCCGCAAATCGCTCCATCAATATCCTCGCTCGCTTGTCGAGGCGCGCATCACCGAGATCCAGTCGGGCGAATTCAGTCTCTGCCCAGTGTGTCGATTCAATCGTCAACGCGTCACCCAAAAAGGCAGAAGTAAACGCGAGACTCAGACAGTTTACAAGTGCCGCTTCAAGTCCTTGAATGTAAACACTTTTCCGGGGCGCCAGGATCGCTTCGGTGGGTCAACGATGTGTATAACCGCATG
>NZ_JBFTOX010000157.1:0-1476 GCF_056398185.1 Cupriavidus sp. 05L310
CATCTCCTTATACAAAAGTCCAGCGTCCTGACCGGGCGCAGTGCGACCAGAATTTGATGGGACTTGGGCGGGAGGGGTTGTAAACTCGTGCGGATTCGCGTTTACTCCTGGCTTTTTTGAGCGCGAATGAACAACGAGTCGGGGGCATGGGTGGACGAAGAATTTGAGGCGCTGGATCTTGGCGATCCAAGGCGGGACCGACGGGCGAAGGGGCTGCTGAAGCGACTGGCTGCGAGGCCGACTGCGAGCATTCCTGGCGCATGCGAAGACTGGGCAGAGACCATCGCTGCCTATCGATTTCTCGGCAACGAGGAAGTCGAGTGGACAGACATGATGCAGCCGCATTGGGAGCGCACGGCAGGGCGGGCGCGGCAATTCCCGGTGGTGCTGTGCATTGCAGACACAACCGAGTTGAATTTTAACGGCCAGGAGATCGATGGGCTCGGGCCCTTGAGCTACGAAGCGCAGAGGGGGATGTATCTGCATCCGACCTACGCTGTGACGCCGGATCGGGAACCACTCGGTGTGATCGACGCCTGGATGTGGGCCCGGGAGCCGCTGGATGCAAACGGGCAGCGGGTTGGTATTACAGAGAGCGTACGGTGGACTGAAAGCTACGAACGCGTTGCAGAACAGGCCGCGATGTTGCCTGAGACTCGCCTGGTCTACGTGGCGGATCGGGAAGGCGATATCGCTGCGATGATGGAGCGTGCTAATGAGCTCGGCAATCCTGCAGACTGGCTGATACGTTCCCAACACAACCGCAGCCTTGGTGAGGCAGGCAAGCTGTGGGACACGGTAGACGCCAGCGAAGCTCTGGGAGAGATCGGCTTCATCCTGCCGGGGCGCGCAGGCCAAAAGGCGCGCGAGGTCAAGCAGGAGTTACGTGCGCAACGCGTGAAGCTGCCGGGTAAGACGGGGCCAGCCGTCACCTGCATAGTGGCCCAGGAGATCGGCGCTCCGGCAGGCGTTACCCCTGTCGTGTGGCGACTGCTGACCAACCGGGAGGCTCAAGATACAGATGCCGTCGTCGAGCTGATCGATTGGTATCGAGCCCGGTGGGAGATTGAGATGTTCTTCAATGTCCTGAAGAACGGGTGCAAGGTGGAAGCTTTACAGTTATCCCACATGGACCGCGTGGAACGGGCCCTGGTGTTTTACATGGTGGTGGCGTGGCGCATTGCCCGACTGATGCGTTTGGGCAGAACCTGCCCTGACCTGGACGCGTCGCTATTCTTTGATGCCGATGAGATACGAGGCGCGTATCTACTCGCGAAGAAGGCGCGCCCAAAGACGCCCGTCACGCTCAATCAAATGATCCGCTTGATCGCGTCACTGGGTGGTTTCCTGGGCCGCAAGAGTGATGGCGAGCCCGGCGCCAAAACGATCTGGATCGGCATGCAGCGAACCATGGATGCTGCGTTCATGATCCTGGCGCTACGGGCTGAGGACTCATGACTTCTGTATAAGGAGATG
>NZ_JBFTOX010000158.1:0-1434 GCF_056398185.1 Cupriavidus sp. 05L310
TCTTGCAGTTCTCCACCGCGGCAAACGAACTGCCACTGACTGCGTTTCGTCTCCGCGAACACGAAGGCTTCGTCTATGTGTATGACTTCAACGCGTGGTGGCGCCACGAGATACGGGTGGAGCGGCGTAGGCTGCGGCAACATCCTGGCCAGCTGCCACGTTGCGTGGCCGGTTGCGGGCGTTGCTCGCCAGAGGACATGGGCGGGATCGAGAGCTATATGGCGGCTAGGGACGAACGCAGTGAGTATGAGTTCCTCGATTGGCTCGAATCGCTGCGCGAGGAGCCAATCGTGTTGGAAGACTTACGCGATGAGATCGACGGGTGGCTGACTTGGCTGGATCGTCGCTTTGACCGTCAGACCGTCAATGATCGGTTGCGAGAGCGGAACGTGTCAATGACTTTGCGTCACCTGGCTTCATGAATTTACTGTGCCGGGTTGTGGTGTGTTCGGGGTAATGGCCTCCGATGGCGGCGGGTTGATCCAGACTGCTGTGGGCAGCCGCGGTGGTTCAGGGCGACGCCCTTTAAACCTTTTCGGGGACGCCCGGAATGCTGTGTCGAGAGCTGCCTGACGGGTGAGGCGCAACTCCTGGGCGAGCCCGTAATGAACGCTGTGCGGCGTCATGAATCCGATGCCCGAGTGCCGATGCACGGTGTTGTACCAGGCGAAGAAGGCCTGGCAGTGGGTGCGCGCATCCTCAATGCAGCCGAAGCGCGCGGGGAAGTCCGGACGGTACTTCATCGTCTTGAACTGCGACTCCGAGAAGGGATTATCGTCAGATACGTGAGGCCGGCTGTGGCTTTTCGTGATGTCCAGGTCGACCAACAACGCAGCCACCGGTTTGGAGCGCATGCTGGCACCGCGATCGGCATGAAGCGTGAGCACGCCGGGGGCGATATCGTGGCGTGCCACGCTGTCGGCGATGAGCTGTTCAGCGAGCTCGGCGCTCTCGCGCCCGGCGATCAACCAGCCCACGACATGGTGGCTGAAGATGTCCAGGATGACGTAGAGGTGGAAGCACGTCCATCTCGCTGGTCCCTTGAGTTTGGTGATGTCCCACGACCACACCTGGTTAGGCGCGCGCGCCAGCAACTCGGGCCTGGTGTAGGCCGGATGGACAAGCTGGTTGCGTCGCTCGCGCGAGCCGCCATTGACCGCCAGCAACCGGTACATGGTGCGCACCGAACCCAGGTAGCGGCCCTCGTCGAGCAACGTGGCGTGTATCGCCGCCGGCGCGGTGTCGGCGAAGCGCTCGCTGTTAAGGGTGTCCAGCAGCACCTGGTTTTCCAGGGCGTCCAGAGCCAACGGTGGCCGGGGCCGGGCAGTGGACCGTGGCAGTGGACCGATGAAGGCAATGCGACGCAGGTGGGCCCGCTGCCGGGCAGGCGTGCCGCGCGGCACGCCCAGCGCATGGCAGGCCGCGCTCGCGCCC
>NZ_JBFTOX010000159.1:0-1387 GCF_056398185.1 Cupriavidus sp. 05L310
GGGGCTGTCAGTTTTTTTGTGTGCAGGGCAGGTAAAGGCTCGCCGTCAACGGGACGGGTGAGCCAGCATTATCTCAACGATGTGGGTGGGTGAAGCGGTCCTCATAGAGAACTGCAAACTGGTTCATGGCCGCCTTCCAGTCGTGCGTTGAACTGCCCCATTTCCCGGTGATGTTGCGCAGGGCCAGCCACAGCAGCTTGGTCGCCGCCTCGTCGCTAGGGAAGTGCCCTCGCGTCTTGATGATCTTGCGCAACTGCGCATTGATGCTCTCAATGGCATTTGTTGTGTAAATGATCTTTCGGATCGCCGGTGGGAACGTAAAGAACGGGATCACTTGATCCCAGGCGCGGCGCCAGGATGCCGCGATCGGTGTGTACCGCTTGCCCCATTCGCCTTTCTCGAAGGCCTCCAACTCCGCCAGCGCTGCTTCGACGGTGGGTGCCGTGTACACGGGCTTAAGCGCGGCAGCCACCGCCCGGCGCTCCTTCCAACTGGCGTACTCCAGGCTGTTGCGGATCAGGTGCACGACGCAGGTCTGCAGCGTGGTTTGGGGGAACACCGCATTCAGGGCCTGCTCCATGCCCTTGAGCCCGTCGGTGACCGCGATCAGGATGTCCTGGGTACCGCGAGTCTTCAGGTCATTGAACACCTTCATCCAGAACTTGGCGCCTTCGGTGGTCTCGATCCACAGGCCCAGGATGTCGCGCGTGCCGTCTGGCAGCACGCCCAAAGCCAGGTAGACGGCTTTGTTGCGCACCACGCCGTCCTCACGCATCTTGACACGCAGCGCGTCGAAGAACACCACCGGGTACATCACCTCCAGCGGGCGGGCCTGCCAGGCAGTGACTTCGTCCATCACCGCATCGGTCACCGAGCTGATGAACTCGGGCGAGACCTCGGTGCGGTACTGCTCGGCCAGGAACGCCTGGATCTCGCGCACGGTCATGCCCCGGGCATACATGGCGATGATCTTGTCATCGAACCCGGTGAAACGTCGCTCGTGCTTGGGAATCAGGATTGGATCGAAGCTGCCGTCGCGGTCGCGCGGGATGTCGACCCGCAGCGGGCCGTCCTCAGYCAGGACTGTCTTGGCGCTCTTGCCGTTGCGCTGGTTGGCCGTGCCGGCCGGGCGCTCGGCGCCAGGGGCATAGCCCAAATGATGGCCCAGTTCGGCGCCTAGGGCGCGCTCGATCAGGGCCTTCTTGAACGCCATCGAGGCGTCCTGAACCGCCTCAGCGGTCATGGGGCCCTTTACGAAATGGGCAATCAGCTCCTCGGGAATGGTCGGCAGCTCACGGTCGGCAGCCTGACTGGTCTTCGTTTTACGTGGCATGACATGCTCCTTAGCGACATGTTATGCCCTAAACACAAAATTCCTGACAGGCCC
>NZ_JBFTOX010000160.1:0-1385 GCF_056398185.1 Cupriavidus sp. 05L310
TGGCCTGCAGCTCCGCGGCCGCGAAGCGCTCGACGATGGTGCCGTGTTCCATCACATAAAAGCGATCGGCCAGCGGCGCGGCGAAGCGGAAGTTCTGCTCCACCATCACCACCGTGTAGCCCTTCTTCTTGAGCATCAGGATCATGCGCGCCAGCGCCTGCACGATCACCGGCGCCAGGCCCTCGGAGATCTCGTCGAGCAGCAGCAGGTTGGCCCCCGTGCGCAGGATACGGCCAACCGCCAGCATCTGCTGCTCGCCGCCAGACAGGCGCGTGCCCTGGCTCTGGCGGCGCTCCTTCAGGTTGGGGAACATGTCGTAGATCTCGGCCTCGCTCATGCCGGTGACCGCGCTGCCGCCCTGCCCTTTCAGCAGCGGCGGCAGCAGCAGGTTTTCCTCGCACGACAGGCTGGCGAARATGCCCCGCTCTTCCGGGCAGTAACCGATGCCGCAATGCGCGATCTTGTGCGTCGGCATGCCGATGGTCTCGGTGCCGTTGACGCGGATCGAACCCTTGCGCTGGCCGGTCAGGCCCATGATCGCGCGCAGCGTGGTGGTGCGCCCGGCCCCGTTGCGGCCCAGCAGCGTCACCACCTCGCCGGGATTCACGGTCAGGTCCACGCCATGCAGGATGTGCGATTCGCCGTACCAGGCGTGCAGGTCCTTGATTTCTAGTGCGGGCGTTGTGCTCATCCTGGCTCCTCAGTGCGCGCCCTGCAGTTCAGCGTCGACGGTGCCCATGTAGGCCTCCATCACGCGCGGGTCTTTCGATACTTCGGCGTACGGCCCTTCGGCCAGGATCGCGCCGCGCTGCAATACCGTGATCTTGTCGGCGATCGACGAGACCACGTTCATATTGTGTTCGACCATCAGGATGGTGCGCCCCACCGCCACCTTGCGGATCAGTTCGGTGACACGCGCCACGTCCTCATGGCCCATGCCCTGGGTGGGTTCGTCGAGCAGCATCAGCTCCGGCTCCATCGCCAGCGTGGTGGCGATCTCCAGCGCGCGCTTGCGGCCATACGGCAGGTTGACGGTCACGGTCTGCGCGACGTCGGTCAGGCCGACCTGATCGAGCARCTCCATGCCGCGCCCGTTGAGCGTGTCGAGCGTGTTCTCGCTGCGCCAGAAATGATAGGACGTGCCGAGCTGCCGCTGCAGGCCGATGCGCACGTTCTCCAGCACCGTCAGGTGCGGGAACACGGCCGAGATCTGGAACGAACGGATCACGCCGCGCCGGGCGATCTGCGCCGGTTTCTCGCGCGTGATGTCGATGCCGTTGAACAGGATCGTGCCGGTCGTCGGCTCTAGGAACTTGGTGAGCAGGTTGAAGCACGTGGTCTTGCCGGCGCCGTTGGGGCCGATCAAGGCATGGATGGACCCGCGG
>NZ_JBFTOX010000161.1:0-1355 GCF_056398185.1 Cupriavidus sp. 05L310
TGGCCTGAATCGCGATCCGGCGGTCCTAGCCGCGCTGTGGAAGCCATACACGCAGGCCAGCCGCGAGTTGCTCGTCGCGCCCGTGCAGCGGGATCTGGAGGCGTCCCTGGTGGATCTCGTGCAACTGCCGACCACGGTGCTGGATGAGGTAACCAATCGGGTGGCGCTGGGTGGCCACCAGGCGCTCAAGTCCTACCTGATGCTGGCCAACCCCGAGCGCGCCGAGCCGGCATTCCTGACCCCGCAACTGGTGCAGCATTGGTCCACCGATGCCCGAATTACCCCGGGCGAGCAGTTGGATCTCTCGGAGCGGCTGCTCAAGTTCCATGCGCAGCACCTGCAGGCCAACCCGGCCTGGCGCATCGAGCCGCGGCCAGAACTGGTCGCCGGCGCACGCCAGACGCTGCTGGCCGTGATCGGGGAGCGCAACGCCGAGGCCACTGTCTACCAGGGCATGATCCAAGCCTTTGGTGAGAACGGTGGCAGCAAGTATCCGGACCAGACCCTGGCGTCCCTGACCGCCGGCACCGATACCCGGGGGCTGGTGCGGACCGCCGCCATCGTTCCCGGCGTCTTTACCCGGCAGGCCTATGAGGACTACGTGGTTCCCGCAATCGAGCAGGCCGCCAAGCGTACGGAAATCGCCAATGACTGGGTGCTGACCGACGGCAAACCGCCACAGGGGCAGCAAACGGCAGCCCGATCGGCCGAATCGCTACAGGCAGCCCTGACCGAGCAATACTTCGCCGATTACGCGGAGCGCTGGCAGGGCTTCATGAACAGCCTGCAATGGGAACCGGCGCCGACCCTGCCGGCTGCGATCGATCAACTCAAGCTGATGGCCGACGCGCGCCAGTCACCGGTGATCGCGCTGATGAAGTCGCTCGAATACCAGGGTGGCGCCGGCGCGCGCAAGGACACGCTGTCCGATACGCTGGTGGCCAAGGCGCAGGACCTGCTGGGCAAGAAGGAGGCCGCACCCGAGGTGGCGAAGCCGGACGCGGCGGGACCGCTCGGAGCGGCCTTTGGCCCGGTGCTGCGGCTGGTGGCACAGGGCCAAGCCGCCGGCGCCAATGCTGGCACCAACGCGGGCACCAACGCGGGCACCAGCGGTGAGCTGAGCCTGCAACGGTTCCTCGACCGCGCAACGGCGCTGCGTCTGCGCCTGCAGCAGGTCAGCAACAGCGCCGATGCCGACGCGCAGGCGCGCTGTTCCAGGGCAAGGGCTCGGAACTCGCCGACACCCAGGCCTATGCCCAACTGATGGCGGCCAGCCTCGGCAGCCAGTGGGCGGGCATGGGCGAGACGCTGTTCGTGCGGCCCATCGCGCAGGCGACGCAGACGGTGCTGCAACC
>NZ_JBFTOX010000162.1:0-1347 GCF_056398185.1 Cupriavidus sp. 05L310
GGTTGCAGCACCGTCTGCGTCGCCTGCGCGATGGGCCGCACGAACAGCGTCTCGCCCATGCCCGCCCACTGGCTGCCGAGGCTGGCCGCCATCAGTTGGGCATAGGCCTGGGTGTCGGCGAGTTCCGAGCCCTTGCCCTGGAACAGCGCCTGCGCCATTTGCCGGGCCTGCGCGTCGGCATCGGCGCTGTTGCTGACCTGCTGCAGGCGCAGACGCAGCGCCGTTGCGCGGTCGAGGAACCGTTGCAGGCTCAGCTCACCGCTGGTGCCCTGCCCGGTCTGGGTCTGACCTACCAGCCGCAGCACCGGGCCAAAGGCAGCGCCGAGCGGCCCCGCGGCGTCCGGCTTCGCCACCTCGGGCCCGGCCTCCTTCTTGCCCAGCAGATCCTGCGCCTTGGCCACCAGCGTATCGGACAGCGTGTCCTTGCGAGCGCCGGCGCCACCCTGGTATTCGAGCGACTTCATCAGCGCGATCACCGGTGACTGGCGCGCGTCGGCCATCAGCTTGAGCTGATCGATCGCAGCCGGCAGGGTCGGCGCCGGTTCCCATTGCAGGCTGTTCATGAAGCCCTGCCAGCGCTCCGCGTAATCGGCAAAGTACTGCTCGGTCAGGGCTGCCTGCAGCGCTTCGGCCGAGCGGCCTGCCGTTTGCTGTGCCTGTTGCGCCTGTGACGGCTTGCCGTCGGTCAGCACCCAGTCATTGGCGATTTCCGTGCGCTTGGCGGCTTGCTCGATCGCGGGCGCCACATAGCCCTCATACGCCTGGCGGGTGAAGACGCCAGGCACGATGGCGGTGGAGCGCACCAGCCCCCGGGTATCGGTGCCAGCGGTCAGGGACGCCAGGGTCTGGTCTGGGTACTTGCTGCCACCGTTCTCTCCAAAGGCATGGATCACGTCCCGATAGACGGTGTCCTCGGCGTTGCGCTCCCCGATCACGGCCAGCAGCGTCTGGCGTGCGCCGGCGACCAGTTCGGGCCGCGACTCGACGCGCAAGGCCGGGTTAGCCTGCAGGTGCTGCGCATAGAACTTGAGCAGCCGCTCGGAGAGATCCTGCTGCTCCCCCGGGGTGAGCCTGGCATCGGTGGACCAATGCTGCACCAGTTGCGGAGCCAGGAAGGCTGGCTCGGCGCGCTCGGGGTTGGCCAGCATCAGGTAGGACTTGAGCGCCTGGTGGCCGCTCAGCGCCACCCGGTTGGTGGCCTCATCCAGCACCGTGGTCGGCAGTTGCACGAGATCCACCAGGGACGCCTCCAGATCCCGCTGCACGGGCGCGACGAGCAACTCGCGGCTGGCCTGCGTGTATGGCTTCCACAGCGCGGCTAGGACCGCCGGATCGCGATTCAGGCCA
>NZ_JBFTOX010000163.1:0-1323 GCF_056398185.1 Cupriavidus sp. 05L310
GGGCGGCGGCCAATAGAGGATCATTTCTCGATCTTCGCTTGGCTCTGATGCCCCTGTCCGATCTGTTCGCTACGCTTACCCAATATCTGCACACCCAGGTCTTTCGCGATCTGGCCCGTCATCCCGAACATCCGGCCGCATTCACCCGTCAGCGTAAGCTCACCCTGCCGACACTGATCACCTTCATGCTTGGCAACTTGCGCATGGGGGTGCAAGCCGAACTCGATCAATTCTTCGCCGCACTCGCCCGCCAAAATACCTTGTGCCGACGCGTCAGTGAACAAGCGTTCGCCCAGGCTCGCAGCAAACTCAGCGGCGATGTCTTTGCTCACCTCAATGACTGGCTGCTTCAGCAAGTGTCCAAACATTTGCCACGCTGGCATGGCTTTCGGTTGGTCGCCGCGGACGCCTCACACCTGCGTTTCGCCATCCGCCACAGCCATCTCCCTCGAGCCGCCACCCGCGATCAACTCGCCTTTGGCCTGTACCTGCCTGAGGCCGAGATCATGCTCACCGCGTCACTGCACAGCGTGCACGAGAACGAACGCCAGATCCTGTTCGAGCATCTGGACCGCCTGCAATCCGACGACTTGCTTTTGCTCGACCGCGGCTACCCAGCCCGCTGGCTGGTGGCCGTGCTCAACCAACGAAACATCCCTTTCTGCATGCGCGCCGACGGCAGCGGCTTTGCTGCCGTACGGCGCTTCGTGCGCTCTGACCGTGTCGAGGCCATCGTTACGCTCCCGGCTCCAGCCCGCATTGACGCGCGCGACTATGAGTGTGCGGCTTCCCCGCAGACCGTTCGGCTGATCCGGCAGATCTCGCCAGCCGGTAAGGTGCGCGTGCTCATCACCAATCTGCTCGACATGCACCGATATCCGGCTGCCACCTTCCGCGATCTCTACCATCAGCGCTGGCGCCTGGAGGAGGCGTTTAAACGTCTCAAACACCGCATGGCACTCGAACACCTGTCCGGCCTGTCGCAGTTGGCTGCCAGGCAGGACTTCGGCGCCAAAATCCTGAGCGACAACCTCCACGCCCTGTGCTGCCTCACCGCCGCACAGGAATATGAGATTGGCTCGGAGCATCGGATCAACCGTGCCTACGCCATCACCGCCCTCAAACCTGTCCTGTCAGCGGCGCTGCTCGGCTTGCGCTGGGCCAAGGCCGCTCTGAATGAGACCTTGGCCGTGATCGCAACACGTATCCATCGCGTGCGGCCGGATCGCGCCAAGCCTCGTCCGCCTCGCCACAAACCTCATCGACATGCTGCTTATAAGGCCTGTTGATGCCTAATTGTTGATGCTTAACTTGGGTGGATTG
>NZ_JBFTOX010000164.1:0-1295 GCF_056398185.1 Cupriavidus sp. 05L310
AGAACGTCTGCACGTTCTTTTTGCTTGGCTTGATGAGCAGCGTTCCCGAGTACTTCCGGAAATTCCACCCAAGGAAGTCGAAGCCGTTGGCAATGTGGACAATCCGCGTTTTCTCCGTCGATAGCGTCAGCCCCCGTACTGCTAGGAACGCCTCTACCCACGGCTTCACTTCGTGCTCCAAAACATCCGGCGTACTGCCGGTGATCACGAAGTCGTCTGCGTACCGCACGACGTTCACCTTATGCTTCCGTACGTTGGCGACTCCGAGTTTTGTCCGCAAGGACTCCACCAATTGTCGTTCCAACCCGTTCAGCGCCACGTTTGCCAGAGTCGGGGAAATGATGCCCCCCTGTGGTGTTCCGGCCTCGGTCGCCTGAAGCTGACCCTGAAATACCACGCCAGCTTTCAGCCATTTCCGCAGGATCACTTTGTCCATAGGGACATTGCGCTCCAGCCAGTCGTGGCTGATATGGTCAAAGCAACCTTTGATATCCGCCTCTAACACCCATTGAGCCGAAGCCTTCTGGGATAGCGAGACAAATAGCTGAGACATGGCGTCCGCGGTAGAGCGATTGATCCGGAACCCATACGAGTTCGGATCGCTCGTCCCTTCGGACACCGGTTCCAGCGCCAGCAGGTATAACGCCTGCATGGCTCGATCCAACATGGTCGGAATGCCCAGAGGGCGCTCCTTTCCATTGGATTTGGGAATAAAGACCCTCCTTAATGGCTTGGGTCGATACCCCCGGCGCTTCAACCGCCCAATGGCTTCCCATCGGACTTCAGGCGAGTTCCACTGTTCGCGGTCAACACCTACCGTCCGCGCACCTTGGTTCTCCGTCACTCGTCGTACCGCCGATGCCTTGGCGGACCACGAGCGGGTCAGAGACCGTTGCAGGGCTTTCACCCGGCGCCAGTCCCCTTCCTGTGTTGCCTTCGCAATTCGAATCTGCATTGCTCGAACGTTCCGTTCGACACGGCGCCAATTGATGTCGCCCCATCGTTGCGGTACGCCGGAGGGCGCAGATTCATCCTTGCGGATCAATGCTTCCATGCTGCTCTCCTATCTTGAGGATCTTCCCCAAAATCAAGAGACAACATGCCCCTTGAGGGACAGTTGCCCCTCAAGGGAAGAAAATTGAACATCAAGCGAGTTCAGTCAGCCGTCTTGCGACGAAAGACCAGTTGGAAGTCTGCCCGCTTTCGCGTGGGATGATGTTTCAACCCCTATCCGAACCATTACAGCCCGGCATTCGCTTTTTCCAACCTCCCATACCCGCACAGCCAACAGCGTT
>NZ_JBFTOX010000165.1:0-1191 GCF_056398185.1 Cupriavidus sp. 05L310
AAATGGCAAAGGAAAAGTTCGAGCGGACTAAGCCGCACGTGAACGTTGGCACGATTGGTCACGTTGACCATGGCAAGACCACGCTGACGGCCGCGATTGCTACGGTGCTGGCAGCCAAGTTTGGCGGCGCCGCCAAGAAGTACGACGAAATCGACGCAGCACCGGAAGAAAAGGCGCGCGGTATTACCATCAATACCGCCCACGTCGAGTACGAAACGGCTAACCGTCACTACGCACACGTTGACTGCCCGGGCCACGCTGACTATGTGAAGAACATGATCACGGGCGCAGCGCAGATGGACGGCGCGATCCTGGTGTGCTCGGCCGCTGACGGCCCCATGCCCCAGACCCGCGAACACATCCTGCTGGCCCGCCAGGTTGGCGTGCCTTACATCATCGTGTTCCTGAACAAGTGCGACATGGTCGACGACGCCGAGCTGCTCGAGCTGGTCGAAATGGAAGTGCGCGAGCTCTTGTCCAAGTACGAATTCCCCGGCGACGACACCCCGATCATCAAGGGTTCGGCCAAGCTGGCACTGGAAGGCGACAAGGGCGAACTGGGCGAAGTGGCGATCCTGGCCCTGGCCGACGCGCTGGACACCTACATCCCGACGCCGGAACGTGCCATCGACGGTACCTTCCTGATGCCGGTGGAAGACGTGTTCTCGATCTCGGGCCGTGGCACGGTTGTGACCGGTCGTATCGAGCGCGGCATCATCAAGGTCGGTGAAGAAATCGAAATCGTTGGTATCAAGCCGACGGTCAAGACCATCTGCACCGGCGTGGAAATGTTCCGCAAGCTGCTGGACCAAGGTCAAGCCGGCGACAACGTGGGTCTGCTGCTGCGCGGCACGAAGCGCGAAGACGTCGAGCGCGGCCAAGTGCTGTGCAAGCCGGGTTCGATCAAGCCGCACACGCACTTCACCGGCGAGGTCTACATCTTGTCGAAGGACGAAGGCGGCCGTCACACCCCGTTCTTCAACAACTACCGCCCGCAGTTCTACTTCCGTACGACCGACGTGACTGGCTCGATCGAGCTGCCGAAGGACAAGGAAATGGTCATGCCGGGTGACAACGTGTCGATCACGGTCAAGCTGATTGCCCCGATCGCCATGGAAGAAGGCCTGCGTTTCGCCATCCGTGAAGGCGGTCGTACCGTCGGCGCCGGCGTCGTGGCAAAGATCCTCGACT
>NZ_JBFTOX010000166.1:0-1189 GCF_056398185.1 Cupriavidus sp. 05L310
GCGGAATTCAGTATATAAATGCGGTCATGACACCCGTCGACAGCCTCTGGCTCACCAATCCCACCCTCGCCTACGCCGATTGGCAGCGCCGCGAGGCATCCGGCGCGGACCGGCGCCCTTTCGCGGCCCGCTCGATCATCCAGCATCAGGCCATGTTCGAGCACTTCCGGCGTCATCTGCTCGACGTCGACGCCACCGTGGCCACCTTCGGTCCTGACCATATCGATACYTTCTGGCAGGCGCCCGACGCGCGCGGCTACAGTGCCGCCACGCGCATGCGCTATCTGAAACTGCTGGACCGGTTGTGCCGCCACTTGGTTGCCATCGGCGTGCGCAAGAGCAATCCAGCCGGTCAATTGGTCCGCGACGGTCAGTGGCCGAAGGCCGAGCCGGATCCCATCTACCTGCCCGAGGACGCGGACGCCCGCCTGCAGGCTTGGGTGCAGCCGCACGCAGGGGATGATCCGGCGGCCTTGCGCAACCGCGCCATCGTGGCGCTCTTCCTCGGCACCGGCGTCACGGCATTGGAAGGCCGCACGGCCCGCCGGGAGGACCTGCAGCCCGATGCTGCCCCGCCCTACTTGCACGTGCCAGCCCACGGCGCGCGTGATACCCGCACGATCCACCTCGCCGCGTTCGCGGTGCCGATCCTGACCGAGTGGTGCGTTCGCCGGCAGACCCTTCCGATCGTTGGCGACCTCGTGTTCTCACTCCAGGCCAGCGGCGAGCCGATCACGGATATGAGTCTTGGCAATATCGTGCGAGCGGCGCTCCTCGCGATCGACTTCGAAGCGCAAGACATGAGCCCGCGGGTGCTGCGCAACACCTACTGCCGGCGGCTGCTACTTGCCGGGCGCAACCGCGATGAAGTCAGCAAGCTGCTTGGGCTGGCCAGCACGAGAACCTGCGACCGGATCAGGGCCACCATTGATGCTCAGTTGTAAGTGTTGGTGTCCCCAGGTCCCACATACCGCATAGAGTTTGCTATTCTCGCGGACGCCTCCACGGCGACATATCAACGAGTAACCAGACGAAAGAATCCATGGCAACCAAAGCGAAAGCTGTCGTAAAGACCCCGGCCAAGCCTGCCGCCAAGAAGGCAGCGCCGGCCAAGAAGGCAGTAGCACCGGCAAAGAAGGCCGCTGCGGCTGCACCGGTGGCGAAGCCGCTGAAGGAAACCTTCACCAAG
>NZ_JBFTOX010000167.1:0-1123 GCF_056398185.1 Cupriavidus sp. 05L310
GGGCAACTGTCCCTCAAGGGGCATGTTGTCTCTTGATTTTGGGGAGGATCCTCAAGATAGGAGAGCAGCATGGAAGCATTGATCCGCAAGGATGAATCTGCGCCCTCCGGCGTACCGCAGCGATGGGGCGACATCAATTGGCGCCGCGTTGAGCGAAACGTTCGGGTAATGCAGATTCGAATTGCGAAGGCAACACAGGAAGGGGATTGGCGCAGAGTGAAAGCCCTGCAACGGTCCCTGACCCGCTCGTGGTCCGCCAAGGCATCGGCGGTGCGACGAGTGACGGAGAACCAAGGTGCGCGGACAGTAGGTGTTGACCGCGAAAAGTGGGACTCGCCTGAAGTCCGATGGGAAGCCATCGGACGGTTGAAACGCCGGGGGTATCGGCCCATGCCATTACGGAGGGTCTTTATCCCCAAGTCCAATGGGAAGGAACGCCCTCTGGGTATTCCGACCATGTTGGACCGAGCCATGCAGGCCCTGTATCTGCTGGCGCTGGAACCGGTGTCCGAAGGGACGAGCGATCCGAACTCCTATGGGTTCCGGATCAATCGCTCTACTGCGGATGCCATGTCCCAGCTATTTGTCTCGTTGTCCCAGAAGGCTTCGGCTCAATGGGTACTAGAGGCGGATATCAAGGGGTGCTTTGACCATATCAGTCACGACTGGCTGGAACGCAACGTCCCGATGGACAGAGCAATTCTGCGAAAGTGGCTGAAGGCTGGCGTGGTATTTCAGGGCCAGTTTCAGGTGACCGAAGCCGGAACACCACAGGGGGGCATCATTTCCCCGACTCTGGCAAACGTGGCATTGAACGGGTTGGAACGGCAACTGGTGGAGTCCTTGCGGACAAAACTCGGCGTCGCCAACGTACGGAAGCATAAGGTGAACGTCGTGCGGTACGCAGACGACTTCGTGATCACCGGCAGTACGCCGGATGTTTTGGAGCACGAAGTGAAGCCGTGGGTAGAGGAGTTCCTAGCAGTACGGGGGCTGACGCTATCGACGGAGAAAACGCGGATTGTCCACATTGCCAACGGCTTCGACTTCCTTGGGTGGAATTTCCGGAAGTACTCGGGAACGCTGCTCATCAAGCCAAGCAAAAAGAACGTGCAGACGTTCT
>NZ_JBFTOX010000168.1:0-1109 GCF_056398185.1 Cupriavidus sp. 05L310
CAAGGTGGTCGAGGTCGAGCCCTACACCAAGGCAGGCACCATCTATGCCCACATCTATCCGAACGACGTGGTCCGCGTGGTCGTGTCGGCGCGCTACGACTCACATAGCCTCAACCACCCCATTCCCTATCCGGTTAATCCAAACAAATCGAAGGAGCCCCAACAATGAAGCGCTATATCGCTGCCCCCGACCGCACGCTCCCGCCGGATCCGGCCGAATGCTGCAGCCTGACGCCGCGCGAGGTTTTCCGCGTGTTGGGGACCAAGCCCGCCTGCACGTTCGTGCGCCAGCCGGTTTGCCAGATCCTGGTCAACGTGGGGCTGTTCTTCGACGGCACCAACAACAACATGGAGCGGGACTACAAAAAACCGGAACCCGCCAAGCGCTTTCATAGCAATATCGTTCGCCTGCACAATGCCTATCCTGCTGAAGAGGGAAATACGCCGGGGGAGGGCGAGTACTTTTACCGCGTCTACCTGCCAGGCGTGGGCACCCCCTTTCCGCAAATTGGCGAGATGGGCGAAAGCACCTACGGGCGGGCCTTCGCCGCCGGCGGGCAGGCCCGCATCCTGTGGGGCCTGMTGCAGATCTACAACGCCGTGCACCGGGCGGCCTTTGGCGGCGAGTCCATGATGGACGATGACGAGATCGCCGCGAAGATCAAGGACTACGAGCGCCGCGTCGACCACCAGCAGCGGCCCGACCCGGAGGACCCGCCGCGCAAGCGCAAGGACTGGTTCGCGCCGCTGACGCAGGAACTGTCGAAGAAGCTGCGCGCCAGGCTCGATGTCAAGCGGCTGCCCCGGATCCCGTTCGTGTCCGTGTCGGTGTTCGGCTTCTCGCGCGGCGCGGTCCAGGCGCGTGCCTTTTGCTACTGGTTCCAGGATGCGCTGCAAGACGGCAAGTTCGCCGGCATTGACACGGATATCCGCTTCCTCGGGCTGTTCGACTCGGTGGCCACGGTGGGCACCAGCGACTCCATGCACCATTCCCTTGGCCTGCCGCGCTGGCTGGCCAGCGGCCACTCCGGCTGGGCCGCGGAGATACTCAAGCCGCTGCCCGCGCTGGTGAAGAAGACGGTTCACTATATCGCCGCCCACGAGCAGCG
>NZ_JBFTOX010000169.1:0-1016 GCF_056398185.1 Cupriavidus sp. 05L310
GCCGCAGACATGCCGGCCGAGGTCCAAATGTTTCCGTCCTGCACAAAAATCCGATCCTCGTCGACACGAACCTGAGGAAAGGTTTCCTGCAATCGTCTGGCATGCAGCCAGTGGGTGGTAGCAGTCTTTCCGTCCAGCACGCCGGCCTCTGCAAGCGCGAACGCGCCCGTGCAGATGCCCGCGACACGTCGTGCCTCGTGGGCCGCACGGCTGATGTAGGACTTCAGCCCGGGATCCAGGGGGCCCGGGACACGAATCCCCGCAACCATCAACGTATCGGGCATCGTGTCGAATTTGGTGGTCACGATCCCCAAGCCAATCGTCGAATGAACGATACCTCCGTATTGGGAGAGGATCGTCATGCGGTAGCCCTCTTCGCCGAGCTCCACATTGGCCAGTTCAAACGCGGATAGCGCCGAGAGACCGATGACCTGGAATCCATTTTCTAGAATCAAGCCGATTTGCCGCATTGCTTCTTTCTCGTTACGTCAGCGTCCCAATGACAGTTTCGTGAGACTCTCGCGCAATCTATTCCCGGCGCCCAACGCCGTCAAGTCGACTGCCTGAGTCGAGCGCCGCGCAGCCTGAAGATGTCCGGAATCTCCGCGATTTCGTCTGTCCGCGGAGACACGTCCAACCCTATCCTTGCCATGCCTTCGCGGCGCCCCCGCAGGCATGGGGCTCCGCCCCGGAACCGGCAACCGAACAAGCATGCCCAGCAATCGCACATGCGACGAGCGGCCACTCGTCTGCATCGTCGACGACGAAGATGCAATCCGCACATCTTTGTCCAGCCTCCTCCGCTCCGCCGGCTTTGCCGCGTGTACCGTCGAGGGCACAGCCACCTCTAACGCGTCCGAGAAGCCGGACCGACCGAGCTGCTTGCTGCTCGACGTCCGCCTGCAAGGTGAAAGCGGACTCTACTTTCAGCAAAAGGCCACCGAGGTCCATCGCATGCCCTTCATCTTCATGACGGGCTTCCCCGACATCGGCAGTTGCCTGCGCGCCATGAAAGC
>NZ_JBFTOX010000170.1:0-1016 GCF_056398185.1 Cupriavidus sp. 05L310
GCTTTCATGGCGCGCAGGCAACTGCCGATGTCGGGGAAGCCCGTCATGAAGATGAAGGGCATGCGATGGACCTCGGTGGCCTTTTGCTGAAAGTAGAGTCCGCTTTCACCTTGCAGGCGGACGTCGAGCAGCAAGCAGCTCGGTCGGTCGGGCTTCTCGGACGCGTTAAAGGTGGCTGTGTGCTCGAAGGTACGCGCGGCAAAGCCGGCGGAGCGGAGGAGGCTGCACAAAGATGTGCGGATTGCGTCTTCGTCGTCGACAATGTAGACGAGTGGCCGCTCGTCGCATGTGCGATTGCTGGGCATGCTTGTTCGGTTGCCGGTTCCGGGGCGGAGCCCCACGCCTGCGGGGGCGCCGCGAAGGCATGGCAAGGATAGGGTTGGACGTGTCTCCGCGGACAGACGAATTCGCGGAGATTCCGGACATCTTCGGGCTGCGTGGCGCTCGACTCAGGCAGTCGACTTGACAGCGTTAGGCGCCGGGAATAGATTGCGCGAGAGTCTCAGGAAACTGTCATTGAGACGCTGACGTAACACGAGAGAAGTAATGCGGCAAATCGGCTTGATTCTAGAAAATGGATTCCAGGTCATCGGTCTCTCGGCGCTATCCGCGTTCGAACTGGCCAATGTGGAGCTCGGCGAAGAGGGCTACCGCATGACGATCCTCTCCCAATACGGCGGTATCGTTCACTCGACGATTGGCTTGGGGATCGTGACCACCAAGTTGGACGCGATGCCCGATACGTTGATGGTTGCGGGGGTTCGTGTCCCCGGCCCCCTGGATCCCGGGCTGAAGTCCTACATCAGCCGCGCGGCCAGCGAGGCACGACGTGTCGCGGGCATCTGCACGGGCGCGTTCGCGCTTGCCGAGGCCGGCGTGCTGGACGGAAAGACTGCTACCACCCACTGGCTGCATGCCAGACGATTGCAGGAAACCTTTCCTCAGGTTCGTGTCGACGAGGATCGGATTTTTGTGCAGGACGGAAACATTTGGACCTCGGCCGGCATGTCTGCGGC